>NZ_DATINC010000157.1:0-2842 GCF_035474675.1 Jatrophihabitans sp. | reverse complement strand
ACCACGCTGGCCAGCAGCTGGGTGTTGGAGAACCGGGCCACGAACCGGCGCCGGCGCAGCTGCACCGCCAGGTAGGCCAGCGCCACGGCGGCCACGGCAAGCAGGATCAGCAGCCACAACGGCGACCTGAAATGCATCAGTGCACCCCGATCATTCCGGCGCGCGAGGGTGGCCGGACCGCCACTCCCCGACGGCGGGTGACGACGAACTTCACGATGTCGGACAGCCAGTCCGAGTCGGTGCGCAGCCGCAGCTGGTCGGCGCCGGCCCGGCGCAGCATCGAGGCGATCTCGGCCCGCTGCTCGGCGGCGGCCTGGGCGTAGCGCTGGCGCAGCTGGGCGTCGGAGGTCTGCACCTCCAGCTGCTCACCGCTCTCCGGGTCGACGAAGGTGACCAGGCCCGCGGCCGGCAGCTCCAGCTCGCGCGGGTCCAACACTTCGATGCCGAGCAGCTCGTGCCGGTCGCCCAGTCCGCGCAGCGGCCGCTCCCAGTCCTGGTCGCCGAGGAAGTCCGAGATCACCACCACCATGCCGCGCCGGCGCGGCGGCCGGCGCAGCTGTTCCAGCGCCCTGGCCAGGTCACCGCGCCGTCCCTCGGCAGCCTTCGGGGTGGCGGCCAGCTTGCGCATCAGGTAGCGGGCGTGGTTGCTGCCGCCCACCGCGGGCACCCGGACGGTCTGCTCGCCGGTGGTGATGATGGCGCCGATCCGGTTGCCGGCCTTGGTGGTCAGGTGGGTGACCGCGGTGGCGGCGGCGAACACCAGCTCGCGCTTCTCCATGTTCACGGTGCCGAAGTCCAGGCTGGGCGACAGATCCACCACCATCCAGGTCTCCAGCTCCCGGTCGGCGATGGTCTGCCGGACGTGCGGAACCATGGTCCGAGCGGTCACCGGCCAGTCCATCCGCCGGACGTCGTCGCCGGGGTAGTACTGCCGGGACTCCCCCGGCTCGCTGCCGGGACCCGGCACCAGGCCCTGGTAGCTGCCCAGCAGCAGGCCGTCCAGCTTGTTGCGCACCGCGTACTCCAACCGGCGCAGCACCGCTTCGGCCTGGCCGGACGAGGCCGGCTGGCCGGACGATGAGATTGCTTGCCCGGACGACATCGCCTGCCTGGCGGTAACTGCCTGACCGGACGGGGCTGCCTGGCTGGCTGGAACCGCCTGCTCGGAGGTAACCGCCTGGTCGGAGGTAACCGCCTGCCCGGAGGTAACCGCCTGCCCGGACGAGGCCGGCTGGCCAGCCGCTATCGGCTGGCCGGAATCCTCCGGCCGGCCGGCGTCGGCAGCGGGCCGCCTCCTCCTCACGCCGGCGGCCCCCAGCTACCGGACTGCCGGGGCTGGCCGGGCTGCTGCTGCGGGTACTGGCCGACCGGTTGGCCGGTCGGCGCCGCGTGCGCGCCGTTGCGGTAGTCGGCGGTGCTGGCCTGCGGAGCGGCCGTGGTGGCCGCCGGGATGAAGCCGCTGCTGGCCCGCTGACGGGGCGCCACCTGCGGCAGCGGCACGGTCTGCAGCACCCGGGACACCGCCTGTGCGGCGGTGATCCCGTCGGCGATGGCGTCGTAGGACAGCACCATCCGGTGCGGCAGCACGTCGACGGCCAGGTCCAGCACGTCCTGCGGCAGCACATAGTCGCGGCCGCGCAGCAGCGCCAGCGCCCGGCCGGCCGCGATCAGCCCGAGGCTGGCCCGGGGGCTGGCGCCGTAGGACACCCAGCCGGCCACGTCGGCCATTCCGAACTCGCCCGGCTGCCGGGTGGCGATCACCAGCCGCACCACGTAATCGACCACCGCGTGGTGCACGAACACCCGGCCGGCCCGGCGCTGCAGCTCGATCAGCTCGCCGGTGCTGATCACCGGCTGGGCGACCGGCGGCTCGACGCCCATCCGGTAGACGATCTCGCGCTCCTCGGCCGCGGACGGGTAGTCCACGGTGATCTTCATCAGGAACCGGTCGCGCTGGGCCTCGGGCAGCGGGTAGACGCCCTCGCTCTCGATCGGGTTCTGGGTGGCCAGCACCAGGAACGGGTCCGGCAGCGGGTAGCGCTTGCCGCCGAGGGACACCTGGCGCTCGGCCATCACCTCCAGCAGCGCCGACTGCACCTTGGCCGGCGCCCGGTTGATCTCGTCAGCCAGCACGAAGTTGGCGAACACCGGGCCCAGCTCGGTGTCGAACTGCTCCGAGCCCGGACGGTAGATCCGGGTGCCGACGATGTCGGAGGGCACCAGGTCCGGAGTGAACTGCAGGCGGGCGAACGTTCCGCTGACGGTGCGGGCCAGGGTCTCCACGGCGAGGGTCTTGGCGACGCCGGGCACCCCTTCGAGCAGGCAGTGGCCGCGGGCCAGCAGGCTCACCATCAGCCGCTCGACCATCCGCTCCTGCCCGACGATGACCCGCTTGACCTCGAACATCGCCCGTTCGAGCGCGGTGGCGTCAGCGGCCGGGGTGGGTGCCGGACCCGGTTCGGTCATGTGTCTCCTCGCACTGGTTTCCGATCGGTGCGCCCGCACCGATCCTGAGCAGCCGTCGGGGAGCACGTGGTTTGTGCGGGTGCTGCTACCGCCACGGTAGCCGAGCGAACTGTGGCGCGGGCTCAGCCACCGATCGCCGGTTCAGCCGCCGATCGCCGACATCGGCCGCTCGGGCTGCCGGAAGCCCGGGGCGTTGATGCCGTGCCCGGCGGGCTTGGCCCGCACCGCCTGCCGGATCAGCTCGGCGAGCTCGGCGTCGCTGTCGCCCCGGCGCAGCGCCGCCCGCAGATCGGTCTCCTGGTGGCCGAACAGGCAGGTGCGCAGCTGGCCGTCGGCGGTCAGCCGCAGCCGGTCGCAGTCGCGGCAGAACGGCCGG
>NZ_DATINC010000156.1:0-10499 GCF_035474675.1 Jatrophihabitans sp. | reverse complement strand
CTGGTCGTCGCCGCGTTCGGCAAGGTGCGGCACCGGTCCGGGATCGAGCGGTTCGGCCTGGTACTGCGCCTCGGGCTCGGCGTGCCGCAGGCCTCGCTGGTAGCCGGTGGGTGGGTCGCCGCCGAGGGACTGACCGCATTGCTGCTCCTGTTACCGCCGACTGCGGCGGCGGCAGCGGCCCTGGCCGCCCTCGAGTTCGCCCTGCTGACAGCGGGGGTCGCGGTGCTGGTGGCCCGGCGGCCCGGGTTCAGCTGCCCCTGCTTCGGCAACGGGGACGCGCCGCTCGGCTGGCGGACCGTGCTGCGCAACGCCGCCCTGACGGCTGTCGCACTGCTGCTGGCGATCGGCATGCGGCTGCCCGGGACGAGCGCGCCGGCGCCGGTCACGCTGGCCGCGGTGCTGACCGTGCTGGTCGGCGCCGTGCTCAGCTGGCAGGCGCCGGCCCTGCGGGCACTGATCCGGCAGGTCCGGCCCGCGGCGTCCCGGTCCGTCCTGGCCACCGGTGGCCGGCGATGACGATCACCGCCGTCCTCACCGGGTACGCGGCGCTGGTCGCCAGCCTGGCGCTGGGAATCTCGTTGCTGGCGCTGCACGTGGTGCCGGCCCGGAGCCCGCATCCGGGACCCGCCGGCCACCTGTTGCTGCCCGCCAGCGGGCCGGACGTCGGCAGCCCGGCGCCTCCGATCCTCGCCCGCACCAGCACCGGAGCGCTGCTCGAGCCCGCGGGGGGCCCGCACCTGGTGGCCTTCCTGTCCAGCAGTTGCCCGGGGTGCCGGGCCACGCTGCCACCGCTGGCCGGCTATCTCGGCCGGCAACCGAGTCCGCTGCGGTTGATCGTGGTGATCGTCGGTGACCCGCGGCAGGGTGCCGACATCGAGCAGCTGCTGGCGCCGACGGCCACCGTGGTGTTCGAACCGGACGGTGGGCCGATCGCCGCCGCGTACCGCATCACCGCCTTCCCGTGCTACGTGCTGGTGTCGGCCACCTCGACGGTGCTGGCCACCAGCCGGTCGGTGCTGGACCTGCCGCAACCCCCGGGACCGGTGACGCCAGCCGTGCACACCGGTCAGACTGTGCCGATGAGGCCTTCCGACGGCCCGCCATGATCAGCCTGCTGCTGGTCCGGTTGCAGGCCAACCGGTTCCGGGTGGGCGTGCTGGTGCTCGGCATAGCCGCCGCCACCACCGCGTTCGTGGTGCTCACCGGGCAGGTTGCCGAGCAGCGCCTGCAGCTGCGCGGCTGGGCCGCCGCCCAGGGCAGCCCCTCCTACGACATCCTGGTCCGGCCGGCCGGCTCGCGGACCGCGCTGGAGGAGAGCCAGGGGCTGGTGCGCGCCAACTTCCTGTCCGGCCAGTTCGGTGGCATCACGGCGGCGCAGTGGCACCAGATCCAGCAGCTGCCCGGCGTGCAGGTCGCGGCCCCGATCGCCATGGTCGGCTACCTGCTGCAGACCGTGAACATCCCGATCGACATCACCGGCACGCTGGCCCCCGGCGAGGAGGGGCTGTTCACCGCATCGGTGGTCCGCACCACCGCCCGGGGGCTGAGCACCTTCTCCCAGCCGGCGGCCGCCTACAGCTACGTCAGCCCGGCGCGGGCGGGACTGGTCGGCGGGCCGGGCGAGCGTCGCAACGGCGCCGATTTCGTCGACCCGCGCGGGCCGTTGCCGGTGTGCCCCGACCGGCCCCCGGCGCCGTTCGCGGCGCGCAGCCAGCGGCTGGGCACCTGCTGGTCGCTGACCAACGGCGAGAACGGAAGGGGATTCGACGGGCTGCCGTCCGGCCATGCCGCGGCGGTGGTGCAGTGGACGTTCCCGTTCCTGCTCGCGGCGATCGATCCCGAGCAGGAGAAGGCCCTGACCGGCCTGGACCTGGCAGTGACCCGGGGCAGCTACCTGCCCGAGAGCGGCAGCCCGACCGGGTGGCCCGCGCACAGCCTCCCGGTCCTGATGGCCGACCACACCGGGGTCGACGACGTGGACGAGGTCAGCATCGAACAGCTGGGGTCGACGGAGACCGCCGAGGTGCGTTCCGGGCTCCCGCTGCCCAGGCTGGACGCGCTGCTGGACACCGCACGAGGTGATGTGGTGGCGCAGGTCAGGATCACCGCGGAGCAGGCCTACCAGCGGATGGTCGGCAAGCTGCTCCTGCAACACGACAACCCGCTGGTGAGGGGCTACTGGACCAGCGGGCCGGTCAGCTACCGCACCCGGCCGGACGGCACGCTGCAGCCGCAACCGGTCAGCAACCCGGCCGAGATATGGAAGGTGCCGGTCAACTACTCCGAGTCGGCGCTGCTGCCGCCGGACGCCACCGACACCGGGTTCCGCGAGCTCCGCCAGCATCCCGTGCTGGCGGAGCAGGATCCGCCCGGCCGCATCCCGAAGCTGGCCACCGTCGGCACCTTCGACGAGTCCCGGCTGGAAACCCTGCCCGGGGCGCTGCGGGAGCAGGGCACGCTCCCCGGCCGGGGCTCGGAGTCGGCGCTGGGCGACTACCGCACCGAGCCGCTGACCCCGGTCGACGCGGCCAGCAGCGCGCGGCTGGGCAACGACTCGCTGTTGCCCGACAGCAACCCCGCCGGTTACCTGCTGCCGACGCCGACCCTGATCACCTCGCTGGACGCGGCCTCGGTGTTCACCGACGACACCGTCTTCGACAACGTCAGCCAGGCCGGCCCGATCAGCGCGGTGAAGGTCCGGGTGGCCGGGGTGCGCGGCACCGACCCGGTGAGCCGGGAGCGGGTCCGGCTGGCAGCCGAGGCGATCACCCGCACCACCGGCCTCGCCGTCGACGTCACGGTGGGCAGCGTCCCCGCGGTTCAGTACGTCGCGCTGCCGGCGGGTTCGGCGGGCCGGCCGGCCCTGCTGCTGGCCGAGCGGTGGCAGCGCAAGGGCGTGGTGGTGATGGTGCTGCGTGCGGTCGACCGCAAGAGCCTGCTGCTGTTCACTCTGGTGCTGGTGGTCTGCGGAGTGTTCACCGCCAATGCCGCGGCGGCTGCCGCCCGGTCGCCCCGGGCGGAGCTGTCCACCCTGAGCTGCCTGGGCTGGACCCGCGGCCAGCTGATGCGGCTGCTGCTGGGCGAGATAGCGGTGATCGGCACCGGCGCCGGCCTGCTGGGGGCGTTGGCCGCGCTGGTCGTCGCCCGGTGGCTGGGCGCCCCGGTGACCACCGGCCAGGCACTGGCAGCGGTGCCGGCCGCGCTGGCGCTCACCTTGCTGGCCTCTGCCTGGCCGGTGTGGCGGGCCTCGGTGCCGGCCCCGCTGCCGGCCGCCTTCGCCGGCCGGACGCGCACCCGGCGCGGCGGCGCGTGGCAGGTACGCGGGTTGCTGCAGCTGGCCTACCGGAACCTGCGCGACGAGCCAGGGCGGACCGGGCTGGGAATGCTCGCGGTGTGCGTGGGGTCGGCCGGCCTGACGGCGTTGCTGGCCATCACGGTGGCCTTCCGGGGCAGCGTGGTGGGCAGCGTGCTGGGCGATGCGATCTCGCTGCGGGCCCGCACGGTGGACTACCTCGCCGTGGTCGTCACGCTGCTGCTGGCCGCGGTCGCGGTGGCCGACGTCAGCTATCTCAACATGCGCGAGCGGGTCGAGGACCTGGCGCTGCTGCGGTCGGTCGGCTGGACGGCCGGCCAGCTGGTCCGGCTGATCGCCACCGAGGGACTGCTGATCGGCGTGGCGGGCTCGCTGGCCGGCGCCGGTGCGGGCCTGGCGGCCACCGCGGCGGTGGCGGGCTCGGTGCCGGGCAGCCTCTGGTGGCTGGCCGGGCTCACCGCCCTGGCCGGCACCCTGGCCGGCGTCCTGGCGGCGTTGCTGGCGGGGCTGTCGCTGCCGCTGCTGCTCCGGACGCCCGCGCTGGCGGTTGAGTAATCGTCCCGTATAACTTGGTCAACCGTCGCATCGTCAGGCATCCTTTGAGGGTGTCGCAGGAAGCTTCCTATTCCGAGCCGGACGGCCCCACGCTGCTGTCGGTAGGCGCCGCGGCAGGCCGGTTGGGGGTGGCCCCGGCCACGGTACGCAGCTGGGAGCGCCGCTACGGCCTGGGCCCGGGCGGGCGCAGCAGTGGTGGCCACCGCCGCTACACCGAGGCAGACCTCGACCGGTTGCAGCGCATGCAGGAACTGGTCAGCCGGGGGCACACCCCGGCGGCCGCCGCCCGCACGGTGCTGGGCCAGCATTCCGAGCATGCCGCGGCGCCGATCCGGACCGGCGGCGTGCTGGCCGGCGGGCGGTCGGTCCGGGTGGGCAGCCAGACGCGGGTCAAGCACGGCGGCGGGCCGGGCGGCCGGGTGCTGGCGGTGCCCGGTGCCTCGCCCGAGGTGCGCGGGCTGGCCCGGGCGGCCAGCCGGCTGGATGCCGACGCCGCGGCCAGCCAGCTCGGCGACCTGCTGGTCGAACGGGGGGCGGTGCGCACCTGGAACGAGGTGCTGCGCCCGCTGCTGGCCTCGATCGGAATGCGCTGGGTCCGGGCCGGCGTCGACGTCGAGCACGTGTTCACCGAGGCGATCATGGACGCGCTGCGCGGCTACCGGGCCTTCCTGCCCCGGCCGATGCCGGGCCGCCCGGTGCTGCTGGCCTGCGCCCCGGACGAACAGCACACCCTGCCGCTGCACGCGCTGGCCGCGGCCCTTGCCGAGCTGCGGACCCCGGTGCGGGTGCTGGGCGGCCGGGTGCCGACCGACGCGCTGGTCTCGGCCGCCCGGCGGACCGGGGCGGGGGCGGTGTTCCTGTGGCGGCACTCGGAGGAGGGCCTGCCGCCGCTCAGCCAGGCCGAGCTGGAGCAGATCGGCTCGCTGACCCGCAGCCGGCCGACCCGCCGGCTGGTCGTCGGCGGCCTGGCCTGGCAGGGCACCGTGTTGCCCGGCACCAGTCACGCCGGCGACCTGGAGACGGCCGTCCAGCTGCTCCGCCCTGCGGTACGCTAATTTCTGCAAGCTCATTCACCGTTCGTTCGGAACGGATCCGGGCAGGGGAGCGGCGGCGATGACCGGGACCGAGGTGCTGGTGACCGGCGCGTCCGGCTTCATCGGCTCGCACCTGTGCCATGCGCTGGAAGCAGCGGGGTATCGGGTCCGCGCCATGACCCGGCAGCCGGACCGCTACACCGGGGCGGGCGAACCGGTGGCCGGCGACGTCTCCCGGCCGGCCAGCCTGGCGGGCCCGCTGGCCGGTGCCAGCGCCGCCTACTATCTTGTGCATTCGCTGGACTCGGCCCGTTTCGAGCAGGTCGACGCGGCGGCCGCCCGGGCGTTCGGCGCCGCAGCCGCCGAGGCCGGCGTCAGCCGGATCGTCTACCTCGGCGGCCTGGGCTCCGACGACCAGCGGCTCTCGCCCCACCTGCGGTCCCGGCGGGCGGTGGAGCGGCTGCTCGGCGAGGCCGGGGTGCCGGTCACGGTGCTGCGCGCGGCGGTGGTGATCGGGCACGGCGGCATCTCCTGGGAGATCACCCGCCAGCTGGTCGACCACCTGCCGGCGATGGTCACCCCGCGCTGGGTGAGCACCCGCAGCCAGCCGATCGCGCTGGCCGACGTGGTGCGCTACCTGGTGGCGGTGCTGGAGGCGCCGCAGGCCACCGGGCAGGTGTACGAGATCGGCGGGCCGGAAGTGCTGCGCTACGTCGACATGCTGCAGCGGGCCGCGCAGATCCTGCACCGGCGCCGGCTGCCGGTGCTGCCGGTGCCGCTGCTCAGCCCGCGGCTGTCCTCGGCGTGGCTGGCCCTGGTGACCGACGTCAACCTGACGGCGGCCCGCAACCTGGTGGACTCGATGACCACCGAGGTGGTGGTGCGCGACAACTCCATCCAGCGGCTGGTGCCCGGGAAGACGATCGGTTACGACGAGGCGGTGCGGCAGGCGCTGGCGGCCCGGCAGGCGGCCGAGGCTGCTGCCGACCGCCGGCCCGGATGACGGCCGACCCGCCGGCCCGCGCGACGGCAGCCCGGACTGCGTGGCGATCGTCCGGGTTGACCGGCCGGCTGGCCGAGCTGCTGCGCCCGGCCCTGGTGGACAAGGTCCCACGCGACCACCGCGAGCCGGACAGCGCGTTCCGGCGCCGCCGGCTGGTGGTGGTGCTGGCGCTCGTCGCCGGCGCGGTGCTGCTGGGCCTGTCGCTGTCGGTCCGGCCGGCCGATCCGGCCTTCTACCCGCTGACCACGGGCCTGGCGGCGGTCTGGCTGCTCGGCGGCCTCGGATCCGGCCCGTTGCACCTGGGCCGGATCAGCTTCCGCGGCGAACTGCGCCGGCCGGTGCTGACGCCGGTGGTGCTCGGGCTGCTGGCCGTCGGGGTGTTCGTGCTGGGGGCGCTGGCGGTGCGCGAGATCGAGCCGCTGCGCGACCTGACCGAGAACGTGCTGGCACACGCCCGGTACGGCTCGCTGCCGCTGGTGGCCCTGGTCACCGTGCTGAACGGCATCGCCGAGGAGATCTTCTTCCGCGGTGCGCTGTTCGCAGCCCTCGGCGACCGGCGTCCGGTGCTGGCCTCGACCGGCATCTACGCACTCGTCACGGTGGCCACCGGCAACCCGATGCTGGTCTTCGCCGCCGCCACCCTGGGGCTGGTGCTCGGCCTGCAACGCCGGGCGTCCGGCGGGATCCTGGCGCCGATGCTGACCCACGTCACCTGGTCGACCGGCATGCTGCTGGCACTGCCGCCGCTGTTCGCCCGCTGACAGTGTGAGCCGGAGTCGAATCGCTTCGTCTTCGAAAGATGGCTAATCCAACGAGAAGTAGCCCAGTCGAGTCCGACAGCAACGCTTCAGCGTCCTGAGGCTGTGCACCGAAAGCCCGCCGACATGAGCTGGCACTATTTGCTCTCGTCCCGGCCGCTCGGCTGGCCGTAGCCGGCGAACGCCTCGGCGACCGCGGCCAGCTGATCGGCGTCCAGCAGCTGTGGCACGCCCGCCTGCCGGGCCCGCCAGGCCAGTTCCGCAGTGTACTCGACCGCCTCGGCCACCGCCATCGCCGCGGCGAGGTCGGCGCCCACCGCCACCACGCCGTGGTTGGCCAGCAGTACCGCGAAGCCACGGCCGAGCGTCCGGACGCACGACTCGGCGAGCTCGGCGGTGCCGTACCGGGCGTACGGGGCCACCGGCACCGCCCCGCCGGCCCGCACGATCAGGTAGTGCACCGGCGGGATCTGCTCGCCCAGCACCGCGAAGGTGGTGGCGAACACCGAGTGGGTGTGCACCACCGCCCCGACGTCCGGCCGGTCGCGGTAGACAGCCAGGTGCAGCGCCAGTTCCGAGGTGGGCTTCAGCGCGCCGGCGAGCTGGCTGCCGTCCGGTGCCAGTGCCGCGACGTCGGAGGCCCGCATGCCCGGATAGGGCACCCCGGTCGGGGTGATCGCGATCGTGCCGGTGGCCTGCTCGCGCACCGAGACGTTGCCGGAGGTGCCGCGCACCAGCCCGGCGGCCAGCAGGTCCCGGCAGGCCGCCACCACCGCGCTGCGTTGGTCGGCGAGGAGCACAGCTGGCTACGCTACCGGCCATGCGAACCATCGACTGGGACGGCGGCGCGGTACGGATCATCGACCAGACCCGGCTGCCGGAGGAGATGGTGGTCCTCGAGGTTCGCGAGGTCGACGAGCTGGTGGCCCACATCCGGTCGCTGGCGGTGCGCGGGGCGCCGGCGCTCGGGGTGGCCGGTGCGCTGGGCATGGCGCTGGCCGCCTGCCGGTCCGCCGAGCAGGGCGGCGAGCTGGACGCCGACCTGGCGGTGGCCGCCGGCAAGCTCAGCGGAGCCCGGCCGACGGCGGTGAACCTGTCCTGGGGGGTCGAGCAGCTGCGCGCCGCCCGGGCGGCCGGGGCCGGTCCGGACGAGCTGGTGGCCGCCGCCCTGGCGATCCGGGACGCCGACATCTCCGCCAACCGGGCGCTGTCCGAGCGCGGCGCCCAGCTGCTGGCCGGCGCCCGCCGGGTGCTGACCCACTGCAACGCCGGCGGGCTGGCCTGCGTCGAGGTCGGCACCGCGCTGGGCGTCATCGAACGGCTGCACGAGGCCCAGCCGCTGGAGATGGTCTACGTCTGCGAGACCCGCCCGCTGCTGCAGGGCAGCCGGCTGACCGCCTGGGAGCTGGGCCGGCGCGGCATTCCGCACCGGGTGATCGTCGACTCCGCCGCGGCCGGGCTGGTGCTGGGCGGCCAGGTGGAGGCGGTGGTGGTGGGTGCGGACCGGATCGCGGCCAACGGCGACGTGGCGAACAAGGTCGGCACCGTCGCGCACGCGGTGGCGGCCAACTACGCCGGCATCCCGTTCGTAGTGGCCGCCCCGGAGTCGACCATCGACCCGGCGACCGAGACCGGGGCCGCCATCTCGATCGAGCTGCGCGACGACACCGAGGTGCTGGCGCTGGCCGGCCGGCGGGTGGCCGCACCCGGCAGCACCGGCCTGAACCCGGCCTTCGACGTCACGCCGGCCGCGCTGGTGACCGCGATCGTGACCGAGCGGCGCACCATCTCCGGCCGGGCCGCCGGCACCGGCCCGGGTCGCGCCCCGGGGATGGCGGCGGCCGAAGAGGCGGGACTGAACGCGCTCGACTGAGCCGGCACGGTTAGATGTGCTGGTGCCTGCTGAACGCCACCCCCTGGAGCAGCATCTCCTCACCGAGCTGGCGGCGGTGCGGCGCGGCCCGGCCCGCGACCTCGACGCCCCGGCCCGGCCCGGCAGCGCGCTGACGGTCCGGCAGGCCGCCGAGCTGTTCTGGGCCCAGTGCGAGTCCCGCCAGGTGGACCTGGCCGCGATCTGGATGCAGGCCCAGGGCCGCGGCTTCTACACCATCTCCTCCTCCGGGCACGAGGGCAACGCGGCGGTCGCGGCGGCGCTGCGGCCGGACGACCCGGCGCTGCTGCACTACCGCTCCGGCGGCTTCTACTGCGCCCGGGCCCGGCAGCTGCCCGACACCGACCCGGTGGCCGACATCCTGCGCGGCATGGCGGCCTCGGTCGACGAGCCGATCGCCGGCGGCCGGCACAAGGTGTTCGGCAACGCCCGGCTGTCGGTCATTCCGCAGACCTCGACGATCGCCTCGCACCTGCCCCGGGCGGTGGGACTCGCCTTCGCGCTGGGCCGGGCCAAGCGGACCGGGGTGCGCACCCCGTACCCGGCGGACGCGATCGTGGTGACCAGCTTCGGCGACGCCTCGGTGAACCACTCGACGCTGGTGGGCGGGGTCAACACCGCCTCGAACACCGTCTACCAGGGGCTGCCGATGCCGCTGCTGATGGTGTGCGAGGACAACGGGCTGGGCATCAGCACCCGCACCCCGACCGGCTGGATCACCGAGCGGTTCTCCGCGCGCCCGGGGCTGCGCTACCTGGCGGTGGACGGCTGCGACCTCGCCGACGTCTACGACGCGGCCCGGCAGGCGGTGGACTACGTCCGGGCGGCGCGCAAGCCCGCCTTCCTGCACCTGCGGACCGTCCGGTTCCTCGGGCATGCCGGCTCCGACGCCGAGGTGGCCTACCGGACGCCGGCCGCGATCGTCGCCGACTACCCGCGCGACCCGCTGCTGGCCACCGCGCAGCTGCTGGCCGCGGCCGGGTTCGCCGACGGAGAGGAGCTGGCCGAGCGTTACCGGCTGATCGGCGAGCGGGTGCGCGAGGTGGCGGCCCGGGTGATGACCGAGCCGCAGCTCAGCTCGGCGTCGCAGGTGATGGCGCCGCTGGCCCCGCGCAGCGTCGAGCAGGTGGCCGCGGCGGTGGCGGCACCGGCCGGGGCGGACCGCGCCGCGGTGTTCGGCGGCCGGCTGCCCGAGGAGGAGGGCCCGCTGACGCTGGCCCAGTCGGTCAACCGGGCGCTGCACGACGAGCTGGCCCGCCGGCCCGAGACGCTGCTGTTCGGCGAGGACGTCTCGGTCAAGGGCGGCGTGTACGGGCTGACCCGCGGGCTGCGCAAGAGCTTCGGCGGCGCCCGGGTGTTCGACACCATCCTCGACGAGCAGGCCATCCTCGGGGTGGGGCTGGGTGCGGGGCTCGCCAACTTCCTGCCGGTTCCGGAGATCCAGTACCTGGCCTACCTGCACAATGCCGAGGACCAGTTGCGCGGCGAGGCGGCCACCCTGCAGTTCTTCTCCCAGGGCCAGTACCGCAATCCGATGGTGGTGCGGATCGCCGGCCTCGGGTACCAGAAGGGCTTCGGCGGCCACTTCCACAACGACAACTCGGTGGCGGCGCTGCGCGACATCCCGGGGCTGGTGCTGGCGGTGCCGGCACACCCGTCCGACGCCCCGGCGATGCTGCGCACCCTGCTGGCGGCGGCCGCCGTGGACGGCACCGTCGGGGTCTTCCTGGAGCCGATTGCCCTGTACCACCAACGGGATCTGCACTCGGCCGGCGACGGCGGCTGGCTTGCCTCCTACGCCGGCCCGGACCGCTGGGCGGACGAGCACGTGCCGATCGGGCGGGCCCGGCGCTGGCTGGTCCGGGCTTCGGGCGGCGGACCGTTGCACGCGCCGGATGCTGCGGACCTGTCGATCCTGACCTTCGGCAACGGGCTGCCGATGAGC
>NZ_DATINC010000155.1:0-92800 GCF_035474675.1 Jatrophihabitans sp. | reverse complement strand
AACTTCGCGATCTCGATGTCGATCCTCAACGTCCTCGGCTACAGCGTGCTGGGCTTCGAGCAGCCGTGGACGTGGCCGTTGTTCGCCCTGGGGGTCGGCTACGCCGCCGAGCTCGTGATCGAGACCGTGTCGGCTCGGGCGCACCGGCGCCGCCCGGGTTACAGCGGCAACGGTGCCTGGGGTGTCTACACCTTCCTGTTGCCGACCCACATCACGGCCCTGGCCTGCAACATGCTGCTGTACGCGAACGACAAGTTCTGGCCGATCGCCTTCGCGGTGGTCGTCGCGATCGGGCAGAAGGCGGTGCTGCAGGCGCCCATCAACGGCCGGATGCGGCACTTCATGAACCCGTCCAACTTCGGGATCACCGCGGTGCTGCTGTGCTTCAGCCACTGGTGCAGCATCGCTCCGCCTTATCAGTTCAGTGAGAACGCCAACACATTCTTCCGGGTGATGATCCCGCTGATCATCGCCGTGTCAGGAACGGTTATCAACGCAATGCTTACTCGCAAGGTCGCCCTGATCGTCGGCTGGATGGGCGGCTTCGCCATCCAGGCCTTCGTCCGGCACTGGCTCTGGGACGTCTCGCTCTTCTCCGCCCTCGGCGTGATGACCGGAATTCCCTTCGTGCTGTTCACCAACTACATGATCACCGACCCGGGCACCACCCCGTCCAAGGCCCGCAACCAGTTCATGTTCGGCTCGTCGGTCGCCTTCGTCTACGCCGTGATGATGCAGTTCAACGTCGTCTACACGCTGTTCTTCGCCACCACCGCGGTCTGCGCGCTGCGCGGCCTGGGCTGGTGGGGCGCGCACTTCATCGGCAAGGCAAAGCAGCGCCGGGCGCTCGCGGCCGCTGATCGTCCGGTAGCTGCCACCCCTTCGGCGGTGGCGGTATGAGTTCGGAGCGCATCTCAGTAGTCGGCATCTCCTGCCGCTACCCGGACGCGAACTCCCCGGACGAGCTCTGGGAGAACGTGCTCGCCGGCCGCCGGGCCTTCCGCCGGCTGCCGGACGAGCGGATGCGGCTGGAGGACTACTACTCCCCCGACCCGGCGGCACCGGACCGGTTCTACTCGCAGAAGGCCGCCGTCATCGAGGGCTTCGAGTTCGACCGGGTGAAATACCGGGTGGCCGGGTCCACCTACCGGTCCACCGACCTGACCCACTGGCTGGCGCTGGACACCGCCGCCCGGGCGCTGGCCGACGCCGGATTCCCCAACGGCGACGGGCTGAACCGCCAGGCCACCGGCGTGGTGATCGGCAACAGCCTGACCGGCGAGTTCAGCCGGGCCAGCGTGCTGCGGCTGCGCTGGCCCTACGTCCGGCGCACGGTCGGCGCGGCGCTGCGCGAGCAGGGCTGGGACGACGCCTCGCTCAGGGCATTCCTCGACCAGCTGGAAGGCCGGTACAAGAGCCCGTTCGCCCCGGTGGACGAGGACATGCTGGCCGGCGGGCTGGCCAACACCATCGCCGGCCGGATCTGCAACCACTTCGATTTCAACGGCGGCGGCTACACCGTCGACGGAGCCTGCTCGTCCTCGCTGCTGTCGGTCACCACCGCCTGCAACGCGCTGTCCGAGGGCCAGCTCGACGCCGTGATCGCCGGCGGCGTGGACCTGTCGATCGACCCGTTCGAGGTGATCGGCTTCGCCAAGACCGGGGCGCTGGCCACCGGCGAGATGCGGGTCTATGACCGGCACTCCAACGGCTTCTGGCCCGGCGAGGGCTGCGGAATGCTGATCCTGGTGCGGGAGAGCGACGCGATCGCCCAGGGCCTGCGGCGCTACGCCGACATCGTCGGCTGGGGTTACTCCTCCGACGGCAAGGGCGGGATCACCCGGCCGGAGGCCGCCGGGCACCAGCTGGCGATCGAACGGGCCTACCGCAACGCCGGATTCGGCTTCGAGACCGTCAACTACCTGGAAGGACACGGCACCGGCACCGCGGTCGGCGACGCCACCGAGCTGCGGGCCTTCTCCGCCGCCCGGCGGCAGGCCGACCCGGACGCGGCGCCGGCCGCGATCAGCACCCTGAAGGGCAACATCGGCCACACCAAGGCGGCGGCCGGGGTCGGCGGGCTGCTCAAGGCGATCCTGGCCATCTCCCACCAAGTCATCCCGCCGGCCACCAGCCACCACGACCCGCACCCGGAGCTGCTCGGCGACCGGCCGGCGCTGCGGGTGCCCAGCACGGCCGAGCTGTGGCCGGCGGACGGCCCGATCCGGGCCGGGGTGTCGTCGATGGGCTTCGGCGGCATCAACACCCACGTGGTGCTGGAGCAGTCGAACGGGCAGCGCCGGGCCGAAATCGCTCCGGAGGTGCAGCGGCTGGTGCGCTCCCGGCAGGACTGCGAGCTGCTGCTGATCGACGCCAGCAGCATCGCCGACCTGCGCGGCCGGATCAGCCAGCTGGCGGCGATGGCGCCGCGGATGTCCTTCGCCGAGCTCGGCGACCTGGCCGGCACCCTGTCGGCGGCCCTGGCCGACCGCCCGATCCGGGCGGCGGTGCTGGTCAGCAGCCCGGAGGAGGCCGAGCAGCGGCTCGGCAAGCTGCTGATGCTGCTGGACAACGGCGCCCGCTCGGTGCTGGACCTCGACGGCGGGGTGTTCCTCGGCAACGCCGCGACCACTGTCCGGGTCGGCCTGCTGTTCCCGGGCCAGGGCGCCGGACGGCGCAGCGACGGCGGCGCGGTCCGCCGCCGCTTCCCGGTGGTGGACGAGCTCTACCGCGACCACCCGCTGCCGGCCGGCAGCCTGTCCGACACCGCGGCCGCCCAGCCCCGGATCGCCACCTCCTCGGTGGCGGGGCTGCGCCTGCTGCGGATGCTCGGCATCGAGGCGGTGGCCGCCGCCGGGCACAGCCTGGGCGAGCTCACCGCGCTGCACTGGGCCGGCGCCTACGACGAGGCGAAGCTGCTCTCGATCGCTACCGTCCGGGGCCGGCTGATGGCCGACACCAGCACCGGCGACGGCGCGATGGCGGGCATCATGGCCGCTCCGGAGGCGGTCACCGAGCTGCTGGCCGGCGAGCCGGTGGAGATCGCCGGCTACAACGGTCCCAGGCAGACCGTGGTGTCCGGGCCCGCCGACGCGGTGGACCGGGTCTGCGCCCGGGCCGCGGCCAAGGGACTGACCGCGATGCGGCTGCCGGTCTCGCACGCCTTCCACTCGGAACTGGTGGCCCCGGCCGCCGAGGCGCTGCACGGCCACCTGGCCGCCGAGGAGTTCGCGCCGGTGCAGGGACGGGTGCTGTCCACCGTCACCGGTGCTCCGCTGCCCGCCGACACCGACCTGGCCGGCCTGCTGGCCCGCCAGGTCCGGGAACCGGTGCGCTTCGCCGAGGCGGTCACCGCGCTGGCCGGTGAGGTCGACCTGCTGCTCGAGGTCGGGCCCGGCACCATCCTGCGCGGCCTGGCCGGCGAGATCGCCCCGTTCATGCCGACGGTCTCGCTGGAGACCGACAGCAACTCCCTGGCCGGCCTGTTCCGGGCGGTGGCGGCGTGCTACGTGCTCGGCGCCGACATCCGGCACGCCGAGCTGCACCGGGACCGGTTCACCCGCACCCTGGAGATCGGCAAGCAGTTCCGGTTCTTCGTCAACCCCTGCGAGCTGGCGCCGACGGACGATCTGGGCGCCGGGCTGCCGGCCGGCTCGGCTGCCGCGCCGGCGGGAATGCCGGCGCCCCGGATCGCCGTGCAGCCGGTGCAGCCGGTCCAGCCGACCGTCAGCGAGTCGCCGGCTGCCGGAGCGGAATCGTCCGAGCCGGCACCGGTGCCGTCCGGCCCGCCGCAGAGCGCGCTGGACGTGCTCCGCCGGCTGGCCGCGGAGCGGGCCGAACTGCCGCTGGAGGCGGTCAGCGCCACCAGTCACCCGCTGGACGAGCTGCACCTGAGTTCGATCACGGTCGGCCAGATCGTCAACCAGGCCTCGCGCGAGCTGGGCCTGACCGCTCCGATGGCGACCTCCACCTTCGCCACCTCGACGCTGGCCCAGCTCGCCCAGCTGCTCGATGAGCTGGGTGAGAGCGCCTCGGACTCCGACGAGCCGGCCAACGCCGCGCTGGGCGTCGCGCCGTGGGTGCGGGCCTTCGGCATCGAGAAGGTGCCGGCAGCCGCCGGGCCCGCGGCCGGACCCACCGGCAGCGGGAGCTGGGAGGTGTTCGCCAGCGAGCGGCACCCGCTGGCCGCGGGCCTCCGGCAGGCGCTGCGCGATGCCGGCCTCGGCAGCGGGGTGGTGCTGTGCCTGCCGCGCGACTGCGACGAGGACCACGTCCCGCTGATGCTGGCCGCGGCCCGGGCGGTGCTGGCACTGCCGGCGCCCGCGCGGTTCGTCGTGGTCGGTGACCGGCGCGGCGCCGCGGGGCTTGCCAAGACCCTCTGCCTGGAGGCACCGGCAGTCGCCACCACGGTGGTCACCCTGCCGCTTCCGGCAGACCTGGCAGCCGAGCAGGCAACGGCAGCGGTGCGCAGCATCGTCGCCGACGTCGCGGCCACCGCCGGCTTCTCCGAGGTCAGCTACGCCGCCGACGGCACCCGCCGGGTGCCGGTGCTGCGGCCGGTGCGGCTGGCCGACGGCGGCCGGCCGCCGCTGGGCCCGCAGGACGTGCTGCTGGTCACCGGTGGCGGCAAGGGCATCACGGCCGAGTGCGCGCTGTCGCTGGCCCAGGGCACCGGTGCCGCGGTCGGCCTGCTCGGCAGGTCCGGCCCGGACGCCGACACCGAGCTAGCCGCCAACCTGGAACGGATGACGGCGGCCGGCGTGCGGCACTGCTACGTGCGGGCCGACGTCACCTCCGCCGAGGAGGTGAAGGCGGCGGTCGAGGAGGTCCGCAACACCCTCGGACCGGTCACCGGCGTCCTGCACGGTGCCGGGCGCAACGAGCCGAACTCGCTGCTCAACCTCGACCAGTCCGCCTTCGAGCGGACGCTGGCACCCAAGATCGGCGGCCTGGAGGCCGTGCTGGCGGCGACCGATCCGGCGTCGTTGCGGCTGCTGGTCACCTTCGGCAGCATCATCGGCCGGGCCGGCCTGCGCGGCGAGGCGGACTACGCCACCGCCAACGACTGGCTGACCGACCTGACCTACCGGGTGGCCGAGGATTACCCCGACTGCCGGTGCGTGGCACTGGAATGGTCGGTGTGGTCCGGCTCGGGCATGGGTGAGCGGCTCGGCGTGCTGGAGTCGCTGATGCGCGAGGGCATCTCGCCGATCCGGACCGAGGAGGGCATCGAGATCCTGCACCGGGTGCTCGCCGACCCGGCCGCGCCCACCGCCATGGTGGTGATGGGACGGGCCGAGGGCCTGCCGACGATCACCCTGGAACAGCAGGAGCTTCCGCTGCTGCGGTTCCTGGACCGGACGCAGGTGCACTACCCCGGCATCGAGCTGGTCGCCGACGCCGACCTGTCGGCCAGCGGTGACCTCTACCTCCCCGACCACCTGCTCGACGGCGACCTGCTGTTCCCGGCGGTGCTGGGAATGGAGGCGATGGCCCAGGCCGCGACCGCCCTGACCGGCAACGACCGGCCACCGGTGCTCACCGACGTGGAGTTCCTGCGGCCGATCGTGGTACCGGTCGACGGCCAGACCACCATCCGAGTGGCGGCCCTGGTCACTGAAGACGGTGACGTCGAGGCGGTCATCCGCAGCAGCGACACCGGTTACCAGGCCGACCATTTCCGGGCGACCCTGCGCTACTCCACCAGCCTGCCCGAGACGGTGGGCTCGCCCGCCCGGCCGGAGCTGCTGCCGCTGGATCCGGGCCGTGACCTCTACGGGCCGGTGCTGTTCCAGGGAGCCAGGTTCCAGCGGCTGCTGGGTTACCAGCAGCTGGCCGCGACCAGTTGCACCGCCCGGATCCGCAACCGGGCCAGCGCCGACTGGTTCGCCGGCTTCCTCGCCCAGGACCTGGTGCTGGCCGACCCCGGCACCCGGGACGCGCTGATGCACACCATCCAGTGCTGCGTGCCGGACGCCACCCTGCTGCCGGCCGGCATCGAGCGGCTGTACCTGGCCGACCGGCACAGCGTGCAGGACTGCGAGACGCTCGTCCTGCACGCGGTGGAACGCCACCGCGACGGCGACACCTACCTCTACGACCTCGACGTCCGCGATCCGGCGGGCCGGCTGGTCGAGCGGTGGGAGGGCCTGCGGTTGCAGGCGGTCCGCAAGCAGGACGGCTCCGGCCCGTGGCTGGCCGGCCTGCTCGGCCCGTATCTGGAGCGGCGTACCGAGCCGAACCTGGACGGCATCGGCCTGCGGTGCGCGGTGGTGCCCGACGGCGCTCACCCGGCCTACGGCCAGGCCGCCCGCCGAGAGCAGACCGCCAGGGCACTCAGCTGGGCGCTGGGCAGGCCGACGACGGTGCGCTACCGGCCGGACGGCAAGCCGGAGGTCGGGGGCGGGGTCGAGGTCTCGTCCTCGCACACGGCCGGACTGACCTTCGCGGTCGCCGGCGGTCCCCGACCGGTCGGCTGCGACGTGGAGGTGGTGACCGGCAGGTCCGATCAGGACTGGGCCGACCTGCTCGGCCCGGAGCCGTTCGCCCTGGCCCAGCTGCTGTCCGCCGAGCGGGGCGAGGAGTTCTCGCTGGCCGCCACCCGGGTCTGGGGAGCGGTGGAATGCCTGCGCAAGGTGGGCCGGGCCCGGATCGAGCCGATCACGGTCGGCGAGCCGGGCACCGACCGCTGGGTCACCCTGCGCGCGGGCACCGCACGGATCGCGACGTTCTGCACCACGGTGCGCGACGTGGCCGAGCCGGTGGTGTTCACCATGCTGGCCGAGGATGGGAACTGAGTATGGAGAAGTATTACGAGTACCGGCACCTGGTCGGCTTCGAGGAGACCAACCTGGTGGGCAACGTCTACTACGTCAACTACCTGAGATGGCAGGGCAGGTGCCGCGAGATGTTCCTGCGGGACCGGGCGCCGGCGGTGCTGGAGGATCTGCGCGAGGACCTCAAGCTGTTCACCCTCAAGGTCGAGTGCGAGTTCATGGTCGAGATCGGTGCCTTCGACGAGCTCTCGATCCGGATGCGGCTGGAGGACCTTACCCAGACCCAGATCGGTTTCGCCTTCGACTATGTCCGATTGCGGCACGGCCTGGAGGAGCTGATCGCCCGGGGACGGCAACGGATCGCGTGCATGCGCGGCCCGAACACCGATACCAAGCCGACCCGGGTGCCGGAGCCGCTGCGGGCGGCGCTGGCCCAGTATGAGATCGCTCCCAGCCTGAACGGCCAAGCCCGGGCGGCGCTGGCCAACGGGGCAGCCGGGGAGGGTTAACGACAAGAATGGCCAGGCGGCGGCGGGGTGTTCGATTCGGACGCCCCGCCGCCGGCTGTGCTGGGCGGGTGCGACCGGCACCCGCGGATGTCGACAGATCTAGATGCCATCGGCTGCGAGGACGTAAGCTTACCGGAGGCCACTCGGGGCAAACGCTGGCAAAGCCGAGCTACCCGCCCGGATATTTCCGAACATTTTGCTCATGATCCTGCTCTTAGAAAACAAGCAGCCTGTAGAGTCCCGGCCTATGGCGCGTCGAAGCTACGGACAGATCTGCGGGGTGAGCCGTGCCTTGGAGATCGTCGGCGAGCGCTGGGCACTGCTCATCGTGCGCGATCTCATCGCAGGCCCCAAGCGCTTTACCGATCTGCGGCAAGGCCTGCCACGAATACCCACCAACGTGCTGTCGGCGCGCCTGAAGGAGCTGGAGCAGGCCAAGGTCCTGCAGCGGCGGATCCTGCCGCGCCCGGCGACCGCGGTCGTCTACGAGCTGACCGAGTACGGCAGCGAGCTCGAGGACATCCTGATGGCCCTGGGCCGCTGGGGCGTCAAGTCGATGGGGCAGCCGGAGCCCGGCGACATCTACACCGCCAGTTCGCTGATGATGGCGATGCGCGCCGGCTTCCACCCGGACGACGACTCCCCGCCGGCGCCGGTGAACTACGAGCTGCGGATCACCGACGTCGTCCTCAGCGTGTCGGTGCGGGACGGCGAGCTCGGCCTCAGCGACGGACCGCAGCCCGATCCCGACCTGGTGATCGAGACCGAGCACGCGCTTGCTCCGCTGCTGATGGGGTGGATGTCGGCGACGGAGGCGATCTCGAGCGGCAGCATCCGGGTGGTGGCCGGCGATCCGGCACTCCTCACCGAGTTCGCCGACACCTTCCGCTGGTAAGGCCTCCGGCAGCTCGGCCCTCCGGCAGCTCAGCCCGGCGCCGCCGCCAGCTGATGCGCGGGCGCCAGCCAGGCCACGTCGACGACGTGCGGCCGGACGTGGGCCCAGGCCGCGACCTGGCGCCAGCCCTGCGCGCGCATGTACCCGGCGATCGAGTCCAGGGTGGCTCCGCCGCTGTAGCGGGCCCAGGTGCTGCCCTCGATGACGGCCAGCTGCAGCCGGGTCAGGTCGGTGCCGGCCAGCACCTCCAGCTCGGCACCCTGGGCGTCGACCACCAGCACATTGCAGCCGGCCTGCACCTCGCGCACCGGCAGCACCGCGATGGTGTCCTGCCGGATCACCGCCATCGGCAGCAACGGCACCAGCAGGCTGGACTGCTGGTCGTACTCGGTGACGTGCAGCACCAGCTGGCCGCGCTCCCGGCCGGCCGCGGCCAGCACCACCTCGTGGGCCGGCAGGCCCTGGCGGGGTTCGGGGCGGCCGGCGCTGCGGTGGTGCAGGTGCAACTGCCGGCGCAGCGCCGCGATGTGGTCGGCATTGGGTTCCATCATCACCAGCCGGCGGAAGCCGCACCGGGTCAGGGCCGGCACCTCCTGGCCGACGTGCGCACCGACCTGCACCACCCCGTCGGTGGGCAGTCCCAGCCGGCGGATCAGCTGCGGCAGCTGGTCCTCCCAGCGGGCGGTGATGCAGGCCTGCGGCGCCGCAGGCCCGTCCGGTGCTGCTTCGGCCGCGCCGGCCGGCGACTGCTCGACGGTGGAGGTGGCAGGCCGGGAAAGATCACGCATCGTCCTGGCCCTTCGATCTGGTGCTCCGGTGCCTGAGCTGGCAGGCATGCGGGGCCGGAAGCCCCGCCGGGCCTGGTCCATCCTCCGGCCGGGCGCGCCGCGCCGACATCTCCCCGAGTGCGCAACCCCATCCCCGGCTTTTCCGAGCTTTGCCCTTTCCGGATAGGCACGATCGAAGACGGCGGCCCGCACCGCGCAACCCATCATGAAGTCGGTGCTC
Source organism: Jatrophihabitans sp. (assembly GCF_035474675.1). GTDB lineage: Bacteria > Actinomycetota > Actinomycetes > Mycobacteriales > Jatrophihabitantaceae > Jatrophihabitans_A. The sequence goes on along the minus strand of NZ_DATINC010000155.1, from coordinate 83,612 downwards.
CGCGGCCGCGGTACCGTCCGCCCGCCCGGCAAGGAGAGTCGATGCCCGCCATCTCTGCCGAGGGCGTGCAGAAGTACCTGCGCCGACTCGACATTCCCGATCCCGGCCGGCCGTCGGTGGCGGGCCTGTTCGCCCTGCACCGCGCCCATGTCGAGCGGATTCCCTACGAGGTGATCGACATCCAGCTCGGCCGCTGGACCTCGGTGCAACCGCACCATGCGGTGAACCGGGTGCTGGCCGGCCGCGGGGGCTACTGCGTGCAGCTCAACACCGCCTTCTCGGTGCTGCTGGCCGCGCTCGGCTACCAGGTCAGCCGGCACGCGTCCGGGGTGCAGGCCAGCGCCGCCATACCGGCGGTGAACGCCGACGTCGCGCCGCACATGGCCCTGTCGGTGGAGCTGGACGGCACCCGCTGGCTGGTCGACGTCGGGCTCGGCGACGGGTTGTACGAACCGCTGCCGGCCCGGCCGGGCAGCTACCAGCAGGGCCCGTTCAGCTACCGGGTGAGCTGTTCGGCAACCGAGCCCACCGGCCTGCGACTGGACCTCGATCCGCGGGCCTCGGTGACCGGCATCGACGTCCGGCCCACCGCTGCCCGGCAACGCGAGTTCACCCGCTGGCATCACTACCTGGTGACCTCCCGGGAGTCGCGGCTGGTGCGGGCCCTGACCGTCATGCACCGCGGCGCGGACAGCATCGACGCACTGACCGGCTGCCTGCTGCGGCACGTCGACGGCACCGGGCGGACGGTGCGCGAGCTGGAGACCCGGGCCGAGTGGCAGGACGCGCTCGGCGACATCTTCGGCCTCCGGCCGGGCGGTGCCGGGCCGGAGCAGCTCGACGCGCTGTGGGCCCGGGTGCGCGCCGCCCACGAGCTGTGGCTGGCCCGCAAGGCGGCCAGCCGGGCGTCCTGACCGCCGGCCGGTCTCACCCCAGCCGGATCGGTAGCTCGTCCAGGCCGCGGCCCACCCAGGTGTCGCGGCGCACCGGCGGACCGGCGAGGGCCAGCTCCGGAAACCGGCGCAGCAGCCTGGGCAGCGCGATCTGCGCCTCCATCCGGGACAGCGGCGCGCCCAGGCAGAAATGGCTGCCGGCGCCGAAGCTCAACGGCTGGCTGGTGCCGCGGTCCGGGTCGAACCGGTCCGGCCGGGCGTACCGGCGTGGATCGCGGTTGGCCGCGCCCAGGATGAGCACCACCTTGGTGCCGGCGGGGATCGGGTGCCCGAGCAGGTCGAGCTCGGTGGCCGCCCACCGGCTGGTGGCCTGCACCGGCGTCTCGAACCGCAGGGTCTCCTCCACATAGCCGACCTCGAAGCCGGGCTCGGTACGCAGCCGGCGGGCAAGCCCGGGAGAGCGGAGGGCCAGCAGCAGGCAGTGCCCGAGCAGGAAGCTGGTGGTCTCGAATCCCGCCGTCAGCAACAGCATCATGTTCGCCACCAGCTCCTGCTCGGCCAGCTGCTCGCTGCCGTGCACCAGCGCGCTGACCACGTCGTCGACCGGCTCCAGCCGGCGCCGGGAGATCAGGGCGAGGAAGTACTCGCCGAGCTCGGCCATCGCCAGGTCGGCCACCGCCAGCTCGGCGGAGTTGGTGATTCCCTCCAGTGCGATCGTCACGTCGGCGGCGATCCGGCGGAACCAGGCCTGGTCGTGCTCGGGAACGCCCAGCAGCGCACTGATCACCGCGATCGGCAGCCGGGAGGCGAACTCGGCGACGAACTCCACCGGCGCGCCACCGGCACCGGCCACCGCCAGCCGGTCGAGCAACCGGTCGGTCAGCTGCGTCACGGCCGTGCGCATCCCGCTGACCCGGCGCGGGGTGAAACCGCCGCTGACCAGGCCGCGCATCCGGGCGTGGTCGGGGGGATTGCGGTAGAGCATCGAGTCGATGTAGCCGCGCAGCGCCGGGTGCTCGCGCCAGTCGGGGTAGATGGCGTCATAGCTCGGCCCGTCCTGGACCCGCAGCTGGGAATTGCGCAGGGCGGCATCGCACTCGGCGTAGCCGACCACGACCGTCAGGCCGGGCCGCACCGGCACCACCGGGCCGTGCGCGCGCAGCAGTTCGTAGCGCGGATAGGGATGGGTGCGCCCGGGCGAGCCGACCAGCTCCCGGATGATCTCCAGCGGTGCCGGGGCAGCGAGGGTGTCCAGCGGTGCCGGGACCGCCTCGTCCGGCTGGTCCTGACTGGCCACGTGGGGGTCCTCTCCTGCCGGCCGGCGGGCAGGCCTACCCGCGGGTGGGCCTGCGACGATGGTGCGCCGCCGGACGCCCCGGTGCCTCTTCGCCGGTGCGCCGCCGGACCGCCCCGGTCAGCCGGCCGCCAGCAGCTGCTCCACGGCGGCGGCGAACTCGGCGGGCTGGGTGGCATATCCCAGGTGGTCGCCGGGGAGTTCCACGACGCCGAGGCCGAGCCGGCCGGCCACCTCGAGCGCGGCCTGGTAGGCCGCCTGGCCCACGGAGGCCTCTCCCACGCCGATCACGATCCGGCTGGTTGCCCGGCCGAGCGCCTCGACGTCGGGCCGGTACCGGGCCGCCTGCCGGATGTGATGGGTGAAGAACTGGTCCATGTTCGTCTGGGCCCGGCGCATCAAGGCGCGGGTCCGCGGCGACATCCGGGACTCGTCGCTCGCCTGTCCGGCCGGCGGCAGCGACAGCTCCCCCAGCCGGGAGGTGCCCGGGCCCGGCACCGCCTCGATGCCGTCCAGGAACCGGCCCATCGCCACCCCGGCGCCGTGCTGCCGGTACAGCTCGGTCAGCTCGTCGAGGAAGTCCAGCCATTGCTGGGGATGCGGCAGCAACGCCGTCGCCGCGGGCTCGTGCGCGATCAGCGTCCGGACCAGGTCGGGATGCCGGGCGGTGAGCTCCAGCGCCACCAGGCCACCGCCGCTGGTGCCGAAGACGTAGCCGGGCTCCGAGCCCAGCGCGGTCAGGATCCGGTAGGCGTCGTCGGCGAGCAGCTCGATGTCGGTGTCGGCAGCCGGGCCGTCCAGCACGCTGCGGGACAGGCCCCGCATGTCGTAGGTGACCGCCTGGTACTTCGCCGAGAGCCGGCTGGCCAGCGGCGCCAGGGTGCTCGCGTCACCGGCCGCGCCGGCGATCAGCAGCAGCACCGGTCCGGAGCCGGTGACCTCGCAGTGCAGCCGGGCGCCCGGCACCGGCACCGACATCACCCGGGTCGAGCTCATCCGTTCTCCCTTTCCGCGCTGGGCCTTCACCGGTCAGCGTCATTCTGCCGGACACCCGGCAGGCAGCCAGGGGTCACGGCCGGAACAGTGCCGGGTCCATGGTGCGCAACTGCTCGGCGACGGTGACCGGAAAGCCCATCCGGTCCAGGATCTCGCGCCGCGGGTCGATGCCGGGTGCCACTTCGACGAGCACCAGGCCGTCGGGTGTGATGTCGAACACCGCGCGTTCGGTGATGATCCTGGCCTGCTGCCCGCGCCGGACGCCGGCCCCGGCCCGGTAGGTCACCAGCTCCACCTCGGCGACGAACTTGGAGATCCGGCCCTCCTGCCGCACGCTCAGCCGGCCGTCGGTGCTGCACACCTCCAGGCCCTGGGTGGTGAAGGTGCCGGCGAAGACCACCCGGCGCACGCTCTCGGCGATGTCGGTGAAGCCGCCACCCCCCGGCACGGTGTCGCCGAACCGGCTGACGTTGACATTGCCGGCGCCGTCGATCTGTGCGAAGGCGAGGACGGCGAAGTCGCAGCCGCCGCCGTGGATGAAGTCGAACTGGGACGCGCCGTCCAGCAGGGCGTCGGGCGAGTAGTTGGCCGCGAACTGCCAGCCGTTCATCACCACCCCGCCGAACGGGCCGTGCTCGGTGGTCAGCACGTAGTCGGCCAGCCGGCCGTCGGCCAGCCCGCCGTCCTCGGCCATCGCCAGGATCGCGTCGGAGGAGCCGCCGAATCCCAGGATGGTGGTCTCCCCGGCCCGCAGCTCGGCGGCCACCCGGCGCGCGATCACCTTGTCCGCTCCGGCCGGTAACCGGGGCAGCCGGCCGACGGCGTCCGGCACCGGCCCCAGGTACCCCGGGTCGGACTGCACGCCGGTGCCGGCCGGCTGGCCCGGCACGACCACCACATGGTCGACCAGCACGCCCGGGATCCGGACCTGCTGGGCGGGCCGGCTGCCACGCGGCACGATCCTGCCGACCTGGGCGATCACCGTTCCGCCGCTGCCCTTGACCGCCAGTGCCAGCGCCAGGTTCACCGAGGTGAGCGGCAGGTCCTCGAAGGACAGGTTGCCGTCCTCGTCGGCGGAACTGGCCCGCAGGATGCCGACGTCGAGCGGCCAGCTGGGATAGAACAGGTAGTCCTCGCCCCGGAACCGCACCAGCTCGACCAGCCCGGCCTCGGCCCGGTCGGTGAACCGGCCGCCGCCGTGCCGGGGGTCGATGTAGGTGCCCAGCCCGATCCGGGTCAGGTAGCCCGGACTCCCCCGCGCCACCTCCCGCAACCAGTGCACGCAGGCACCGATCGGCCAGCTGTGCGCGGCCACCTCGTTGCGCCGGATCAGCCCGGTCAGGGCCGGCCGGTCACCGGTCACCGGATGGCGCGGGTTGATGTAGGACCCGGAGACGATCCGGCGCATCAGGCCCGGCCGGGCGAGCCGGTCCATGCCGGGGATGCCCATCGCGTCCCCGGTGGCACAGGGAAAGAAGAAGTCCAGCTCGCGGGGCGAGCCGGTCCGTTCGAAGCGCTCGGCGAGGGCCCGCAGCACCGCGTCGGGCGTGATCCAGCCAAGCACCCCGGTACAGGCCACCGACTGGCGGTCGGCGATCAGCGCCACGGCACTGGCCGGATCGCACACCTTGCTCACGGGCCGGGCCGGCCGGCTCATCGGGCCGGGTCGCGGAGCGGCCGGGCGAACCTGGCGAAGCTGAGCTGGGCGGTGGTCGAGGAGCAGTCCAGGCCGAACATCTCCACGGTCCGCGCGTCCAGGCCCTCGGCCGATCCGGCATCGGCGAACGCCCGCTTGGTGGAGGCCACCGCGTGCGGCGGCAGGGCGGCCAGCCTGGCCGCCAGGTCCACCGCACGCTGCAGCGCGCCGCCCGGCTCGCTGATCTCGTCCACCGCGCCCAGCCGGTGCAACTGCTGCCCGGACAGCGCCTGCTCGCCCCAGGCCAGCCGCCGGGCGGTGGCCGGTCCCACCCGCGCCAGCAGGCTCTGCAGTCCCCACGGCGGCACCCAGCCCAGCCCCACCTCGGGCAGCTGCCACCGGGCCTGGCCGGCGCTGACCACGATGTCGCAACTGGTCGCCAGCAGGAAGCCGCCGCCCAGGGCGAAGCCCTCCACCGCCGCCAGCACCGGAATGCTGAGCTGCTGCAGCCTCCGGGCCAGGTAGCCGGCTCGCGCCTCGTGGCGGGTTCGCTCGGCCACCGGCAGCCCGGCGAGTTCGGTCAGGTCCGACCCGGCGCAGAAGCCCGGCGGCGACCCGGTCAGCACCACGGCCCGGACGTCCGGGTCGTCGTCGAGCTCGGCGAGGACGGCGGCGAGCCGGTCCACCAGCGCGGCGTTGAGGGCATTGCGCACGGCGGGCCGGTTCAGCTGCAGCACCGCGGTGCCCGGCCCGCTCGCGACCCGCAGCACAGCCGGCTCGGCGTTGTCGGGCATGTCGGAAGTTCCTTCCGCGGACCGGCGACGGCCGGGCTGGTGGCACAGTTCGGCCCGCTGGCAGCGTGCTCGCATGCCGTACGGTCCGGCACCCTCCTGGGCACCGGCAGAAGCATCGTGCTGGCGCACCCGGGCACCGGGCATCTTCGCGAGTGCCGGGCACCGCCTGCGCGAGGCCGGCCGGATCGCCGGCTCGGCACGGTCATTTTCGCCACTATTTCGGTGCCCCGGGTCGCTGGTTATTTCCGGCGGTCAAATTGGGATGGCTCTCGCCGCCGGGGCTACCGTGGGCACTAGGGCCCGTTCAGTCCGCGCCGACCGAATGAGGAAATGATATTCCGGCGCCTGGTCGATAACCATGGAATACCTATTCTCCCGGCCACCTGGGTCCGGCGCCATTGCTAAAGCGTGCGCCAATATCGTGAACCGGTACGTGGGCCTCCCCTCGTTATACCCGACAATGAGGCCCACGCACCGGAACACATTCAATGGAAAATCACGGTGCCGGAATCCGGTTCTCGTGCCGTACCGAATGGCTGCCGGGCCGGGATATGCTGGAAAACGTATTCTCGGTCGTGCTCAGGTAGTGATTCAAACCGCGCCGCAACCTTCGCTGAATATCCGTTTCCACCCTGTCCGCTGCCAGGTTACATTCCACCGCGGCACCGGCCACTTTGCGCGTGCCGTCATTATGGTTTGTGATATTGCCATTTCAGAATTCCGCTCCGCCGGACGCTGATCGCCGGTCCCGGCAAGCCTCCTGCCGCCGGCCCGGAGCACTTCCGGGCAGGCACTACCCGCCCCGCTCCCACCCGCTGGCACAGCGAGCCGGACCGATCGCCTCGACCGTCGCCCGATCGCAACGATGAGCGATAAAACCCCTGTATATGACAGTGGATTCGCTTGTCGCTGGCGCATTCACTTGCGCTCGGCAAGTGCGGTTCCGTTAGTCGTCGCGCAGTCTTGGCGGGCAATCGAGACGCCCTGCCGACGGGCGACGGAGCGCTCCGTCGCGCGTCCGGGACGGCCCCGACCCGGCGCCCGGCAGCCTCGCCGGCGCACGCCCGCACAGGCCAGGAAGTACCGAGCTTCCGGCCGCCCGGCGGGTCTCGCAGGGCATCTAATGAGACCCTGCGCAGACACCAGCGATTGCCTCTCCACGCGTGCTCAACACATCACAAAACTTCCCTTTCCGCGACCGAGCAGGCAGACTAAAGGCTGCCCGCTGCAACAGCTCGACTGCGGGGGGTAACAGAACCAGTCAGTATGTCTCTTTTACACAGATGGTGCTATGGTCGGCCTCAACGGGGCTCGGCCAATGCAGCAGGTACTCACAGCGATATCAGGGTGGGCACAACTATGTCATTGTCCAGGACAGTCACCGTAGTAACCTATTCGGTGAATCCTCGACTCGCTGTCCTGGCGGCTCGTTGGCCCTTCCGATGGCGGCTCGCGCCGCCGGCTACTCCTCATCTCGTGTCCAGGCAGTGACGGCTGGTAAACGCACATCATATTTAGTCATTAATTCATTTCACCTTTATTTAGCCATTGGCATTGCTCTGCGATGCCCACTTGAGCTTGGTCGAAAAAGATCCAAGGAGGAGTTGTGCAATCTGCCGTCGAACGCGTGATCACGAACATGTGGGACCGGTACGACGAACCGTTGTCCCTGGAGGAAATGGCGGATATGGCGGTGTTCAGCCGCTTCTACTTCTCGCGCTTCTTCCGCAGCATCACCGGCACCTCGCCGGGGCGGTTCCTGACCGCCATCAGGCTGTACAAGGCGAAGAACTTGCTGCTGGAGACCAGCATGAGCGTCACCGACATCTCCTACCAGGTCGGATACAACAGTCCGGGAACGTTTTCCAGCCGGTTCACCCGGAGCGTCGGGATTTCCCCGGCTCGCTACCGCTACCTGTCCGAGGTCGGTATTCCGGCTCCGGACTATCCGGTGCCCACCGGACACCCGCTGGGCGCGGTGCACGGCTCGGTCACCATGCCCGAACTCAAAGAGCCCGCCCGGATTTACGTCTCGCTGTTCGACAGCACCATTCCGCAGGGCACCCCGGTCGTCTGTGTGACCCTCGACGGCGCCGGCAATTACGAGCTGCCGGCGGTCCCCGAGGGCCAGTGGTACCTGTACGCCACCGCGGTGGCCGTGCAGAACCTGGACCCGAGGCCCTGGGTGCGCAAGCCGCTGCTGGTGTCGGCCAGCCGGCCGGTCAAGGTGGTGGCCGGCCGCACCGCGACCGCCCACGTCGAGCTGCGCCCGCCCCGGCTGACAGACCTGCCGATCCTGCTGGCACTGCCCGAGCTGGACAGCCGGGAACCCGTTCCCACCGCCGCGCCGCGCTCCCGGAACAAGAGCGACTTCCAGCGGCCGAGCACGGTCGGCGCCGCCGGCTCCGAGCGCAACTGGGCCGGCGACGCTCGCCTGGTGGTGACCTGACCGGCACCGGGCGGCGGCGGTAGCAGACAGCTCCACACGGTCGGACCACCCGGGCGGATGCAGACGATGCATCCGCCCGGGTACCGGCATGTCCGCGATTGCGTTGCCACCCCGAGAGATTCGGCGACCTGGCCGCCGCTGGCAAGCCAGCCGTCGCCCAGCTGAACGGCTTAGGAAGACCAGGCCGGCGTAGCTAGACCGAAACGGCCCGGCACCGCAGTCCGCGGTGCCGGGCCGTACCCGTACGGGGCGGCGATTGCCGCAGTACCCGGGTCAGTCCAGGGTCGAGACCAGCATCGGCAGCCCGCCACGCACCCGCAGCGAGAGCATCGGCTCGGGCGCCACGCGGTAACCCGGCTGGGTGGCCAGCCGCAGCTTGCGCACCACCGAGGCGAGAACGAACACCGCCTCCATCATGCCGAGATGGTTGCCGACGCAGAACCGCGGACCGGCGCCGAACGGGATGTAGGCGTAGCTCGACCGGGCGGACGTCCGGGCCGGGTTGAACCGTTCCGGGTCGAAGCGTTCCGGGTCGGTCCACAGCCGCGGGTGCCGGTGGATGGTGTACGGGCAGACCACCACGTCGGCACCGGCCGGCACGAAGTAGCCACCGATCTCGTCGTCGGCCTGGGCCAGCCGGGGAAGGATCCAGACCGGCGGGTAGAGCCGCATCACCTCCTCGATCACCATCGAGGTGTAGGTCAGCCGGTGCAGGTCCTCGTACTCCGGCGGCCGGTCGCCGAGTACCTCGACGGCCTCGTCGTGCAGCCGCTGCCACACCGCCGGGTGCTTGTCGAGCAGGAAGAATGTCCAGCTCAGGGTGCTCGCGGTGGTCTCGTGGCCGGCCAGCAGCAGGGTGACCAGCTCGTCGCGCATCCGTTGCCGGCCGACCTCGGGGTCGGCTTCGCGCCGGGTCGAGTCGATCAGCCGCGACATCACGTCGTCGCCGTCGCTGCCGCGCGCCAACCGGTCGGCCACCAGCCCGTTGACGACCCGTTCGAGGTTCTCCCGTGCCTTGCGGAAGCGCAGCTGCTTGGGCAGCGGCATCCACATGGGCACCATGCCCAGCGTCACCATCTCGAACATCGCCTGGTCCTGGACGGCCTCGAACGAGTGCCCGACGCCGGCGTAAGCGGACAGGTCGGCGTCGAGCAGCGCCTGGCCCAGCACGCCCAGGGTGAGGCCGGTCATCTCCTCGGTGATGTCGACGGGACCGGTGCCGGCCCGGCGCTGCAACCGCTCGACCAGCTGGCCGGCCTCGGCCGCGATCACGCCGGCCTGCTGGGCGATCCGCTTGGCCTGGAACACCGGTTGGATCATCTTGCGCTGCTTGCGCCACAACGGCCCGTCACTGGTCAGCAGGCCGTCACCGATCGCCCGCTTGGCCTGGACCAGGCCGATCCCCTTGTGGTAGTTGCCGGCGTTGTCGGCCAGCACGTGCTTGGCGTACTCGGGGCTGTTGAAGAAGTACAGCACCTTGGGGCCGATGGCCATCCGTACGGCGTCGCCGTACTCGGCGGCCGCCTGGCTCATCAAGGCCAGCCGGTTCCAGGTCAGCTTGTTCAGCAGGCCGAAGGTCGCGGTGCGCGGCGGGCCGGGAGGCGTCCGGCGCGGCGGGGCGAGCGAGACCAGCGGTGCCGCCATCGGCTCAGACCCGCCCAAGGTCGACGAAGGCGTCGGCGATCCGCTGCCGCCACAGCTCGTAGGCGGGCAGGTCCTCGGTGTCGGCGCCCACCGGCCGGCGGTCGGTGCTGACCCGGGAGGCCTGCTCGGGAGCCATGCCGCAGAACACCTCGGTGGCCACCGCGGTGTGCGGTACCAGCAGGCCGGCCTCCAGCCGGGCGGTGGAGGCGAACGCCGAGCCCTGGGCGACCTGCGGCCGGTACTTGCCGGCCCGGTCGAAGAAGGTCGCCAGCTCCTGGGCGTCGGCGCCGCCGGCGTAGGTGGCCGCCAGCCCCGCACCGCTCCACAGGTCCGGCTGCCGGGACTCCGGGAACTTCTCGATCATGGTGGCCACCAGCTCGGCCTCGGTGCCGCCGACGAACCACATCGCGCGCCCGATTCCCTGGTCGATCGCGTGGTTGGCATACCACTGCGGGCCTTCGACGGGCCACGGGAACTCCGGCTCCTGGTACTGCCGGGTCACGTACTTCTCGGTGGCGAAGTAGGCCTGGTGGAAACCGAAACCGTCCAGCACCAGCCAGCGCATCAGCGGGTCGGCGACGGTGAACTTCGACCACCGGAACCGGGGCAGGCGTGCCATCGCCCAGCCCACGCCGATGTAGGCCATGTAGGCGTGCTGGCGGCCCCGGCCGGACAGGAACTTCGAGACGTGCCGGCTGGAACCGAACGGCAGGCCGTCCAGGATCGCGTAGCCCATCGCCGCGCCCTCGTAGGCGAAGCCGCGGAACCGCTCGGGAATCTGCTCCAAGCGCTGCTCGCACTCGATGACCGTGCGGGCCTCCACGGCGTGGCCGTACCCGGTCAGGAACGTCGCGCCGACGGTCTCCAGCAGCTGCTGGGATGCGGCGTCCTTGACGTTGAAACCTCGCACGTCCAGCTTGGTTGCCGACAGGTTGGGTGTGAGGATGCGGCGCCGCAGCGCCCGAAAGCCGGACAAATGATCTCTCCCTCGACGGGTCTCTAGCGGCCTAGAGATCGTGATGATCGAATGCTGACAGCGCGGGAATTACCGTGCTTACTCCGGCGTGCCTACTCGGCCTGCCGGGCAGGCCACCAGTGTTTGCCTTGTGCGGACAGCAGAAACTCCCGCACGGACGAAGAGCGGCCGCGCCGTCAGGCAGGTGCGAAGTGCGCCCGGATGCGCTGCCGCCAGATCTCGTACTGCGGCAGCGGCCCGCTGCCGTGCGGGGCGACCTCGGTGCGGTCGGCCAGCGCGTTGGCGCCCTCGATGGACAGGCTGGTCAGCTGCTCGCTGGCCAGCACCGTGTGCTCGGGCACGTAACCGGCATAGGCCCGGCCCTTGACCGCGAACACCGCCCCGAGCGCGAGCTCGGCCCAGTGCCGGCCGGCCTCCTTGCGCAGCCGGGCCAGGCCTTCCGGCGGGCAACCGCCGGCAAAGGTCGCCGCCAGGCCCACCCCGCTCCACAGATCTGCCTGCCGGGTAACGGCGAAGCGGCGTACCGCGGCGCTGACCCGATCAGGATCGGCACCGTGGATGAACCACAGTGCCCGCCCGATGCCCTGGTCCACCGCCCGCGGGAAGTAGCCCGGACAGCCCTGCCACGGATAGGGATCCGGGATCTCCTGCCGGGCCACCCAGCGGTCGGTGTCGAAGTAGGCCCGGTCGAAGCCGTAGCCGTCGACCGCCAGCCAGCTCATCGTCGGGTGGTAGCGCGAGCGCAGGTCGGGCAGCACTTTCTTCCACAGCGGCCGGGGCAATCTCGCCATCGCGAAGCCGATGCCGATGTAGGCGAGCAGGATGTGCTTTTCGCCGGCGCCGTCGAGCAGTTCGCGGGTGCGGTGGCCGCGCACGCTGTCCAGGATGGTGTAGGCCATCGTGGCGCCCTCGTAGGCGAACCCGCGCTGCTCCTCCTCGACCAGCCGGAGCCTGCGGTTGACGTCGGTGAGGTCGGGGGCGGCGATTGCCCATTCGAAGCCGCACACCACGGCCTGCGGCACCGCTTCGAGCCGGTCGGTGGCCGCCGTCGGCGTGACCGCGAAACCCCGTCCGGCGAAACTCACCTTCTCCAGCGATGGAGCCAGCACCAGTCCTCGGAGCGAGCCGAGAAAAGTAGGCAATGTCTCTCCTCATGTCGTAACGGGCTGATCGTGCTCCCCGTTACCCGGTGGCTGACGCACCCTGCCCGCCAGTGCCACCGGTACCTTTCCGCAGGTGCGCAGGACGGCAGTCTCGTGGCGTGCCCGAACGGCAAGCCGGGCCGACCCGGGTGCGAAGGGTCGATCCGCATTCGCCGAAAGTCTGGCCGGTCGCCGACGAACAGCGCCTCTTGACCGTTGCCGAGCCCACTACGTTCTGCCGTGCCCTTCGTTATGCCCCCGAACCTCCCTGTTTAGACCGTCCGGCCGCGTTCACCCGCAGGGCACGCACGAAGTAACCGGGATGCCGAGCGAGTGGGACTCTCAGCAGGAGCTAGTAGATACAACCAGTATCTAGGTTCGGTTCCGAGAGCCGGCTGAAGCCGGCAGAGAAGGGCATCAGCCATGGTCAACACCCAAGTAGGCACACAGGTACGCCGGCCTGCCGTCCACCACCCCTCCCATCGCGGCCGCATCCTGCTGATCGGCTTCCTGGCGGGGCTCGCACTGGCGGTGGTGTGGTCGGCCAAGCTGGTCGACACCGGCATCGGCCAGAACATCGCCAAGACCGCCCTGGGCCACGACGCGCGCACCACGCCGATCGGCGGGCTGCTCTCCGGGGCGGTGTTCGCGTTCGTCACCGGGGTCGCCGGTTCCTTCACCGCCTGCAACATCGCGGTGTTCGGCGCGGTCGGCCCGATGGTCGAGCAGCAGGACGGCCGGCGCCAGAGCCTGCGCACCGTGCTGCGGCCGCTGGGGTGGCTGGTGGCCGGCATGCTGCCGGTGTCGGCGGCCTACGGCGCGATCGGCGCGTGGCTGGGAACCCGCATTCCGCAGCTGTCCACCGACACGGTGGGCAGCATGCCGGTCCGGCTGGTGCAGTCCTCGGTGGTGTTCGGCCTGATCGGGCTGGCCCTGGTCTACCTGGGCCTGGCCGAGTTGCGGCTGGTGCCGGACCCGTTGGCGCGAGTGTCGCAGCGTCGCCCCAACGCCCGGCTGGTGGTACTCGGCGCGCTGGTCGGCGGCTTCCTGATCGGCCGGCCGTTCCCGCTGTTCCACAAGCTGTTCCTCTACGCCGCCGAGCACAACAACCCGGTCTACGGCGCGGCGATCTTCGTCCTGCAGTCGCTGGGCAACATGCTGATCATGGCGGCGTTGTTCTTGCTGCTGATGGCGATCGGCCGGGGCTGGCTGGTGCGCTGGATGAGCGCCCGGCCCGGCCGGGTGGCACGGGTCACGGCAGCCATGCTGCTGACCGTGGGCGTCTTCACCGTCATCTACTGGACGATCCGGGTGCCGTCGCTGTTCGGCTACGGCTGGTTCCCGACCATGCCCTACAACAGCTGAAGTTTCCTCCGGGTGAGTTTCTTCGGCTGAACAATTGGGTATGTCCGATCGGCGGGTACCGGCAGTAAGCTTGCCGCCACTCGCAGGAACCGCCGGGCCGGGAGGAGGACTCGAGATGGACAGCGCCGCCCTGCTGAGCTTGCGCTTCGATCCCGAGGCGGACCTGCTCGAGGCCGCCCGGGACTGCGAGGCCGAGGTCTTCCTACGGGCCTACGGCAACACCCGCCAGCAACTGGCGGACGAGTACGGGCCGTACGAGCCGGCCTCGGTGTTCATCGCGCTGGCCGACGACAGCGGCGACGTGCTGGGCGCCTGCCGGCTGATCCGGCCCACCTCGCTCGGGCTCAAGACGCTGGACGACGCGGCACGGCCGCCCTGGTCACTGGACGTGGCCCGGGCGGCCCGGGCGGCCCGGCTGGACCTGAGCCAGACCTGGGACGTGGCGACGCTGGGCTGCCGGCGAGGCCTCAAGGGTGCGGGCAAGCTGGCCTCGGCGGCGCTGTTCCACGGACTGGTGCTGGCGGTCCGGGCCAACGAGATCCGGTCCGCGGTGATGATCATCGACGAGCGGGTGCGGCTCCTGCTGGCCGCGGCAGGCATGACCGGCCGGCCGCTGCCCGGCGCCCAGCCGGCCCGCTACCTGGGGTCGCCCGCCAGCACCCCGGTGTACCGGCACTGCGACGAGGCCTTCGACCAGCAGCGCATCACCAACCCCGACGCGCACCGGCTGTTCACCTACGGCATCGGGCTGGACGGCATCCGGGTGCCGCCGCTGGCCGAGTTCCGCTACGTCGAGCGGGTGCCCGGCTCCGCACAACCGGTCGGCGCCGGTCAGCGGGTCGGCGCCGGTCAGGTGGTCGGCGTCCCGGCCTGAGAAGGGTTACTGGTCGCGGCGCTGGCCGTCCAGCGGCAGCGAGTCGAAGCCGCCGTCGGAGACCGTGGTGCGGTTGCGAATCCAGTTCTCCACCTCGGCGGCCGGCATCGGCTTGGCCACATGGTAGCCCTGCAGCACGTCGACGCCCATCGCGATCAGGTCGGCGGCGGTCGCCGCGTTCTCCACTCCCTCGGCCACCGTGCGCAACCCGAGCGCCTGCGCCATCTGGAAGGTGGAGGCGACGATCATCCGGCTGCGGGTGTCGGTGTTCATGGCCGCGATGAAGGACCGGTCCATCTTCAGTTCCTGCACCGGCAGGTCGCGCAGGTAGGACAGCGAGGAGAAGCCGGTGCCGTAGTCGTCGATGGCGATCTGCACCCGATGCGTCCGGATGTCGCGCAGGATGGTGCGGGCCCGGGCGGGCTCGGCGATGAAGCTGTCCTCGGTGACCTCGATGACCAGGCTCTCGCTCGGCAGTTTCGCCTGGGCGATCGCGTCGTAGAGCCGGGGCAGGAAGACGCCGGAGAGCAGCTCCGGCGGGGCGCAGTTGAGCGAGACCCGCAGGTCCAGGCCGTTGGCCCGCCACCGGTGCAGGTCCTCCACCACCATCCGGCCGACGGCCAGGGACAGCGACAGCATCAGGCCCTCGCGCCGGGCAGCCGCCAGGAAGGCGATCGGGTGCAGCAGCCCGCGCTGCGGGTGCTGCCAGCGCACCAGCGCCTCCACGCCGCACACCTGCTGGGTCGCGGCGTCGATCTGGGGCTGGTAGTGCAACACCAGCTGGCCCTCGGGGATCGCCTTGCGCAACTCCTCGGCCAGCTGCAGCTTGTTGCGGGAGAAGTCGTCGGAGTGCACGTCGTAGAGCACCGCTCCGGCCCGGGTGGACTTGGCCTGGTACATCGCCACGTCGGCCCGCCGGAGCAGTTCCACGCTCTGGGTGTCGGTCGCGGAGCGCACCGTGATCCCGATCGAGGCGTTGGTGCTGAGCTCGATGCCCTCCACCAGGGTGGGCTCGAGCAGGACCTCGAGGATCCGCTGCGCGGTCTCCAGCAGCACCAGGGCGTCGTCGCTGGACATCACGATGGCGTACTCGTCGCCGCCGAGCCGGCCGATCATCACCGACGCCGGCAACGCCTCGCGCATCCGGTGCGCGGCCAGTTGCAGCACCGAGTCGCCGGCCGCGTGCCCGAGGGTGTCGTTGACGTCCTTGAAGCCGTCCAGGTCGAGCAGCATCAGCGCCAGCGGCCGGTCGGAGGCGAGCTCGGCGTCCAGCTTGGCGATCACCGAACGCCGGTTGGGCAGCAGGGTCAGGTCGTCGGTGCGCGACAGCGCGAACGCCTCGGCCGCGCCCTTGGCCTCGCGCAGGGCCAGCACCAGCCGGCCGCCGGCCGCGAGCAGGGTGAGCACCGCCGGCCAGGTCAGGTACGGCCCCAGCCCGGTGTGCGGGCGCACCGCCAGCACCGCGATCGCGATGAAGGCCGGGGTGACCATCAGCAGCGGCCCGGGGCGGCGGGGCAGCGCCTTGAGCACTTCGGCCCCCGGCCGGCAGGCCGCCTCGACGATCAGCGCGAAGCCGGCTGCCCACAGCAGCCCATCCACGAGGTTGAAGCCGTAGGTGCCCGCCGACAAGTTGGTGACGAAGTTGAGGTCTGCGACCGCGAACAGCCCCAGGCCGAAGCACAGCACCGCCGAGCGCTCCAGGCTGCGGCGTACCCGCAGCACCACCTGGCCGACCACCAGCAGCATCAGCGCGACGTCGATCATCGGGTAGAGCAGCGCCAGCAGCAGCGGCACGCCGTGCCCGCCGGCCGCGCTGCCGACTCCCAGCAGCAGCGGGCTGCCGGCCAGGCACGCGGTGCCGCCGCAGACCACCACCGCCTCCAGCCAGCCGTCCACCGCGGCGGTCAGCCGGTGGGCGGTGTCGATGATCAGGTAGCCGGCGATGCCCAGGTAGGAGGCCAGGAACAGCCATTCGCCGGGTGCCGGGAAGCGGGTGAGGTCGGGTTCGGACGAGCTGGCGTTGAGCACCGCGGACCCGGCGGCCCACAGGGCGATCGCGGCGAACAGCACCCACAGCGCGCTGCGGCGGCGCAGCCGGGCGGCGGCCGCGATCCCGATCCGCACCAGGATCAGCACGAAGAAGATCGCCAGGGTCAGCACGTGGGCGGTGCGCACCGCGTCGGTCGGACCTCCCGCACCCACCAGGTTGAGGACGAAGCCCACCGAGATGACGACCCAGACGGCGATGCCGAGCTGCCGGACGGCACGCTCGGGCAGGGCGCCACGCCGGTCGGCCTCGCTGGTCATGCCTCCCAGCTCCGCGCTGGTCGCAGGCCCGTTCCTGCCGGTGGACGGAGTGGACATCTTCTGGTTCCCGACTGCGTTCAGGACGCCACCTCGGCCCGGACGACCACGCTGTCCAGCTGCCGGCCGGCCGGGCTGTCCAGCACCGGTTGCCGGCTGGCCGCGTGCGCCAGGAGCCATTCGGTGGCCCGGGGCCCGGGCATCGGGGCGGCGATGTGCCAACCCTGCGCACCGTCGCAGCCGAGCTCGCGCAGCAGCCGCCACTCGGCTTCGGTCTCCACACCCTCGGCGACCGCTCGCATCCCCAGCGCGTGCGCAAGGTCCGCGATCGCCCGCACCACCCCGGTCGAGGAGCGGCCCTCGCCGAGCCGGCTGACGAACTCGCGGTCGATCTTGATCTCGCGCACCGGCAGCGTCTCCAGCCGCAGCAGCGAGGAGTAGCCGGTGCCGAAGTCGTCCAGGCTGAGCGTGATGCCCATGGCGTCCAGGTCGCGCAGCACCTCGGTCAGCTCGTCGCTGTGCTGGGCGAGCACCCGCTCGTCGATCTCGAGCTGCACCATCTCCGGCGGCAGGTCGCAGCGGCTCAGGCCGGTCATCACCAGCTCGGCCAGCCGGCCGTCGAGCAGGTCGGAAAGCGCGACGTTCATCGTCACCGGCACCGACAGGCCCAGCAGCCGCCACTCGGCCAGCTGCGACAGGGCCCGCATCACCAGCCGGTCGGTCACCAGGTGCATCAGGCCGGACCGTTCGGCCATCGGCAGGAACTCCTCCGGCGGCACGAAGCCGCGCTGCGGGTGCTGCCAGCGGATCAGTGCCTCGACGCCCAGCAGCGACTGGTCGTGCAGCGACACCTTCGGCTGGTACTGCACGGTGAGCGCGTCGGCGTCCAGGGCCTGGCGCAGCTCGCCGAGCAGGGTCAGCCGGTCGGTGGAGTTGCGGTCGCGGTGCGAGGAGTAGGTGACCACCCCGGAACGGGACTCCTTGGCGACGTACATCGCCACGTCGGACAGCCGCAACAGGTCCTCAGCCCCCAGGGCGTGGTCCGGATGCATCGCCAGCCCGATCGAGGCCTCGATCTCCAGCCGCATGCCTTCCAGCGACACCGGGTTCTCCAGCGCCGCCCGGATTCGCTCGGCGACGCCGAGCACCTCCGCCTCGTCGGCGTCCGGCACGATCACCGCGAACTCGTCGCCGCCCAGCCGGGCGACGTGGTCGGTGGGCCGTACCGCGTTGCTCAACCGCTCGGCGAAGCGGATCAGCAGCTGGTCGCCGACGTGGTGGCCGAGGGTGTCGTTGACCTCCTTGAAGTGGTCCAGGTCGATCAGCAGCAGCCCGAACGGGCGGCCGTCCCGCTTGGACTGGGCGAGCTCGGCGGCCAGCGAGGCCTGCAGGTGGAACCGGTTGGGCAGGCCGGTGAGCGGGTCGTGGCCGGCCTGGTGCTCGCGCTCGACCGACATCTGGGCCATCTTGTAGACCAGCACCAGCGGGATGAGCAGCAGCGGCAGCAGCTCCCAGGCCGCGTTGGCCACCGTGACGATCAGCGGCGAGAGCGCCAGCACCGAGAACGTGGTGGCGGTGTAGTGCCAGAAGTCGTCGAACAGGAACCGCCGGAACGAGCTGGTCCAGGCCAGCGCCCCGGAGACCAGCACCAGGTTGGTGAAGAAGTAGGCCAGGCAGGCGCCGGCCATCCACGGCAGGTCCATGCCGGACAGCGAACGCAGCGGCTGCTCCACCGACGGGGTGCCGGAGCAGACTGCCATCACCGCCCAGGCGGCGCAGATCGACAGGTTGTACTGCCCGACGTTGAAGATCACCTTCCACAGCGTCTTGCGAGCCCGCCGGTCGGCGGCCACCGAGGCGATGCTGACCACCACGATCGCCGGCCACGGGCCCCACAGGAACAGGATCGCGCAGGCGAACGCGGTCGACATCACCACGCCCTGCGGATCGTGGCCGCGGCCCTGGATGAGCGGGCGGAGCTCCAGCACCACCAGCAGCACCGCGGTCATCGCCAGCGGAGCGCCGGCGGTGTCGAGATCGGAGCTGACCAGGGACCGGACCGCCAGCGCGAGCGACGCCCAGCCCAGGATCACCGAGGAATAGAAGAAGGCGGTGAACATCGAGGGCATGAGTAAAGAGGGGCGACTACCGCCCCCCGCACCCCGTGGCTCCCCGACCATGAGGTTCCTATCGACCGGGCCGGAGCAGATGTGAGGGGTTGTGGCGCAATTCTTCGACCCGGCCCTCCCCGGGACGAGCCGGCCGGCCGGGTGCCCTTCCGGCCGCGGCCCCTCGGACAGCCGGCGGCCCCGGACCTGCCGGTCCGGGGCCGCCGGGAACTTCGTTCCCGCTGTGCGGTACCGCCTCAGCTGGCGTTGAACGCGGTGTCGTCGATCACGAACGAGGTCTGCAGCGAGGCGTCCTCGGTGGCGGTGAAGCTGACACTGGTGGTGCCGGCCGGGACGGTGAAGCTCTTCAGCGCGTACCCGGTGTTCTTGTTGAGGTTGGAGTACGTCGCCAGCACGGTGCTGTTCGCCTTGACGGTCAGCTTGTCGAAGGCCGTGGTGGTGGTCGTCTCGGCCGTGTCGATGTGCAGGTAGAAGCTGAAGGTCGCCACGCACCCGGACGGGATGGACACCGACTGGGACAGCGTGTCGGTGTGGGTGGTGCCGTAGCCGTCCATCCAGGCGTTCCAGCTGCCGCCGTGGGTCGGCTCACCGGAGGCCCCGTACTGCCCGATCACCCCGGAGCTGGCCGTCCAGTTCACGTTGCCGGACTCGAAGCCGGGGTTGAGCAGCTTCTGGCCCGGTGAGGTGCAGCCACCACCGACGGGACTGATCGTCCAGGAGAAGGTGGCCGAGCCGGAGCCGCCCGCCGACGCGGTCGCGGTGACCGTCGAGCTGTAGGTGCCCGCGGTGGTCGGGGTGCCGGAGATGACGCCGGTCGAGGAGTTGATCGACAGGCCCGGAGGCAGGCCGGTCGCCGACCAGGTGTACGGCGCGGTGCCGCCACTGGCCGACATGGTCAGGCTCTTGGCGGTGCCCACCGTGCCGGTCTGGCTGCCCGGGTTGGTCACCGTCACGCCGCTGGTGCCGTGGGTGACGATGGCGTGGCTGATGGCGCAGTTGTTGGTGTCGTTGGACCAGCTGGCCTGCTCGGCGTAGGTGCCGAACGAGCCGAAGGAGACGTTGGCGGCACCGCCGGCGGTGCCGGGCGAGAGCCACGCGCACTCGTCGGAGTTCTCCTGACCGTTGTAGGAGCTGCCGGTGTGGTTGGTCCAGCCGCCGGCCGGGTTCTGGTCCGACATCATCTCGTGCCACTCGTGGCCCAGCGTCATCGTCCAGCCGTCCAGCGTGCCGGGCGAGTTGACGAAGCCCACGCCGCAGCCGGCGCCGGAGTCGATGTTGTACGGCTGGTTGGAGAAGGCGATGTCACCGTAGGGCGAGCTCACCGCGCCACCGGTCAGCGTGGTGTCGCCGTTGTAGTCGTGCCAGGCGCAGTACTGGCCCTGGTAGCTGTCGGGGTTGGTGCCGTGCGGCGACAGGATCACGTAGTAGGCGTACCGGTTCGAGGCCGCGGTGGTGTTGCCGAAGTGGGCCGCGGCGTTGACCGCCTCCTGGCCCAGCTGGTGGCCGCTGGCCGTGGCCGGCGAGGCGACCGAGTTGTCGTACCAGACACCGGCCAGCACGCCGCCGGTCTGGTAGGGGATGTAGCTGGCGCCGGAGGCCGGGCAGCTGGTCGCGCCGGTCGCCACGCCGGCGCCGTCGCACCACTGGGTCAGGTCGGCCGACCACAGCTCGTTGTTGGTGCCGATGCCCTTGAACATCTGCTGGGCGGCGCCCGCCGCGCCGGCGGAGTCGTTGGTGAACTTCAGGTTGCCGTTGGCATCGGTGGACGAGGTCCCCCACTGGCTGCCGTAGAAGATCAGGTAGGTCTTGGAGTGCCCGCTCTGCACGCCGATGCCGTCGATGCCGCCGCCGTAGGACAGCGTCTGCGGGCCGGTGGCGGTGATCGTCGCGGGGTGCGCCTTGGCGTAGGCGTTCATCTTCGCCTGGGTGCCGATAGTGGGAACCACGCCGTGCCGGTAGCTGTGCCCGGCCGCCGGCGAGTAAGGGTTGCCCGGGGCGGCGTCGGCCGAGCCGGCCTGGACGATCCCGGTGACTGCGAGGGCCGCGAGGCTCGCGACCCCGAGGACCGCGCCACGCCGGCGCGATCGGGTGTGCAACGTCATTGTCGACCTTTCGGGGGTTGGGGGACGGCAGGTGCCGGCAGCACGCTCGAGGGCTGAGCGGTAGCCGGTTGTTTCCAGTCCATGTCGGACCGGCAGCGGGCATAGCGGATCAGCGCCGGACGAGGGCTCCTCTCAGACGCCGGCACGGGGGCAGAACGGGGAAATACCGGCCGGAATAACCGGCGCTTTGGGTGCTTCCGCGGAAACGTAACCGAAAATGCAATACGCCGTCAATGGCTTGAACATGTAAATTCAGCAGGCAGGATTTCATGAGAATCTCCTTACGTTTCCAGCAGATCGCAGCACCAAATTCTGCTTTCATGACGTTCACACTGCATCTACACAAAGCAGCTGAGCGCCCCGTCCGGGTGCCATTAATTACTCCTGCCGAAAGGCGGGAAGTCAGATATCGCCGGCGCGGAAAAAGCAGCGGCAGAAACCCGGCCGGCCGCTCGGGACGCATCGAGCCACCGGCCGCGGCCCCTCCCCCGCCCCGGCGCCACGCGCACAACCCCCGGGCAGGGTGGCCACATCGGGCAGCCATCATGCAAGATGCTTCCGTCGCCGACACTCCGCGGCGGGCAACACCTGGGGGCAGCCGTGGACACCACCGAGATGCTGGAGCTGTCGCAGGAGTTCGCGGCTCTCAGTTCCGAGCTGCGCGGCGCCGGCGACAGCCGGGCGGCGTTGCGCCGGATCGTCGACCTGGCGGTCAAGCATGTCGAGGGCTGCACCTGGGCCAGCATCACCGCGCTGCACGGCGTGCAGGGCCACAGCGTGACCGTCTCCGACGAGGTGGCCCGCCAGGTGGACGAGCTGCAGTACCGGTTCCACGAGGGACCGTGCCTGTCCGCGGCCACCGATGCCACCGACTACCTGCTCTTCGACGTCGAGAACGAGCCGCGCTGGCCGCAGTTCGCCGAGGCGACCGCGGCGCAGACCCCGGTCCGCAGCGTGCTGGCCTTCCGGCTGGCCGGCGAGCGGGCGGCGGCGCTGAACCTGTACGCCGACCAGCCGAATGCGTTCAACTCCGATGCCGTCGACACGGCCACCATCTTCGCGGCGCTGGCCTCCAGCCTGGTCGCGCTGAACGAGGCCGAGAACCAGGCCACCCACCTGGAGGCCGCGCTGGAGAGCAGCCGGACCATCGGCATGGCGCTCGGCGTGCTGATGTCGGCCCGCAAGGTCACCCAGGAACAGGCCTTCACGCTGTTGCGGGTGGCCAGCCAGCAGCTGCACCGCAAGCTGCGCTCGGTCGCCGCCGAGGTGGTCGAGACCGGCACGCTGCCCGACCTGCCGGCACCCCGGGTCTAGCGGCGCGCGGGCGCCGTCCGGCCGACCCCGGGGATCCCCGCAACCACGGCCTCAGTGCCCGGGCAGGCTGGGCGGGTGCGGCGCCGGCGGGGTGGCTGCCGGGACGGCCGGCGCGGGCTCCCCGGCCAGCACGTCGTCGGAGATGGTCAGCCAGGCCAGCAGGCCGCCGGCGATGCACAGCCCCGCGGCGATCAGCACCGCGTGGTGGAAGCCGGTCGACAGGGCCGCCGGGTGCGCCAGCGCGGTAGGGGTGATGCCGGCCAGCGCGGGCAGCACCGCGACCGCCAGCAGGCCCGCGGTCCGGGCCACCGCGTTGTTGACCGCCGAGGCGATGCCGACCTGGTGTTCGGGCGCGGCGGCCAACACAGTGGCGGTCAGCGGCGCGACGGTGCCGCTCAGGCCCAGGGCGAAGATGACAACGGCGGGCAGCACGCCGGTGAGGTAGCCCGAGTCGGGTCCCAGCCGGACCAGCAGGGCGAGCCCGATCCCGGCCAGCACCGGCCCCACCGCCATCGGCCGGCGCGGTCCGATGCGCTGCGCCAGCCGGCCCATCCGGGCCGACAGCAGCAGCATCACCACGGTCACCGGCAGCATCGAGCTACCCGCCGCGACCGGGCTGAAACCGCTGACCAGCTGCAGCTGCACCGGGAGCAGGAACAGCGATCCGGACAGCGCCGCATAGACCAGGAAGGTCACCAGGTTGGCGGCGCTGAACTGCCGGGAGGAGAACAGCGACAGCGGCATCATCGGCGACTGCCGCCGGTGCTCGTTGATCCCGAAGGCCACCAGCAGCGCCACCCCGGCCGCCGCGGTGGCCAGCAGCGAGCCCGGCCAGCGGCGCACCGGTCCCTCGGTGAGGGCGTAGACCACCCCGCCGAGCCCGAGGGCGGCCAGCGCCGCGCCGGTCAGGTCCAGCCGCCCGCCGGCCTGCTCGTCACGGGTCTCGGGCACCCAGTTGCGGGTGACCACCAGCACCACGGCGGCCAGCGGCAGGTTGAGCAGGAACACCAGCCGCCAGCCCCACGGCGCCAGGCCGGTCAGCAGGCCGCCGAGCACCGGCCCGATCGCGGTGGCCACCCCGCCCAGCCCGGACCAGGCGCCGACCGCCGCCGCCCGGTCCTCGCGGCGGAACACCGCCTCCAGGATCGCCAGCGACCCCGGCGTGAGCAGGGCCGCGGCCACCCCCTGCGCCGCCCGCATGCCGATCAGCACCTGCACGGTGGGCGCCAGCGCGCAGCCGGCCGACGCGATCGCGAACCACAGCACCCCGTGGGCGAAGATCCGCCGCCGGCCCAACCGGTCGCCGAGCGAGCCGCCGAGCAGCAGCAGCCCGGACAGGGTCAGGGTGTAGGCGTTCAGCAGCCACTGCAGGCTGGTCAGGCCGGCGTGCAGGTTCGCCCCGATCCGGGGCAGCGCCACGTTCACCACGGTCGCGTCCAGCATGGCCATCCCGCTGCCCAGCACGGCGGCGGCCAGCACCCAGCGTCCGGCTGCCGACTTCAACGCCAGGCCAGGAGGTGCTCCGCCCCCGGTCACCGGCCCTGCTCCGGCGACCGGGCCGACGTCGGTGCGGGCATCCGCGCTCCCCTCCTGGTCAGTACCCCCTAGGCAAAGTCCGGCGCCGGGGCACGCCAGCACCGTCCGTCTGCGTAGCAGAACTCGATCGCGGTGGTCACGCGGCTCAAGGCCTCGGCAAGGGCCTCCGCGTTTCCGGCCGTGACCAGCACCTGCACCGGGCGCTGCAGGTTGTCCACGATATCGGGAACTCCGCGCTCCAGCAGACCGGGCAGCACATCCACCGACAGCACTGCCGGATCGGAGGCCAGGGCCTCCAACCCCCGCACCTGCGCGAGCTCGCCACTGGGTGGCACGAACGAGTAGAAGGCCTGACAGGCCGGCGGCACGGCAGGCAGCTGCGGGATCTGACCGTGACTGTCGGCAGCGAGCTGCCGCACCCCGAGCGCGTCGTCGACCATCCGCCAGATGCGGTCCCCGCCGACCCGCAGCTGCGACTCGATCAGCACCGGCGTTCCGTCGCCGCGGAGCTTGAACTCCGTGTGAGCCGAACCGTTGCGCAGACCGATGGCGTCGAGCACCTGCTGCGCCATGTCAGCGGCCAGCTTCATCTCCTCCGCTCCCAGCTTGGCCGCCGGTGGAGGCACGAAGGTGCAGTTGAAGACCGCGTACGGATAACGCGTCAGCCGCGAGTAGGAGAAGCCGACCACCACGTGCCGGCCGTCCACCGACTGGGTCTCCACGCTGTAGATGTCCGGCCCGTCGACGAGCTCCTCCGCGAGCCTCGGCTCTGCGGTGAAGTCCCCGCTCAGAACTTCGTCCAGCTCGGCCTGCGTCCGGATCTGGCGAACACCTACCGCGCCGGCACCGTCGGTGGGCTTGACGATCAGCGGCAGCCCGACCCGCTCGGCGAACTCCCGCAGGTCCGCGGGGCTCTGGATGCTCGCGTAGGGCAGGGAATAACGTTCGGCAGCCGAGCCGGTGAGTCGCTT
Organism: Jatrophihabitans sp.; assembly: GCF_035474675.1. Lineage (GTDB taxonomy): Bacteria > Actinomycetota > Actinomycetes > Mycobacteriales > Jatrophihabitantaceae > Jatrophihabitans_A. Next base: position 59,193 of record NZ_DATINC010000155.1, on the reverse strand, counting down.
GCGCAGCGCCGGCTTGTACATGGTGAGCATCACGGGCAGGAGCTCCGGTCCCGGAATCCTCAGCGACTGGGCGGCAATCGCGGCAGGGATCAGCCCTCGCTCGGTCTGGCACACCACCCGGGTCACCGGGAGCGAGGCAGCTATCTCGTGGGCCGCGAGAACCACGGCCGTCGCGTCGTCCACCCGGGACTGCCGAACCTGGAAGCACTGGCTCAGCAGTGCCGTGTCGAAGCTGTCCGACGCCTCGACGGAGCCGATGAAACTGACCGCGTCGGCAGTGCCCAGGGCGGCAGCCAGGCCCTCGGTCCAGCCGCCGACGACCAGCACGTGCGAGGTCATGCCACCACTACCTCGACGGCGTTCTGGCGGGACAGCATACGCAGGATGGCCAGGTCGGCACTGGCTTCCTCGACCACGAGCATGCCCACCGACGCGCGCTGGTCGACCGGGTCGGGTAGCTGGACACCGACCCGCTTGGTCGGAAACCATTCACCCGTGGCCAGCGGTGCGCCACTGAGCCGGTCCCGGACCGACACGAACTCCCCGGCCCGGTCGGGATAGAGCACCCACTGTGCCACACAGGAACGCGGTGCCGCCTCCAGGTCCATCAGGCGGGGGCGCTCGCCGAGGGCGATGTCTACCAATGCATCGTAGATATTCACCTGCAAGGCACGGCTCAATGCCTCTCCGATCGTGACCCCGCCAAGCCTCGGGTTCACCTCGATGACCTCGAAGCCGTCCGGGCCGACCACGAACTCGGTGTGGGCGAAGCCGGTGTCGTAGCCGACCGCGGTCAGGACCCGGCTCACCCACTCCTCGACGCCGGCCAGCCGTCCGGTGGTCGAGACCGGCGTGACCGCCGCGTTCTCCCGGAATCCGGGGAAGCTGGAGGTGATCCGTCCGGAGACTGCGAGGAAACGGTGCTCGCCCTCGAAGGAGACGGTCTCGGCACTGAAGAGTTCGCCTTCAAAATAAGGCTCACAGGTCACCGTCTGCGAGCGCAACCGCCCGTTCCGCGCAGCAGCGCTCACCTCGGTTGCCACCGATGCCGCCGTGCCCGAGGTGGCCAGCCACACGTTCTCACTGCCAGTTCCCGCCGCGTCCTTCACGATGATGTGACCACTCGGTGCCGAGGCGATCAGCTCTTGGAGTTGGCCGGCCGTCACGGCCGATGCCGCGAGCTCGCTCGCAGGTGCCGGGCTCAACTCCTTGGAGTATAACGAGTTGCGCACCCGGGTCTTGTTGCGAAGGTCACAGAAAAGTCGTGGATCACGTGTCGGCAGGCCCAGGGCGGCAGCAATCTCGGCGCCCGCGAGACCCCAGGTGTCGGTATTGGCGATGAGTCCCCGGACGTCGGCCAACGTGGCGATCTCGCGAAGGACCTCGTCGCGGTCGAAGGTTTCACAGACCCGCACCGGTACCGGAGCCAGGCCCCGCCTGGGAATCTCGACCTCCAGCTCGTACCAGTACCAGTCGGGATCCCGGGCCAGCAGGACCAGGTCGTGCCCGCGGGACCGAACGGCTTCTGCCAACCGGGACAAGCCAAATGTCAATGACTCCAGAACGACGATGGTTGCCATAAACCTCTCCGGCAGGCTAGAAACGAAACGATCCAAAGACAGCGTCGAGGGCGAACCCAGGCGTCTTGGGCGAACCTATCAGTACCAAGAAGAAGCAGGCGATGGCGAATGACCTTCCACTCAGCGGGAGTACTCGATACAGTGGGGGACTCCCCCTCGTTCCCCCTGATACATAGCACCGATTCCCGCTCGGCACGGATCGTGGCCAAGTGGGAACGCACCAATCCAGCCGGCAGCGTCAAGGACCGCCCGGCGCTGCACCTCGTCGACTTCGCCGAACGTACCGGCTTGCTCCAGCCCGGCGGGACGATCATCGAGTCATCCAGCGGAAACTTCGGCATCAGCCTCGCGATGATCGGGGCGGCGCGAAAGTACCGGGTCATAATCCTCGTCGATCCGAAGGCAACGCCGGCGAACCTCCGGGTGCTGCACGCCTACGGCGCCGAAGTGGTCGTCGTGACCGAGCAGGACGACACCGGCAGCTACCACAAGACCCGGATCGCCCGCGCCAACGAACTGGCCGCTGCCATACCGAACTCCTTCCGTCCCGACCAGTGCTTCAATCTCGCGAACTCCGAGGCCCACTATCAGGCCACCGGCCCTGAGATCGTGGCGGAGGTGGGCTATCCCGACGTGGTCGTCGCCGCCGTCAGCACCGGCGGCCAGCTCGGTGGGCTCAGCCGGTACTTCCGCGACCGCAGCCCGAAGACCGTGCTCGTCGGGGTCGACGCCGAGGGTTCGCAGATCTTCGGCGGCCAGTCCGCGGCCTACGCGGTTCCGGGTGTGGGACTGGGCTGGACACCGGTGAACCTCGACCTGGCCCTGGTCGACGATGCCTTCAAGATCTCCTCCGAACTGGTCTTCCAGGCCTGCCGGGCATTGGCACGGCACGAGGGCATCCTCGCCGGCGCGTCCAGCGGAGCGGTCTACCTGGCGGCTTTGCGCTATGCACGCGCCCTGCGCCCCGGCCAGACGGTGGTGGCCATGCTCTCCGACAGCGGGGACCGCTACCTCGACACGGTGTTCGATCCTGCCTGGCTCGAAGAGCGCGGCTTGAGCGCCCGGACACCGGATCTCGAGCAGTTGTGCGCCTATGCCGACGGGCTCCGGTCGGCGGCGCCACTGCGGCCTGCGCTCGTCCCGGGCCTGGAGGAGGAGCTGGGAATTCCGGCGACCACGCTATGGATGAACGCTGAGGTCAGCGGCAGCCGGGTGGGATGACCGCTCCTCGATAAGGGACTTCGACATCCGTTGCGCGATCGTGCCGGCGACCGCGAACAGGGCACAGGCCCCCCAGACGATGTTCTCGTGACCGCCCGAGGCCAGCGCGGAACCCGCCGAGCCACCGATCAGGACCCCGGCCGCGTACGCGCTGTTGTACCGGCCGACCACCCTGCCCGGTCGCCGCGACCGCTTGCCCAGCTCGGCCGCGATGGTGGTGCCCCGGGCGCCTACCGCGATCTCGGCAATGCTCCACGCGATGACGCTGGCGGTGACAGCCGGCATCGTCGTGCAGAATGCCGTCGCAGCGATCGCAAGGCCGGCCGCGCCCTGACCGAAGGCCAGGATGTCCTGCCCGGAGAATCGCAACAGCGCGGGAGAGACCACCGGCTGGATCAGGAGCACCAGGATCGCGTTCAGCGAAAGCATGATTCCGTAGTCGCCGGTGCTCAGTCCGGCACGGATCATGTGCACGGCAAGGGCAGTGATGGTCTGGGCATAGACGGCCGCGAACAAGGCGGTCGCAAGGTAGAACAGCCCAACACCCAGGCGCGGACTGCGGCCGAGGTCAGTACTCTGCACCACCTCGACGCTCGGCGCCGGTTCGCGGTTGCCCCTTCTCGGCACATCGTGCAGGAAGATCAAGGCGATCAGCGCGAATACCGCGCTGGTGCTCGCATCGAGGACGAACACCAGGAAGAAGCTGTGCTCGGCCAGGAAGCCGGCCAGGGCGGCCGAAATCGCCGTGCCCAGGCTGACGGCGACGAATTGCATCTCGAAGGCCAGTCCGCGCTGGGTGTCCTCGACCCGCCCGACTATCGACTGGGTCATCGCGGGGCGATAGATCGAGTCGGTCAGGCCCAGCATGGTTATCGAGACGACGAGTGCGGGCACGGACGCGGACAGGCCTGCCGCGATCAGCGCCACCGCGTTGCTCGCCATTCCCAGGAACAGCGTGGCCCGGTTGCCGAGCCGGTCGGTCAGCCAGCCACCGAGGAGCGGGGAGACCACGGTGCCAGCGCCCCGGAGGGCAATGAGAAGTCCCACAATCGCAGGCTCGAGCCCCCGGCCGACCGAGAGATAGAGTGTCAGGAGCGCTAGGACACTCGTCCCGAGGCGATTGACGAAGGTGCATGCCCACAGAAGCCAGAAGCTGCCGGGTAGCGCCCGGATCCGGCGGAGATCGGCAGCATATGACACGTAGAAAACTCCTAACGGCTCCGCGACCAGGCTCCGGTCATCGTCTCGCGGCAGTCCCTGGCTGGATCAGGTTAGGTCATCGGGCAGCGCCGCTGCCCGGGCTGGGAGGGTAGCGAATGCAGGTCTCCGCCGACGCAACCACCGGCCCACAGTCCTTGGTCGCTCCGAACTACCTGCACGATGCGCCTGAGCTGTACGAGGCCTACACCGCCGATGTGGGAACGGAGTTGATCGAGGCGGTCGCCGCCCGGCTGGCGCGCCGCGGCGCCGGCTCCGTGCTGGACGTGGGCTGCGGTCCGGGTGCGGAAATGGCTTTCCTGCGGGCGAGAGGCTTCCACGCCGACGGGGTGGACGCTTCGGGCCGGATGGTTGCCCGGGCCCGCGAGCGCTGCCCTGACGCGCGGGTCGAGCAGCGCCTGATGACCGATCTCGACCTGCCGGACCGCTACGACTGCATCCTCTGTCTCGGAAGTACCTTCCTGTACAACTACACGCCGGCCGAAGTGGACCGGGCGCTGACCGAGTTCCGCCGGCACCTGCAGCCCAGCGGCCTGCTGGTCCTGGAGATGCGCAACGGCGGGTACTTCCTGACCGAGGCCGGGCAGCGGTTGCTGCACGACACCTCGACGGTCTCGATAGATCTTCCGGACGGCTCCGCCCTCACCTGCACGTCGCGTCTGTCGATCGACGTCGCCCGCCAGCGACTGCGCCGGGAGTACGCCTGGTCCCGCGGCCAGGAAGAGTCCGCCACGGAGGTGATCTTCCACCGGCTGTTGTTCCCCGTCGAGATCAGGTACCTGTTGCAGGTGGCGGGATTCGAGGTGCTGTCGGTGAGCAACCATCCCGCGAGCCTGGCCGACGAGGCCTGGTCCTTGCCCGAGCAACTCGACGGACCGCGGGTGATAGTGGCGGCGCACATGACGAGGGAGGCATAGTCCTGAGGACCGACGACAGCTGGACCGAGGCCGAGCTGTGGGCACGCACCGCCCGTGCGAAGACGCCCGGTGCACACGGGCAGGTGTTCCTGGACAGCGCCGGCTCGTCCTTGATGAGTGCCAGCACGCTGGCGGCCGTCCAGCAGCACCTGGAGCTCGAGGCACGGATCGGCGGGTACGCCGCGGCGGATCAGGTGGCAACCCGGTTGTCGGAGCTGCGGTCGTCGGTGGCGCGGCTGGTGGGATCGGACGATCCCGAAGAGATCGCCCTGAGCGACAGCGGCACGCGTGCGTGGACGAGTTGCTTCTACAGCATCCCGCTGGCCCCGGGACAGACCATCCTGCTCACCGGTCCCGAGTACGCCAGCAACGCCATCGCCGCGCTGCAGCGAGCCGAGCAGGCGGGCGCCCAGGTCAGCTTCGTCGCCCAGAACCCCGACGGCGGCATCGACCTGGACGACCTCGAGGCGAAGCTGCACACCGCCGACGTCGCCGCCATCTCGCTGGTTCAGGTACCTACCAATGGCGGGCTGGTGGGTGACGTGCGGACGGCGGCGGCGCTCGCGCACCAGGCCGGCGCGTTCGTGCTGCTGGACGGCTGCCAATCGGTAGGCCAGCTGGCTGTCGACGTGAACGACCTCGACATCGACGCCCTGGCCTGCACCGGGCGCAAGTGGTTGCGAGGGCCGCGCGGCACCGGAATGCTGTGGGTACGGCGCCGGTCGCTGGAACGCCTGCGGCCGGCCATGCTCGACCTGCGTTCGGCATCATGGACCGGGCCGACGACGTATGAGGTGGCCGAGTCCGCACGTCGCTTCGAGTTCTGGGAGCAGGACGTCGCGGCGCTGGTGGGGCTGGCGGCGGCCCTCGACGAGGCCCTCGACTACGGGATCGAGCGGATCGAGCAGGCCGTGCGACGGCGGGCCCGCTACCTGCGCACCCAGCTGGCATCCCTCGGGCGGGTGAACGTGCACGATCCGGACGACGGCAGCGGCATCGTGTCCTTCACCGTCGAGGGCCTGGACCCGGTGACGGTGCAGCAGCGGCTGCGCGAACAACGGGTGACCACCACGGTCAGCAGGCGTCCGTCAACGCTCGTCGACATGACCCGGCGCAACCTCCTCGCGGTCGGCCGGGCCTCGCCGCACTATTTCGTCAGCGACTCCGATCTCGATCGTGCCGTCTCAGTCCTCGCCGCCCTGTGACGCCCGTCGGTCTCCGGCACACCGGAAACAGGCTCAGGACCTGGGAACGGGGCGGCCCACCCTCCCGTTCGCGGCTCCTGCCGTCTGTTCTGCTGAAATAGAGCCATGACCGAAGCGTTCTCCGACCTGCTCGAGGCCAACGCCGGCTACGCCGCCGGCTACCGCGACCCGCGCCTGGAGGGCCGAGCGGCCCGCGGCCTGGCCGTGGTGACCTGCATGGACTCCCGGATCGAACCGCTGGCCATGCTGGGCCTGGCCAAGGGCGACGCCAAGATCCTGCGCAACGCCGGCGCCCGGGTGACCGACGACGTGCTGCGCACCCTGGTGCTGGCGGTGCACCTGCTGGCCGTCCGGCGGGTGATGGTGGTGGCGCACACCGACTGCCGGATGTCGAAGGTGACCGACGAGCAGGTGCACGCCGACATCCTGGCCGGTTCCGGGGTGGACACCCGCAGCCTGGACTTCGGCACCATCTCCGACCAGCGGGCGGTGCTGGCCCACGACGTGCGCCGGATTCGCAGCTCGCCGTACCTGCCGGCCGACCTCGCGGTGATCGGCTGCGTCTACGACGTCCGGACCGGCGCGCTGGAGGTGCTGGCCGACGGCACCGAGGACGAGTAGGCCTGACCGCCTTCTCGATCTTCGGAGCTACTTCGATTCCAGCCCGGTGGCCTGCCGCTGCTTGTCCGGCGTCAGCTTGCGGGTGTCGCGCGGCTCGGCGAACGGGGTCTGGTCCGGCGGCTGGCCGGCCTCGATGGCGCGGGCGTGCTGCAGCTCGGCGTTGAACTCGGCACCGAGCAGGATCGCGATGTTGGTGATCCACAGCCAGATCAGAAAGATGATCACGCTGGCCAGCGAGCCGTAGGTCTTGTTGTACGAGCCGAAGTTCGCGACATAGAACGCGAAGCCGGCCGAGGCGATGATCCAGATCAGCACGGCGAGCACGCCACCGGGGCTGATCCACTGGATGCCGGGCTGCTTGACGTTGGGCGCGGCGTAGTACAGCACCGCCAGCATGACGCTGACGATCACGACCAGCACCGGCCACTTCACGATGCTCCAGACCAGCAGGCCGGTGTCGCCGATGCCCAGCGCGTGGCCCACCCGGTCGGCCAGCGGACCGCTGAACACCACGATCACCGCGGCCAGCACCCCCATCACCGCCATCGCCAGGGTGATCGCCAGCCGCAGCGGAATGGTCTTCCAGATCGGCCGGCCCTCCCCCATCTCATAGATGGCGTTGGACGCCCGCATGAACGCCGCGACGTAGCTGGAGGCCGACCACCAGGCGATCAGCAGGCCCAGCACCGCGGCCAGGCCCGCACTGCTGCGGGCCTGCACGTTGTCCAGGATCTGCTCCAGCACGCTGCGCACGCCGCCGGGGGTGAGCTGGCCGACGTTGTCGACCAGCTCCTGGGTGGTGGAGTCGCCGAGCAGGCCGAGGATGGACACCAGCACCAGCAGCCCGGGGGCGAGCGTCAGCACCCCGCGGTAGGTCAGCGCCGCCGCCCAGTCGGAGAGGTTGTCGTTCTGGAACTCCTTGACCGAACGCTTGAACACGCCCTTCCAGGACGTGTCGCTCAACTCGGTCAGCTGGTCGGGCTCTCGACGGGCTTTGGTGGTCATCGGATGCTCCGGTTCTCGGCGGGCGCCACTGCCGGGCTGCTGCGGAGTGGGCGCTGCCGGTGTGGGCTTCGGCGGATGCCGGCCCGCCGGGACTGCCGGCGGGCGATCTGGTGCGGGCAGCTGGTTATTCAGCCGTCCCGGTGATCTTCTGCTCCTGCTGTCAAACGTAGGCCGTCGGGCGAGCCGGGTGCAAACCTCGCGCGGAGGAATCTCGCCGAAGATCCCCGGGCCGGCCGGTGCGCTACGGTTTAACCGGCTGAGCCCGTAGCCCCCGAGCGTGGTGCGCCACGCCTACCGAAGGGTGTCGCATGCCTGCCACGCCGATGACCGAGGTGCGCGCGTCGATGCGCGCCGGAGCCGACCGGATCTTCGCCGAACTGGCCGACGGCTGGGCCTACGTGGGCTGGGTGGTGGGCGCGTCCCACATCCGCGACGTCGACGCCGGCTGGCCGGAGGTCGGCAGCAAGATCCACCACAAGGTGGGGGTCTGGCCGCTGGTCATCGCCGACGACACCGAGTCGTTGGTGTGCGAGCCCGGCCGCCGGCTGCTGATGCGCGCCAAGGGCTGGCCGCTGGGCGAGGCGACCGTCGAGATCGTGCTGGACCAGCGCTCGCCGTCGCAGACCGAGGTGACGCTGCGCGAGGCCCCGACCGCGGGACCGGGTCACTGGCTGGACAATCCGGTGCAGCGGTGGCTGCTCCGGCTGCGCAACCGCGAGACGCTGCGCCGGCTGGCCGACCGGGTCGAGCACCGGCCGCGTCCGGGGCGCAACTGAGCCGCTGGGCGGCCCGGCTCGTACGGTGACCGGATGAGCCGGCCATCGGAGCACTACGACGTGATCGTGGTGGGCGCCGGGCCTGCCGGGTGCGCGGCGGCCGCGGCGGTGGCGCAGGCCCGGCCGCGGCTGACGGTGCTGGTGCTGGACCGCGCCGACTTCCCGCGGGACAAGCCGTGCGGGGACGGCATCGCGCACGAGGTGGACGCCGAGCTCGCCGGCCTGGGCTTCGACGTGCCGCGGGTGTTCGCCGGCACCGTGCCGGTCGCCGGCCTGGCGCTGCGGTCGCCGGGCGGGGTGCGGGTGCACCGGCGGATGCGGCACCCGGTGCACGTGGTGCCGCGCCAGGTCTTCGACGCCCGGCTGGTGCACCAGGTGCGCGAACGCGGGATCGAGGTGCGCCGGCACCCGGTCCGCCGGGTGCAGGTGGCCGACGGCGGGGTGTGGCTGGACGCCGCCCTGCATGCCCGGGTGGTGATCGGGGCGGACGGCGCGGAGTCGGTGGTGCGCCGCAGCCTGGCCGGTTCCCGGCCGGCTGCGGCACCCGGCAGGGCGCCGGTCGCGCTGGCCATCCGCGGGTACGCCGCCGAGCCGGCCGGGCTGGCGGCGCTGGCCGGCAGCCAGTTCATCACGATGACCGACCGGCACTGGCCCGCCTACGCCTGGAGTTTTCCGATCGGCGACGGCCGGGCCAACGTCGGCTACGGCGAGCTGCTCGGACCCGACCCGGTGAGCCGGGCCGACCTGCTGGCCCGGATGCGGGCGTTGCTGCCGGGCCTCGGAGAGGCCGAGGGCCTGCGGGCACACCGGCTGCCGCTGTCGTCCGGCCGGCCGCCGATTCCCGACGGTCCGGTGCTGCTGGCCGGCGACGCGCAGTCGATGATCAACCCGTTCACCGGCGAGGGGATCTTCTACGCGGTGGTGTCCGGGGCGCTGGCCGGCCGGGCCGCCGCCCGGGCGGTGACCGAGGGCGGGGATGCCGGCTCGCGGTACCGGCAGGCCAGCCGGCGGCGGCTGGGGCGGCACCTGGCGCACACCGGCGCGCTGGCCCGGCTCGGCGGCTGGACCGCGCTGACGGACGCCGGCCTGCGGGCCGCCCGCGACGACCAGCGCGCCTTCGACGACCTGGTGCGCTTCGGGCTGGCCGACGGGCTGCTCACCCCCCGGCTGCTCAACCGGCTGCGGTTCTCCGGTTGACGTTCCCAGCCTGACGGTCCCAGCCTGACGGTCCCAGCCTGACGGGTCCCAGGCTGAGGCCGAGCGCCGCCGGGTGGGTGGGTCACGACGGCGCTCGGCTGGTCAGCAGCCCGGCTGACGCCGGGTCAGGCAAGCTCGGAGAAGCAACAGGAACCGGACGCGCCGGTCAGCGTGTTCACCACCGCGCTCTGCGCCTCGGCCGGCCCGCCGCGCAGGAACGCCCCGGAGTAGCCGCGGGCGCCGAGGAAGGCGCCCCAGACCAGCAGGTACTCCTTGAGTCCCTCGTCGGACGGGAACAGCTCGGTGTGCGGGTGGATGCGCCGCTGCAGCACGAACTCGCCGTCCATGGCGTCTTTCACCATGCCGGCCCAGGAGTCCGGATCGGTCTGCCAGCCGGGCACCACGCCGGTGCCGCCGTGCAGCATCACCGGCTTGAGGATCAGCTCGTCGCGGGCGGTGAGGGCGTAGTCCTCCAGCAGCACGCTGCGGCTGCCGTCCACGGTCACCGGGCCGGGCCGCACCATCCGGGTCCAGGGCAGGATCCGGTCCAGCACCTCCAGCTCCTGCTCGTCGAACACGCCGCGGTTCGCCTCGTCCGACAGCAGCGCCAGCGCGCCCTTGCTGCCGTAGAGCTCGGCGTCCATCGGCGAGAAGATCTTCACCTTGCCGCGCTCGGCGGCCCGCAGCACCGGCTCGATCAGGCCGGGGCCGGTCGGGTCGAGCAGGTCCTCGATCAGGAAGCTGCGGTAGATGATGTCGACGTGCCGGTCACCGACCCAGACTTCTGAGTTCTCGTCGATGCGCATGTGGCCGAGGTGACAGGGGAACGCATCGACACCGAGCTTGCTGATGTTGGTGGTGTTCTTGATCAGCTGCGCTTCCAGGTCGGGGTAGCTGCCCGGCCAGTCGCAGAACGCCACGGTCGGGCGGGTGCCCGGCCGGACGTCGCACTCGGCCTTGAGCGTCTCGGCGGCCTCGACCATGGTGTCGATGAAGCCCAGGTTGTGCTCGGCGGCGAACTCGGCCATGAATGGCTGGTCCATGTAGGCCCGGCTCAGCGTGGCGGCGTCGATGCCGCCGAGCGAGGCGCTCATGTTGTACTCCAGCACCCGGAAGCCGGTGTCGTCGACGTACATGTCCGCCCGGGACAGCCGGCTCGGCGCGTTGCCGCGGCCCCGGACGATGGCGTTGACCTGCTGGGCCGGCACCCCGGTGGCGATCACGAACGAGGCCAGGTCACCGCCGAACAGCCGGTCGGGCAGGCTGGTCAGGCACTGGTACAGGGTCTCGAGGTCGGCGCCGAGCCGCTGCACCTGCTCGCGCTCCAGGAATCCCGGACGGGTCAGGCAGCGGCCGTCCATGTTGGTGCCGACCGTGACCGGCTGGACGGTGGCATGGAACTCGCTGGGCCGGATCCCGCTGGCCTCGAACGCGGCCAGGTAGGTGTCGGTGAGGGCGTTCTGGTGCATGCGCTCGCTGTAGGTGGCGGGACGCGTCGGCGCTGCCTGCTCGGTCACGAAACATTCTCCGATTCTGTGGACACGCAGAAAGTTGCCGGTCCGCTGATGTGCGGCTAATAGAGTTCCGGCGCGGCACAGGCTAACCCACGGTAGGCGGATTAGATAGCCGAACAAAACAATTTTCTATTCAGCGCTTAATACGGTTTCCGGTTTGTCCGGTGTCTGCGGCCGTAGGTTCTCCGGTGCCGGTCCGGCGGGATGTCGGTTGGATGAGAACCAGCCTGCAGCCCCTGGAAAACCAGGCTTTCCGCGCTACAGGAAGCCTGCCGTTCCGGTGTATCCGGTAGTGCAGCGGTTGGTGCAACGCTGCCAGGCAGGATGGGCGCAGCGGGTGAAAACCGCTACCCGACCCTGCCCTTGGCAATGCGCGGCTCGCGTGTTCGATAACTGAACCAGGCTTTCTCCAAGAAACGGCGCGTCCGCTCGCGACGCCTCGTTATCATTGCGCATGTCTTTCTCCGGTCAATTCGCGATGCAGGGCGTATTGCGGCTCTGCCGAAATCTCCTCGACGATATTTGACTGCAGCCTGTTACCGAATCGGTAAGGCACTCCTGAACCAGGTCACCCACCCCCGGAACGGCGGGGTCGCGCTCGACCGCGCCGGGTAGGTCGAGCGCGATCCGTCGGACCGCCCCGGTGCCTCGCCGGTACCGGCTCGAGGTGGGCTATCTGCCGATACGGCAAGCCCGAGGTGTCACATCAGGCGACAGCTGGACAAAGACTACTTATGGCTTTTTCCCTGGCATCAGGTAATAGTTGCCCGTAATCCGGGATCGGTCACCGCGCTGCCGGGGCGGCTGACCGTCCGGTCGGGCTGGGGTCCGGCCACCCGATCGTGCATCCGTGAGAACCGAGGAGGAAGCCATGGCGGTATCCGACGTCGCTGCGGTGCGCCTGGGCCGCGACGGCGCGCGCGCGGCGGAGGTGGCGGAGCTGTTCAGGTCCGCCGGGCTCAACGCACCGCTGGACGACCTGGCCCGGATCGAGCGCATGCTCGAGGAGGCACAAGACGTGGTGGTGGCCAGAGCCGAGGACGGCACCCTCGTCGGCCTGGTCCGGGTGCTCACCGATTTCAGCTTCAACGCCTTCATCGCCGACCTGGCCGTCCTGCCCGGCTGGCAGGGCCGTGGGCTGGGCTCACAGCTGGTCACCGCGGTGGTAGCCGACCACCCGCGGGTGAAGTTCCTGGTGCATCCGGGGCACGACTCCGGCCCCTTCTGGAACAAGCTCGGGTTCGAGCCCGCGCCCACCTGCCTGGTGCGACCGCGCAGTGAGTGAACAGCCGGCCCGCGGCGGCCAGACGGCGGCAGAGCAGGACGGAACGGCGTCCGGCTCCGGGCTGCCCGGCCACGAGACGCGGATCGGCGCGGTATGGCAGGTCCTCGGTCGGTTGCCCGGGTATTGCCGGTTGCTGATCGCCGGTGTTGCCGTCAACCGGATGGCCTCGTTCGTCCAGGTGTTCGCGGTGCTCTACCTCACCACCAGCCGGCATTGGCCGCCCGCCGCCGCAGGCCTGGCACTCACCTTCTACGGCATCGGTACGGTGCTGGGCGTCTCGGCCGGCGGAGTGGTCACCGATCGCCTCGGGTGCCGCAACACCATCGCCGCGTCGATGTTCGGCGCCGGTATCTCGGTGGCCGCCCTCGCGGTGCTCACCGGCCGAGCCGCGATCGACATCGCCTGTGGGGTCGCCGGAATCGCCACCCAGCTCTTCCGCCCGGCTGCGATGACGTTGTTGGCCGGTGCGGTCGACGGCAGCCAGCTGGTGCTCGTCGCGGCGGGATATCGATTCGGCCTCAACCTCGGCGCCCTGATCACGCCGCTGGTCGGCGCGGCGCTGGCCGCGCGCAGCTGGACGCTGCTGTTCGTCGTGGATGCGGCTACCTCGCTGCTCTTCGGGGTGGTCGCGCTGGTGAGCCTGCCGCACCGGGTCACCCCGGCCACCTCGGCTGGCTCGACCCGACCGGCCGAAGCCGGGCCGCGACCGGGGAAGCCACTGCGGGACCCGCGGCTGTTGTGGTTGGTGCTGGGGCTCATGACGATTGCGGTGGTGGAGTCGCAGTACATCTCCACGCTGCCCCTCGAGGTCGTCCACAAAGGCCTGCCCACCGAGGTGTACGCCGCGATGATCACAGCGAACGCCCTGCTGGTGACCACGCTCGAACCCACCCTGACCGGCCTGCTGCGCAACCGCCCGGTGGCCCTGACCCTGCCCCTCGGGGTCTTCCTGATCGGGGCGGGCATCGCGTGCTTCGGCCTGCCTGGCGGCATCGCCGCATTGGTCCTGGCCACCGTGATCTGGACGTCCGGGGAGATGATCGGGGCACCCCCGGCCGCCTCGGCGCCGGCGCTGATGGCCTCCGAGGCGGCCAGGCCGAGGTACCTCGCGCTCGCCGGCGGGGCGCAGAGCCTGGGTTATGCGATCGGGCCGTCGCTGGGCACCGTGGTCTACGCGACCAACCGGCAGCTGCTCTGGGGATGCTGTGTGGTGGGCGGTTGCCTGGCAACCGCCTGCTGCTGGGCCAGCGGGCGTCACCTCGGCAGCCGAGCGGCCGCCGACCGCTCGCGCACCGCGCGGTAGCCCGCAATATAGGGACGTACCATCTATTAATCGCACTTCGGTCTTACGTTACATTGGCTCCACAAGTCTGGGGGAACCACATGCCATCAGGGCGTTCGCAACGCCTGTTGTTCGTCTACGTCAAGGGCGGGCCGACCCTGGAGTTCGCGGTGCCTTCGATGGCCAGGGTGGCCGAGGTCCATGTGCTCGGGCTGGGCCCCTTCCCGCCGCACGCCGAACACGTCTGGCGGCCCAGCGCCGCCAGCGTGCGGCAGGAACGCGCGTTCGGTCGCGAGGAGGTGGTCAACACCATCCTCACGGTCGCCAAGGAACTCCGGGTGGACGGAATCCTCGCCCTGTCGGAGTTCGCGCTGCTGGCTGTCAGCGAGGCGGCAGCGATCCTCGGCCTGCCCGGAGCAGGCCCCAATGTGGTGCGGTCCCGGGACAAACGGCTGATGCGCCAGGTGTGGCGGCAGGCCGGGGTGCCTTCACCGGAGTTCCGTCCGGTCTCCAGCCTGCAGGAGGCACACGAGGCGGTGGCCGCCCTGCGACTGCCGGTCCTGTTGAAAGCGGCTTGGAGCGCCGGCTCGGTCGCCCAGACGGTGATTCGCGACGAGAGCGAGGTTGCCGCGGCGTGGGCGGCGGCCACCCGGGCACTGGACGACACCTTCGAGTCCCGCTACACCGAGCTGGCAGTGGCTGGTACGCCGCGGGATCTCCTGGTGGAGGAGATAATCGACGGTTCGACCGACGGCTGGTACCCGACCGGCAGTGGCTATGGCGACTACCTCAGCGTCGAGGGCATGGTGGACGGCGGCGAGTACCACCCGCTGTGCATCACGTCCCGGATTCCCACGATCCCCCCTTTCACCGAGTTGGCCAATCTCCTTCCGTGCACGCTGGATGAGGACAAGCAGCGCGAGATCGAGCAGGTGGCCCGTGCCGCGGTGGAGGCCCTGGGGCTGGATACCTGCTGTACGCACACCGAGATCAAGCTGAAAGCGGACGGCACCGTGGCGCTCATCGAGTCCGCCGCCCGGGTGGGCGGGGTGAACGTGGCCCAGCAGATGACCAGGGTGTTCGGCCTCAACCCCGTCGAGATGCTCAGCAAGGTGCTGGTGGGCCAGCAGGTGCAATACCCGCCCCGGATGCTTGTCGACGGTCAGGGCGCCGCCGGCACGGTGGCGATCATCGCTACCGACTCCGCGGGGCGCCGGTGGGCGGACCGGGATCGGATCTGGGACTCCCGCTCGGTTTCCTGGGACTCCCTGCTCTCGCCGGGGACGGAGGCGGAGGTGGTGACCGGGCTCTCCGTGCCGGACGGAACCCCGATGCCCCGGTACGGCTCGGCCCACGGCGCGGTCGACTACGCCGGCCTGTTCTTCCTCACCGCTCGTGACGCGCCGACCCTGCTGCACGACACCTACGCCATCCTCGACGGCCTGGAGCAGGCGCTGCAGAGCTGACCCGAACGTGGGAAGAAGGAAACGTGCCATGGCACTCGGCAGTGTGAGCACCGCTGACGGCAACCCGCCGTACCGCGGCAGCACGCTGCCGTTCCAGTCGATCCGGCGCTCACCGCCATGACCTATCACGCCGGTGCTCTCGACCTCGCCGATGCCGCTATCAGCACCGGCTGGTACACCAAGGCAGGTGTGCGAACGTCGCCCCGGCGCTTCGATGAGGACAGCGAGATCGAGGACGCCAAGCTCTTCTTCCCCACCGCGTTGATCCCGCACCTGCGACATGAAGCGGTCCGCAGCCTGGACCCGGACCGACAGCGGTACCTCAACGCGCAGTATCTCTACCAGTGGCTGGAGTTCACCACCCATTTCGAGGTCGCCGTGGTGAATCGGTCGTGCCAACGGATAGCCGAGGGAACCGCGGGGTTGGCGGTGCCCGTCGAGTCCCGGATGGCCGCCTTCCAGATCTACGTCGACGAGGGCTACCACTCGCTGTACAACCTCGACGTGCGGCTGCAAATCGAGCGAGCCTCGGGTATCCCCGCGCTGCCGTTCGAGTTCGGCCCGTTCCTGCGGCAGCTCGACGCGGTGGGCGACGGCCTGCCCGATCTCCGGTTGCTGATCCAGCTGCTCCAGGTCATCGTGTTCGAAACCCTGATCACCAGCCTGCTGGTGGACATTCCCAACGACTCCGGCGTCAAGACGCTGGTGCGGGAGACGGTGCGCGACCATGCGGTGGACGAGGGCCGGCACCACCGGTACTTCGCCGGCCTGTTCAGCCAGCTCTGGCAGCAGTTGGAACCGGCGGTACGGATCGCGGTCGCGCCCTTCCTGCCGGAGCTCATCGTCAGGTCGCTGCGTCCCAGCCTCAGCTCGCATCGATCGGCCTTGCGGCACATCGGGCTGCCGGACGACCTGGTCGCCGACATCCTTGCCGACAGCTACAGTCCGGCCGCGACGCTGGACTACATCAGGGATGCCTCCGCACGCACGGTCGCCCTGTTCGCCCGTTGCGGCGTGCTCGAAGTACCCGGCGCCGCGGACGCATTCCACCACTTCGGTCTGCTGAAGGAATGAGCTATGGAGCTGACATGGACCAGATGAGCACCGAGCGTCCCCGGGTTCTGCTGATCGGCAGCGGGGCTCAGGTATATCGCGAGTACCTGTTGAAGCAGACGGCCGAACATGCCGAGCTGTGGCTGCTGGAGCCGGATCCACCCACCTGGCAACGGCCGTACCTGGTGGGATCCTCCACGGCGAACACCTTCTCGCCGGCGGAGACCGTCACCGCGGTGCGGCGGCTGGCAGCCGAGCAGCGCATCGACGCCGTGTTCTGCTATCACGAGGGGATGATCGTGGCAGCCGCCGCGGCGGCCCAGGCCCTCGGCCTGCCCGGCCCGAGCGTCGAAGCGGTGACCGCCTGCCGGGACAAGGCCAGGACCCGTGAGCTGCTTGCCGGGGCGGGTGTGGCGCAACCCGGGTTTGCGCTGGTGGACGACGACTTCGACATCGCGCAGCTGGCGCAGGCGATCCCGCCGCCCTGGGTGATCAAGCCGCGGTCACTGGGCGCCAGCCAGGGAGTGATCAAGGTCGATCAGCCGGCAGACTTTGCCGAGGGGCTGCGGATCACCCGTAGCGCCCGGCAGGCCGGCATGCCCACCGACGACGTGGTGCTGGTCGAGGAGTATGTCGAGGGCGGCGAGATCACGGTCGACGGCTACTTCGACGGCCAGGACTTCGTGCCGCTCTACATCACCCGCAAGCGTCTGAACAAGGCTCCCTACTTCGAGGAGATGGGCCACACCCTGTCGGGAGACGACGAGTACCTCACCGATGCCTCCCTGCTGGAGTTGATGGCCGCCGCCCATGTCGCGCTGGGATTCCGGAATGCGATCTCGCACACCGAAGTGCGGATCACCTCAGCCGGCTTCCGCCTGATCGAGGTCAACGGACGGATGGCCGGTGATCTGGTCTCGATCCTGGTAGAGCGCGCGATGAACTACAACTCGGCCTGGTACGCGCTGGAACTGGCACTCGGCAGGAATCCGGGCAGGCCGGCGCCGACCGGTCGATGCTGCGGCATCCGCTTCCTGCGGCCGGATGAACCGTGCGTCGTGGACTCCATCCGTTTCGATGCCGAGCGCGCCCGAGCGGCCGGGCTGGCCGATGTCAGCTTCCAGCCCATGGTGCAGCCGGGCACCGAACTGTGGCTGCCGCCGGACAATTACGTCGCTCGTTATGCATTGCTCATCGCCGACGGGGACAGCGCCGAGGAATGCAACCAGAAGCTGGACGTTGCCAGCGAGCTCGTCGAGTTGGCCTCGCACCCGATCGGTCAGCCAGCCGCGGCGGCATCAGCTCGGTAGCCTTCCGTGGCCGGAGAGCTGCCCGACGGCCGGTGCTGAGCCGGCGGCGATCCCGAGCATCGCCGGTGGCCGTCGATCATCCGGACCAGGTAGCTGGCGATGAGGACGCTGGCGCGGGCGTGTGCCAGCGTTTCCTCGGCCAGCGTGAGCGCCGGCTCGGCCATCACGTCCAGCGACCCCGCGGCGCAGTCGGTCAGTGACCGGAGCGACTCGGCCAGGCCGGCCTGCTCGGTCGCCAGCTCGGCCAGCACATCGTCCAGCAGGCTGGTCGGCCGATCTGCGGTCACCGCCGCTGTCCGGTGCCGGGGTTCTGTGTTGCCTGCCATGGCGATCCGTGCTCCGCTCAGTTACCTGTGGCCCGGCCTGAGTCAGGCCACCGACAGTGGGAGGGCCGCAGTGAGCAGCTCGACCGCGCAGCGGTGTGCGTCCGCGATCGGCCGGGAGAAGCAGCCGGGCGACGGGACGATGTTGTTGTAGAAGGTGCTGCCTTCACAGAGTGGCCCGAGCACCCAGATCCGGCGGTCCGGTTCGCCGGTCGCGCTGATCGGGTGCTGATCCTGATCCACCTCGATACCGGCCAGCTGCGGCTCGGCGGCCGGATTCGGCCGGATCCTGCCGTCGCGGAACAGTGCGGCTAGCAATGGGCTGGCCGAGGAGCCGACCGCTGGCTGGTCGGTGCGGCCGGCCACCAGCCAGTCCGCCCGGTCGGCATGCGGCCGGGCCAGCCGCCGGGACTCGATCAGCCAGCGGTTAGTTCCGCCGTCCCAGCTCAGCACCGGATCCGGTCCGAACGGTGCCTCGGCGATGCCCAGTTCGAGCAGTGCCAGTAGCTCCTCGTGCCGCTCGAACTGCGGCCCGACCACCGCCCGGTTCAACACCGACGTGGTGCGCTGGAAGAAACCGCGGTTGGACTCCGGTGTCAGCGCGCCGAAGTCGACCGCGTACCGGAAGGTGTCCCGCAGCTCACGCAGGATGTCCAGGGTCCGCTTGACGATACTGCCCTGCAGGCCCAGCTCACCCTCGGCCAGGTCGGCGGCCAGCTCGGCGGCCAGCCATGCCTGGTAACGCGCCGGATCGGTCAACCACATCGGCTGGGCACCGTCCAGCAGCTGCGCCGGGTCGAACCGCCCGCGCTCGGCGTCGATGCAATCCAGCAACTGGTCCAGCCGCCCGGCGCGGGCCGCCTCGGCCAGTCGCTGCTCGAGCTGATCGACCGCGCTCTCGCCGGCCGCCCATGCCTCGGCCCGGCGGAAGGCGATGCGCAGTTCGCCGAGCACCAGCGGCCACACCTGCCGGTCGAAATCCAGCGTGCCGCCGTGCTCGGCCCGCAACTGGTCGATGCCGGCCGGCGTGAACAGCAACGGCCGGTAGCCCGGTCCGTAGCGCAGCACCCGCGGCCGCGCTCGGCAGGGCCGTCCCGACCGGGAATAGAAGAGCAATCGTGGTTCGGCTCCGCTGGGCAGGTACCGCAGCCCCCTGCCGTGCCGCTCGTACCGGCCACCGCGGCCGACGGTGAGGCAGGACATGGCGTCCATCGCGGTCAGCCCGAAGCCGCCGATCGCCACGGTGGCACCGGTCGGTATCCGGCCAAGCTGCCGGGGCATCGGGTACGGCTGGGCGATCAACCGGCCGCTGGGATGCTCGGCGGCGACATTGCCGGGGTAGCCGAGGGTGAGGAAGACCCGGCCGGCCGAGACCCGTTCGCCCGAGGACAGCTCGATCCGGAACTGCTCGCCGTCCTCGGCAAGTCCGATCGCCTGGCTGCGGTGCAGCCGTACCTGCACGCCGGCCGGCAGCCGGGCGAGCAGCAGCTTGAAGAACCAGCCGAGGTACTCCCCGAGCAGCCGGCGCGGCAGGAAGTCCCAGGGCTGGATCGGGCGGCCGGATGTCCCGACGCTGAAGCCGTCCTCGCCGATCCGGAGCCCCCGCTCGACGACCCACTCGTACAGGCTCGGACCGGTCAGCCGAATCGTGTCGCCGACCGAGCACCGGTCCGCAAACATCGTCACCTGCGAGCAGATGG
Organism: Jatrophihabitans sp.; assembly: GCF_035474675.1. GTDB lineage: Bacteria > Actinomycetota > Actinomycetes > Mycobacteriales > Jatrophihabitantaceae > Jatrophihabitans_A. The sequence continues at coordinate 39,520 of NZ_DATINC010000155.1, read as the reverse complement.
TGTTCAGCAGCAGGTAGTCCGGCTGGTCCACCGCGTGCATGCCGGCCCCGTCGCCGGCCGGGTCGATCAGTTCTATCCGGAGCCGCTCACCGGCCTGCCCGGCAACTGCCAACACCCGCTCCAGCACGTTCAGGCCGCGCGGACCGAGGCCGATGATGGCGACCGAGCCGGCTTCCGTCACTGCTGGACTCCCTTGCTCAGGCTGGCTGGTTCGGCGGCTGGGTGGCCTTGCGGATCCGGAAGATGAGGCATTCGTGCTCGTGGACGTAGGGGCGGTAGTTGGCGTGCGGTGGTTCCCACCACCGGGCAGTCTCGATCGACTCGGCTTGCATCCCGGCTCCGGCGAGCAGCTCGACCAGCTCCTGCTCGTCGTAGAACTTGCAGTAGAAGCCGGCATGATCCAGGTAGGCCCGATGCCCGACCTCGGTCATCTTCGCCCAGTCGTCGGCGATCTGGCAGTCGTTCATCGTCCACATGTTGGCGATCAGGCAGCCGCCTGGTCGCAGTGTCCGGATCAGCTCGGTCAGCGCGTCGGCCGGCTCGGCGAGGTGGCCGAGCAGGTCCCAGCAGAAGATGCCGTCGATCGAGTCGTCCAGCAGCCCGGTGGCGTAGACGTCGGTCTCGCGGAACACCACACCGCGCTGGACACCGGCCCGTTCGACGACCGACCGGGCAATGGCCATCGCGTTGTGCGAGCTGTCACCAGCCAGCAGGATCGGTGCGCCGGCGGCCAACGGCGGCAGGTTCCGCCCGTCCCCGCAGGGCAGATCCATGATCACCGCGGCGTCGGCGGCGGCGAACAGTTCGGCCGCGACCTGCGCGTACGGCACCGGCGGATCGCCCCACAGGTTGGCCTGGCCTTCCAGCGCTGAGGAATCGTATGCGCCGTTCCACATCCGGGCTTGCAGTGCGTCCGCTTCGCGGGACAGCGATTCAGTGCTCAAGACACCCTCCTGACAGTGTTGTGACGTGGGCTCGGCCTTCGTGGCCGACTGCGTCGGCCGGGATGGCGGCCAGTCCTCGGGGCAGCGCGGTGACGGTCAATGTGTGCCATTGGCACTCCTGGACAACCCGAGGGCCACATCCTGCTCGGGCCAACCTGGGCCCTCCTCGGGCTGGTCCTGGCCGGAGCCGCTTCGTTCCAGCACCGCCATTGCCGCCGGCAGCTTCATCGCGGCCTGCGTCCACGCCAGGCAACGCGGGCCGTCGAGGACCTCCCCGGAGATCTCCTCGCCCCGGTGGGCCGGCAGGTCGTGCAGGACCACCGCGTCCGGCCACGGCTGCAGGAACTGCCGGTTCACCTGCAGCGGACGGAACGCCTCTCGCCAGCAAGGGTCGCCCTTGGTGCTGCCGGTGGTTTGCCACTGGGTGGTGTAGACGGCGTCCACCGCAGCGGGAAGCTCGTCCCGGTGGGATACCTCGATGATCCGGGCGGCGCTGCCCACGGCAAGCCGCTGGCTCTCCTCGATCACCCGTGCCGGCAGGCCGTAACCTGCCGGACACCAGAACCAGGCCCGCGCTCCTGGCACCATCGCCAGTGCCCGAGCCAGCGCCACCGCCGTGTTGTTGCCTTCCCCGACGTAGAGCAGTCGTACGCCGGCCAAGCTGCCGTAATGCCGTTGCAGCGTCGCCAGATCCGTGATCGCCTGGGTCGGATGCTCGTCGGCCGACATCGCGTTCACCACCGGCAGCCGGCCGCCGCTCAGGTCGCGCAGGTCTGCCGACGGCCCGGGGATCCTGGCAACCAGCAGGTCCAGCATCGCGGCGAACACCCTGCCGGTATCGGCCAATGTCTCACCGGTGTTGACCTGGAGGTCGTGCGGGCCGTAGCTGATCAGGTCCGCACCGAGGCGCAACGCCCCGGTCGTGAACGCGGTACGGGTGCGAGTGGACGTCATCTGGAACAACATTCCGGCAACCTGCCCGGCCAGCGGACGGTCATGCGCACGGCGGTCCCGGTACAGCGTGCAGGCTCTGCTCACCCGATCGGCCAGTTGTTGCGGGGTCAGGTCGGCCAAGCTGATCAGGCCGGTCATCGAAGGCCACCAGCCAGCTGCGCCAGCACCTCTCGGGCGGGAGCCTCCCGCGTGAGGTCGACCGGCACCCCGAGATCCTGCTCGGCGGCTGCCTGCTGCACGAGCCGGAGCAGGGCCAGATCCAGCACCGCCATGCCGAACGGGTTGCTGACCACGCGCCGGCCGTCGGGGCGCACGGCGGGAATCGCGCCGGTCAGTACCTCCCCCAGAGTTCCCAGCAGGCCTGCCCGACCCGTATCCGGACGCTGCACGACACCGCCCTCGTTCAGCAGCCGGCCCAGTATCCGGCGCGGGTTGTCGCGAACCAGGTCGATGTCGTCGACGAAGATGTCGGCATCCTGGAGGACGTCCGCGGTCAGGTCGTCGAGTGACACGTGGGCGATGAAGACCTCCTTCGGCAACCAGGACTCGAGCAGGTAGGGCGTGTCCGAGGTGGTCAGGGTGATCACCACCGGCGACTCCGCGACAGCGGTTCGGGGTTGTTCGTGCACCGTCGCGGTCCGGCCCGGCAGGCGGGTCCAGTGATCGACAAGGGCCTGCGCAGCCGCTGTCCGGACGTCGTGCACGTCCAGCTGGGTCACGTCGGGGAAATACCGTTCGATCAATTCGACGTGCACCCGGGCGAGATAGCCACAACCGAGGATCGCCATCCGGGCAAAGCGTTCCGGCCCCAGCACTCGCAGGCTCGCCACCGTGTAGCACGCCGTCCGCAACGCCGAGATCAGCGCTCCTTCGGCAAGCAGGGACGGCCGGCCGGTTTCGGCGTCGAAGGCGACGGTGAAGCCGCCGGCCCGAGGAATCCCGGCCGCCGGATTGGACACCGCGGCGTTGATCAGCTTCATGCCGAGGATCGGCGGATCGGAGTCGAACAGGCCACCGGGCATCGCCAGCGATCGACAGTAGGCACCCTCGGCATTTCGCCACGGCAGATAGGCCTCGGCCGGCAGTACCGTCCGGCCCTCGGCGTGGGCGCGCAGCGCGGCCTCGATGGTCGCAACCGGGTCGGCCCGGGCCAGCGCGCCCCGGACATCACCCCGGGTCAGGATGCGGAAGGCTTCGGCCGGATCCGGAGAGGTGCTGGCTGAGCCGCTGGCCGCGGGCAGGGATGTCAGGCTCACCAGGTCCTCCAGGTAGCGAGAGTGACCCCGTTGCGGGACGGACCGAACTGCGGGCTGGGGACGACCCGGTCCAGGAACCCACGCTCACGTTCGATCCATTGATCGTTGTAGATGGTGTCGCGATAGGTCAGTCCCAGGTCCGGGCACAGGCAGACGGCCTCGACCAGCTCCTCGTCGGCAGCCATCTCCTGCAGGCACGCGGCCAGCACCGCGCCACTCGAGCCTCCCAGCACGTAACCTGTCGCCTCGGCAAATGCTCGACAACAGCCGATCGCCGTCCAACTGTTCACCAGACAGACCGCGTCCAGCGTGGTGGTCAGCAGGTGGGTGGAGACGCGGCTGGCACCTATGCCGGTGAGGATCCGGCGTCCGGCTGTGCCCCCGAAGGCAGTCGAGCCCTCCACGTCGACACCGACGATGCGGGTCGCCGGTGCCGCGCGGTGCAGGCAGGCCGCCATGCCGGCCAGCGTGCCGCCCGTGGAGACACCGACGAACGCCGCCTGGAAATCTGGCAATTGCGTGAGCAGTTCGGGTGCGGTCCACAGCTGGTGGGTCCGCGGATTGGCGGGATTGTCGTACTGGTCGAGCCAGATCCAGTCCGGGTGCGCACGAAGCAGCCGCTGGATGGTGTCCAGCCGGCGCTGCAGGTCACTCACTCCCGGAGCCTGATCGGCCCCTACCAGGTCGGCACCCAGACCCGTCATCCGGTGGCGGAGCGCGGCCGGCAACCGCTCGTCGACAACCACTGTGAGCTGCGCGCCGCAGGCCCGGGCAAGCGCGGCCAGCGCCACGCCGAGGTTGCCTGAGGAGGATTCGACGAGCCGGCTGCCCGGCTGGTAGACCTCGGCGACAGAAGCCAGCAGGCCGATGGCAGTGCGGCCCTTGATCGACCCCCAGGGGGAATTCCCCTCCAGTTTCAGCCACACGGCGCGTCGCCGTCCGGCGACCTCGACGTCGACCCGTTCCAGCGGAGTCACCGGATAGGCCGCGGCCAGCCGGCACAGCTCACCGACCAGGCCGGCACCGCCGGCAGCAATCGGTCCGGTCCCGATCAGGCGCTCCACCAGATCAGGAGCATGTACCTGCGTCATCGATCGGCCTCGTGCTTTGCCGGTAAGGCCGTTCGATGCGGCCCAGCGGTACCGGGCCTGCGCTGCTGCCGTGCGGAGGAGGTGGCTGCGGCGCCGTTGTGCAGTCGACATAGGTCGGAATCCAGCATGCAGTCCCCCGCGATCGGAAGGTGAGGCGGACATGTCGATCACCCATGGATGACTGCACGTGAAAGACAGGCCGGGTGGGGTGGGCCACGAGCTCTGCCGACGAGCCGCAAAGCTCAATTTGTGCTAAGTAGTGAAATACTCACCCTTGTGCCGGATTAGTGATATAGACGTTTCGTCCTAATCGGTCCGGTTGATCGACTACCGGGTCGTACCGCTGCGGGCCCTACGGCTGGCCGACCGGCCCCAGGGCTTTCGAGGCCAGCGGGTACTCGGCCAGCGCTTCGGCGACCAGCGCCCGCAGCTCGGCCATGGTGGCCGGGGCATCGGCCACTCCGCGGGCGCCGAACACCGACAGCGCCCAGCGGTGGATGTCGGAGATCACCGACGGGTCGCCGAGCAGCACCGCCGCGTGCACGGCGTGCAGGTACTGCCGGACCACGTCGACGGCCAGGTCGGCCACCGTGTCGGGCTGGGTGGCGTCCGGCCGGACGCCCGCGGTCAACCGCCAGCGCGCCGCCAGCCGGGTCACCAGCGCCGCATGCTGGGCGTCCAGGCCGGCCTGCTCGGTGACCACGGCGCGCGGCAGCGCAGGCACCGGCCGCACCACGGCCGGCAGCGTGGCCAGCACGTCCGGCAGGGCCCGCGCGGTCGGCGCCCAGGCGGTCGCGCCGATCGCCCGGGCCCGGTGTGCGGAGGTGCCGAAGGCCGGACCGCCCACCACGATCGGGATGCCGGCGGTGGTGCTGGCCTCGACGCAGCGGCGCGCGTTCGGAAGGCTGCCCAGCACCGAGCTGGACACCGCCACCACGTCCGGCCCCAGCTCGTGCAGGGTGCACGACAGCCGGCCGGCGGTGACCGCCGAGCCGAGCAGGTCGACCTGCCAGCCACCGGCCCGCAGCGTCGCGCCGATCAGCTGCAACGGCAGGGCGTGCCACTCCCGCTCGGCACAGGCCAGCACCACCAGGCCGCGATCGGCGGCGGGCATGGCCGCGTCCAGCGCGCAGACCGCGGCGGTGGCCAGGCCGGTGGCCGCGTGCTGCTGGGCCACCGTCCAGTCGCCGCGCTCCCAGCGTTCGCCGACCAGGCGTTGCGAGGGGGCGATGACGTCCTCGATCAGGTCCACCGGGTCCAGGCCGTCCCGCAGCGCCTGGCCGATGGTCTCGGTGGCTGCCTGGGCGTCGAGGTTGTCGATCGCGTCGGCGAAATGCTGCCGGGCCACCGCCAGCCGGTCGGCGGTCGGGGTCACCACCGGCACTCCACGGCCACCGCGAGGAAGTCCTGGTGATCGCCGAGCCGTTCCACGACGTGCTGCTCGATCGCCTCGACCAGCACCTGGGCACTGGTGCCGCGGTAGCGGTGCAGCAGGGCGAGCAGCGCCGCCCGGTCCGGGGCCGGGTCGCCGGTGCCGGTCGGGCCGGTGACGCACAGCAGCACATCGCCCGGCCGCAGCGGCAGCGGCTCGCCGGCGGGCTCGGCCAGGCTGCCGCCGGGGTGCTGCACCGCCAGCAGCACCGGCCCCACGGTTGCCGCCTTGCCGTCCGGGTCCGGCAGGCCCAGCAACACCCAGTCGGCGAAGGCCGGCCGCAGCAGCTCGATCAACCGCAGCGCCGAGCGGCGCACGTTCAACGAGCCGGACATGGTGGTGCTGACGTCGGCGAGCAGGGTGGCCCTGCTGTGGGCGCGAGCCCAGAGCCGCTCCTGGGAGGAAACGGCGTGCGGAAGTGTCACGAACGTAAGCCCATCAACCTGCTCAGCCCCGTTGCTGGGGCCACGTCACCCTAACAACCCACCGCCGGAGCTGCCGCCTTCGGTCGACCGGACGAGGCCGTCAGCGGCAGGGCTATTGGCGCGGACCGGCCGGCCGGGGTTCCCATCGGCGGCCACGGGCGAGTCGCACCGGGCCGACCGCCGTGGCCAGGTCGACGTCCGTTCCGTGCTGGCGCACCACGATGATCTCGTCGCCGGCCAGGCCCCGGGCGACCTCGCGCGCCAGGTCCATCAGCTCTCGCCAGGACGGCCCGCCGACCACCCGCGCGGCGTCGCTGGGGCAGATCGTGGCCTCGGGCCTGCGGTGCCGCAGCAGCGTGCGCATCGCCGCGGCCAGCCGCAGTCGTTGACCCTCGGGAGTGGGCTCCCACCACGGGTCTCCCCGCTCCCCCAGCGCCACCTTGGCGTCCTGGACGCGGGGACGCGCCGTCTCCGGATCGGTGCGGACGTCTCGACGGGCGGCCATCAGCTCGGCCACCAGCTCCTGGCGCAGCGCCTCCGGAATGGCGGGATCGCTGGCCCGCCACCGCCGGCCGGCCACGACGATGTACCGGCCGTCCGCCGTTCTCTCCTGCCGCGCGGACTCCGTCATGCGGAAATTATCCCCGGCGCGGCAACCACCTCGATCCGCCGAGCAGAACGCCACAGCCGGTGCGCCCTGCTGTGGCAGGGCACACCGGCTGCTTGGAGCTGAGGCTGCGGGTGAGCCTTGGATCGGGCGGACCGCCGAGGCCGCCCGGGTTGGGCGGACCTCGGACAGCACCGCTAGGTCAACGGGTTGGCACCCCGCGGCCTGGTGGCGAGCTCCTGCTGGGTCTGCTCCAACAGCAGCATCGGGTCCTGCGTCTCGACCTGGCCGAGGCCGGGCGGGCAGCGCTCCCAGCCGAGCAGCCGCTGCACCTCGTCGGGCAGGGTCTGCACGGTTTCCCGCGGAACGGCGAGGTACTGGTTCTCCTCCTGCCGCAGGTTGCCCAGATCGAGCGCCACGGACAGGCTGAACCGCGGCGCATCCGTGGTGTTGGCTCCACCACCGTGGTAGACACCGCCCTGCCAGAGCAGCGCGGAACCGGCGGGCATGACGGCCGGGATCGCTTCGGCGTATGCCGGAGCCCGCTCGTCGTCCCAGTGCTGGCTGCCGGGAATGACCAGGGTCGCGCCGTTGGCGGCGGTGAAGTCGGTCATCGCCAGCATCAGCTGCAGCCGGCACGGTGGTCCCGGATGCCGCCACAGGTGCATCGCGTCGTCACGGTGCAACGGTTGCCGGCCCTGGCCCGGATCGATCCTGATCGCCTGGGTGAAGCTGATCTGGATGCTCGGCGTAACCTCCATCCGGACCTTGCCGATCCACATGTGGGTCGGTTGCTGCAGCAGCCGCCGGGCCGAACCGAGGTAGAGCGGCTGGGTCACGACCGGGCTCATGTGCGCCGACCGCTGGAACAGGCTGGACAGCCGCTTGGTCCGCTGCCCGTCGTACCCGCTCTCGCTGTAGGCAGCCGCCTCCAGGCCCGGTTCGAGGTCGGCGCGGAGCCCGGCGAGCGTGTCGGGGTCGGCGAATCCCTCGACGATCACCGCCCCGTCGCGCTCGAGGATCGCCACCACGTGCTCCAGATCGGCATCCGGCTGCACGTGGGTCAGTTCGCGCTTGGCGGTCTCCGTGGTCGCCACGGTCAGCTGGCCGAGTCGCCGGACTTGGCGAGGACGACGCTGGTCAGGGTTTCCACATCCGGGTCCTCGAACAGATCGCCGATGTCGAGGATGATGCCGATCTGTTCCTCGACCGCCGCGGCAATCTGCACTGCCGCGATGGACTGCCCGTTGAGCTCGAAGAACGTGGCGCCGGGCCGGTCGGAGCCCGGGCCCAGGATGTCGATCCAGATCGCCCTGACCCGCTGGGTGATTTCTTCCGTGCTGAGAGCGGACTGCTGGGTGCTCATATCTTTCTCCAGGCGAGATCAGATGTATTGGGTGTTGGGTTCCAGGCCGCAGCTGATGCGTCCGTACAGCTCGTAGTTGGTGTCGGGGTGCATGATCGCGTGCAGGTTGAGCGCCTTGATGTCGCGCTCGATGCGCTGGATCGGCACGCTGTTGTACAGCGACGAGCCGCCGCTGGCGTTGGCCAGCACGTCCGCGACCTCCTTGGCGCGCAGGCAGGTGGCACCCAGGTCCAGCCGCGCACGGGCGCGCTCTTCCAGGCTCCACTGCTCACCGGACGCCGCCTTGGCGTCGATCAGGTCGGCGGTGCGCAGCACGTGGTAGCCCGCCTCGTCCACCCCGACCGTGGCGCTGGAGATCTGCAGGTGGGTCAGCGGTGCGGCGCTCTGCTCGGTGTAGTCGGTGTAGGTGATCTTGCTGCCGGGCAGCCGCTCCAGGAACGCGTCCTTGGCCGCGACCGCCAGGCCGTAGGCGACCGCGCCGACGGTGGTGCAGGCGACCGGCATGAACGGGGCCCGCCACATCGGCGCCGCGGGGTCCTGCTGCTGCGGGTGGACGCCGAAGATCACCGGGCCCACCGGCAGTACCCGCTCGGCCGGCACGAAGAGGTCCTGGCAGACCGTGGTGATGCTGCCGGAGCCGCGCATGCCGACGGTGTGCCAGTCGTCGATCACCTGCAGGTCCTTGATCGGGATCAGCACCATGACGGGCTCGAACTGCCCGTCCGGGGTCGGCCGGACGGCGGCGTTGACGTTCCAGTCGCTCTGCTGGGCGCCGGTGTTGAACGACCACTTGCCGCTGACCAGGTAGCCGCCGTCGGTCGGCACCGCCATCGCGCCGGGGCTGAGGATGCCGCTGATTCGCACGTCGGGATCGGCGAAAACCTCCTCGCGCACCGAGTCCGGGTACAGGCCGACCATCCAGCTGCTGATCAGCCAGACCGACGCGGTCCAGGAAGCCGAGCCGTCGCCGCGCGCCAGCTCGGCCAGCACCTCGGCGACGGTCCGCATGTCGGACTCGTAGCCGCCGTAGATCCGCGGCACCCGCATGCGCAGCAGGCCGGAGCTGCTCAGCGCTTCCAGCGCCTCGTCGCTGAGCTGCCTGCGCTCCTCCGACGCCTGGGCACTGGCCCGCAGTACGGGGCCGAGCTCAGCCGCACGCTTCACCAACTCGGTTCGTGGCGGCGTGGTAACTGTTTCCATCGATCCTCTCCTCAAATCAAAGACAGCATTGGGTTATGACTCTGGTGGCGGGGACACCGCGACGCATCTTCCGGTCTGCTATCCCGGCAGCCGGCCTGATGTGCCACCCGCTATCCCAGTTCGGCCAGCCGCCGGCGGTCGACCTTGCCGGTCTCGTTGCGGGGCAACGCACCCGGCACGGTCCGAAAGACCATGGGCAGCATCACCTCGCCGAAGCGCTGCCTCATGTGGGCGCGCCACTCGGCCGGGCTCGGTCCCTCGCGCGGCACGACGTAGGCGGCCAGCTTGGTGACGATGCCGTCGGCACCGCTCACGGCGAGCACGGCACATTCGGCTATGGACCCGTGCTCGAGCAGGATGGCCTCGACTTCGGCCAGTTCCAGCCGATGGCCCTGGATCTTCACCTGCTGGTCGCGGCGACCCCGGAACTCCAGCAGCCCGTCCGCGCGGCGCAGGGCGAGGTCTCCGGTGCGGTACCAGGGCCCGGGGCCCCGGCCGGGCACGGCGCGGAAAACCGGATCGCCGGGTTCGGCGCCGAGGTAGCCGGGGGTCACGTACGGGCTGCCGATCACGATCTCGCCCACCGCACCGGGCGGGCACTCGCGGTCCTGCTCGTCGAGCAGCAGCACCTCCCGGCCGGGAATCGGCCGCCCGATCGGCACAATGCCCTTGCTGTCATGCGGAATCCGGTGCCAGGTGGCGGCCACCGTCTCGGTCGGGCCGTAGAGATTGGCCAGCGCCAGCTCCGGCGCCGCGGCCTGCAGCCCCTGGACCAGGCCCTCCGAGACGGCCTCGCCCATCAGCAGCAGCCTGCGCAGCGTCAGCGGCACCCGGGACCGCTCGGTGCTTTCCACCAGCAACTGCTGGGCGAAACTCGGCACGGTCTGCAGCACGTCGATCCGCTCTTCGGCGAGCCAGGCGAGCAGCCGGCCGGGGTGCGCGCGGAGCGGCTCGGGCACCGGGCAGAGCACCGCGCCGGCCACCAGCGTCGCGAAGGTCTCGCACAGCGCGGGATCGTGGTCCGGCGACACCCACTGCGCCACCCGCACGCCGGGGCCGAGCCCGAACTCGGTGGCGAACCAGGTGCTGAACTGCGCGAGCGCGGCATGCGTCTGCGGCACGCCCTTGGGACGGCCGGTGGAGCCCGAGGTGTGCGCGATGTAGGCCCACGCCTCGAGCGGGACGTCCGGCTCGGCCGAGGTCGCGTCCGGCAGGTCGCCCACGTCGATCAGCGGGACGCCGGTGCTCTCGGCGTGCTGCCTGCTCAGCTCGTCGCCGGGCCCGCCGGTCAGCACGGCGGCCGGCCGCATCGCCTCGAGGATGCCGCGGCCGCGCTCGCCGGTCGCGCCGGTACCGGACCAGAGCAGCACGGCGCCGGCCCGCAGCACGCCGAGCAGAGCCGCGTACCGGTCCGGCCCGGCAGGCACCCGCACCGCGATCGGGCGGCCGGCGAAGCCGGCCAGGGCGGCGGCGACCCTGCCGGCGTGTCGGTCGAGGTCCCGGGCGGAGACCGAGCCGTTCTCCCAGGAGACGGCGGTGGCTTCCGGTGCCGCCTCGGCGTGCCGCCTGACGAGCAGGTGCACGGGCAGGCCGGGCTCGGGCGCGGTCGGAGCAGGTTCCTGCTGGGTCATTCGGCGGCACCCAACCGGACCGGCAGCGACCGGCGCCCGTTCATGACGAAGGTGCCCTGCGAGCTGAGGTCCTCCGGCGCCACGCCGAGGCTCAGGCCGGGGAAGCGTGCGAACAGCGCCTGCACGGCGATGCGGACCTCCATGCGGGCCAGGGCCTGGCCGACACACCGGTGCGCGCCGTAGCCGAAGGCCAGGTGCCGCTTGTCCGTCCGGCGGGCGTCGTACTCCCCGGCGTCGGCGCCGTGCAGGTCCGGGTCGCGGCCCGGAGCGGCGAAGCTGACCAGCACCGGGCAGCCGCGCGCGATCTGCTCGCCCTCGACGGTCATGTCCTGCACCCCGAACCGGAAGGGCATCATGGCCACCGGCGCGTCGGCGCGCAGCGTCTCCTCCACCACGTCCTCCCAGGAGACCTGGCCGTCGCGTACCAGCTCGCGCTGGTCGGGCCGGGTCAGCAGGGCGGCGACGGCGTTGACGATGAGGTTCTTGGCAGGCTCGGTCCCGGTGTTGAGCATCAGCAGCACCAGCGATACCAGTTCCTCGTCGGACTCCGGACCCTCCGCCGCCTGCGCCGCGATCAGGTCGCTGATCAGGTCCTCGCCCGGATTCCGGCGCTTGGCCGTCACCAGTTCCTGGACCGCCTGCTGGTGGCGCAGGAACGCCGCCCGCATCTCCTGCTGGTTCGCCGGCATGTACCCCGCGGGTGCCAGGATGGCGTCCTGGTCCGCCGGCCCGGCACCCAGCAGCTCCCCGATCACCTGCGAGGCAACCGGATGCGCGTACTCGGCCTTGAGGTCCACCACGCCGTCCGGTTCCCGTTCCGCACGGGTCTCGAGGGCGTCCAGCGCGCGCGACACGAGATTCTCGATGCGCGGCTGCAGGGCCGCCACCCGCTGGGCGCTGAACGCACCCGCGACCAGCCGGCGCTGCCGGTCGTGCGTCTCGCCGTCCGCGGTCGACATGTTGTCCATCCGGGCCCAGTTCAGCAGCGGGAAGTCCGGGCTGATGCTGCCCTCGGCGTACGCCGGCCAGTGCAGCCGGGCGTCCTTGGAGAACCGCTCGTCGGCCAGTACCTGCCGGGCGGCGTGGTAGCCGGTCACCGCCCAGGCCGCCACCCCGCCGGGCAGCTCGATCGGGGCGACCGGTCCGCGTTCCCGGAGCCGGGCCGACTCCCCGTGGATGTCGCTGCCGAGGCCGTCGATGACAATGGGCTGGTCGCTGTCCACGATCACTTCCAAAGGTCGGTGCGGATGGGATGACGTGCGGCGGCCGCCGCCGCGACGAGCCCGGCTGCAAGCGATCGCCGCAACTTTCACCCATCCTGAACGGGGTGTTGCTCCTCCAGCGACTTCGGCTGTGCGCTGCTGGCCGGCCGGTGCGCGGGGGCATTCTGCACGGCCGGCGGCAGTGCCGAACGCCGAGACCTCCGTGCCCGGTGTGGGATCTGCAGCTCCCACACCTCGCACGGAGGTCTCGGTGTTCAACCGGCTATGCCGCCGGCTGTCAGCTCTGCTCCAGTCCGGCTATGCCCGGCGGGTGGTCCGGAGCCCACAGGTCCGGCACCGTCCAGCCGTTCAGGTCGTACTCGCTCAGGCACTGGTCGGCGAACGCCTTGTAGGCGTCTATCTGACCGGACATCAGCTGGGCGTTCAGCAACTCCACCCGGACGTTCTCGTGGTTGCCGGCGTAGTTGCGCTCGTAGAGCTCGTGCCGGCCGGCGAACTCGGTGCCGGTGGCATCCCAGAGCAGCTTCATCACCTTGACCCGCTGCTCGGCGGTGGAACCGTCCGAGCCGCGCAGGAACCGGTCGAGGTAGGGACGGATCTCGGGGTTGGCGAAGTCCTCGGCGCTGGAGTTGATGTAGATCAGGCCGCTGGCCACGTCCTGCTGGATGATCTCCAGCACCCGCGGATAGCCGATCTGGGCGAACCAGCGGTAGGCCATGCCGTACTGGGCGTTCGGCAGCAGCGCGCCGTTCACCCAGGGCACCGGGTTGCGGGCGGCCGCGTCCGCCAGCCCCCAGAAGAGGTTTCGCCAGGCGAGCACCTCACCGATCCGGCTCTGCACGCCGCGGAAGTCCTTGGTGCCGGTCAGCTCCAGGGCTTTGGCCAGCAGGCCGGCGATGAACTCCAGCTTGACCGCCAGCCGGATGCAGCCGTGGAAGGTGAACCGCTCGGAGAAGCCGGACTTCCCGGCGAACATCTGCACCTTGCCGAGGTCGCCGTAGACGAACACGTTCTCCCACGGCACCAGCACCTTGTCCAGGATCAGGATGGTGTCGTTCTCGTCCAGCCGCGACGACAGCGGGTAGTCGAACGGGCTGCCCATCGCCAGCGCGGTCGCGCCGTAGGACGGCCGGCAGATCAGCTTGACCCCGCTCGCCCCCATCGGGACGGTCGCGATCAGGGCGAACTCCTTCTTGCGCAGCGGCAGCCCGAAGTGCGCGATGAAGTTGTAGTGGCTCAGCGCGGACCCGGTGGCGACCACCTTCGCCCCGCTCACGATCAGCCCCGCGTCGGTCTCCCGCTCCACCCGAATGTAGACGTCGGCCACCTGGTCGGGCGGCAGGTTGCGGTCGACCGGCGGGTGCACGATGGCGTGGTTCCAGAACAGGACCTTCTCCTGCGACTCGCGATACCAGCGCTCGCCGTTGGCGCTGTAGGGCGCGTAGAAGTCGGAGTTGGCCCCCAGGGTGCCCAGGAACGACGCCTTGTAGTCGGGGCTGCGTCCCATCCAGCCGTAGCTCATCCGCGCCCAGGCCGCGATCGCCCGCTGGTCGGCGACCATGTCCTCGACGGTGTGGGGAGTGCGGTAGAAGGGGTGGGTGAAGCCGCCCGAACCGGTATCGGTCGGCGTCGTCAGCACGCCGCGGTTGGCCGGGTCGTGCAGCGCGTCATAGAGCCTGGCCGTCATCCGGACCGGGTTGCGGAACGCCGGGTGCGTGGTGACGTCCTTGACCCGGTCGCCGTAGAGGAAGATCTCCCGGTCGTCGCGCAGGCTCTCGATGTACTCGTCGCCGGTGAGCGGGCGCGTCATCAGCGCCCGCTCTGCAGCCGCAGCTGGGTGTACAGGCGGTTGGCGAAAGTGGTGAGCAGCACGGCGGAACTGACATGGGTGCGTCCGGTGGACAGGTCGCGCCAGATACGTTCCAGGCGCTCGCCCGGACGCACGGACGTGCTGCCGGCCGTCGGCTGGATGATCTGGTCGACGGCCCGCCAGGCCAGGTCGGTGGCCTCCCGGCAGGTCAGGGCGATCCGCAGGTCCTCCTCGGGGGTGAACGCCCCGAGCGGCTGCTCGGACAGCTCGTGCCAGCGTCGCGCCGTGGCCTGCACCAGCGTCTCGGCAGCGTCGATCATGCTGCTGGCCTGCCCGTACCACAGCTGGAAGTCCGGGTCCTCCACCCTGGGCGGGAACGGCGGGAAGATCGTGGTGCGGGAGAACATCAGCTCGGTGTAGGCGTCCAGCGCACCCTGGCACATGCCGACCGCGATGTGCGCGCCCTCCATGGCCATCGAGGAGGCCGGCGCGCCGCCGTACTGCGGGTGCTCGTGCAGCTCGCGGCCCGGCGTGCCGTCCATCACCGAGATCTCCTCGAACTGGACCTGCACGCCGTAGTGGGCGGGAATGTGCCCGTCGGAGAAGCGGATGCTGTTCGACCCGCTGCCCTTCAGGCCCAGCTGGCCGCCCCAGTCGTCGAGCATCTCCCACTGGTCGCGGGGCGCGATGAACAGCAGCGGGCCCTGCGGCGTCCCGTCCTCCCCGACGATCATGGTGTTGCCGATGAAGTGGGTCGCGTACGGCGCGCCGGAGCAGTACCGCCAGACGCCGTTTAGGATCCAGCCACCGTCCGCGGCCCGCCGGGCCGTTCCGTACGGGGTGTTGACCAGCGGCGCGATGAAGTCACCGTCGCTGAAGATCTCGGCCTGGGTCTTCTCCTCGAACACGGTGGCGGCGAACAGCGAGTGCGCCGCACCCAGGCAGTACATCCAGCCGGTCGACGGGTCGGCCCGGCACAGGATCATCGCGATCTGCAGGAAGGTCTCGAAGCCGAACTCGTAGCCGCCGTAGCGCTTGGGCACCGTGATGCGGTAGAAGCCGGCGTCCCGGAAGGCCTGATGCAGGTCCTCGCCGTAGTGGGTCAGCTCCTCGGTCTCGCGCTGGCGGGCCACGACGGCCGGTGCCAGGGCCTTGGCCCGCTCGATCAGCACGGCCGGGGTGACCTCGGACTCGGACGGCAGGGCCGCGCCCTGCACGGCGTTTGCGGTGACAGTCATAAAGTCAAAACCTCAGATCGATGCATCCGGGTCGGCCACCAGCTCGCCGATAATGTTGAGGTACTCGCCCACCTGCTGGTGGACCTCGGCCTGCTCGAACAGGTGGCGGCTGAAGCTGAGCCCGCCCACCACCTCGTTGGGGCTGAGGTGCATCGACCAGATCATGCCGTCCGGGGTCTCGGAGCCGAGCGCCTGCGGAATGACCCGCCGCCAGATCGCGGTGTACTCCAGGTCACCGACCCGCTTGCCCTGCATCAGATAGGGCGGCTGGACGGCCTGGAACAGGCACGGCACGTTGTCCGGGCCGACCGAGGCCAGCAGCTCGGGCGCCTCGCCGAGCAGGTACAGCAGCGGCAGCTCGTGGGAGAAGGCGCCGATGCTGGCCGTCCTGGCGCGGGCGATGACGTCGCGGAAGGTCCGGCAGCCGTCCAGGTCCACCCGCACCGGGACGAAGTTGAAGAACGACCCGACCGTGGACTGGAAGCGGGGCCGGCGGCCCGGCGCGAAGGTGGGCACCGTGATGTCGGTCGCCTGGGTGCGCCGGTTGACGAAGACGGTGAACGCGGCCAGCAGCACCATGAACGGCGAGCTGCGGGTCGCCTTGGACAGCTTGATCACCTCGGTGCTCAGGTGCGAGCCGGTGACGAAGCGGTGATAGCTGGTGCCGGGGGTCTTGTCGGTACGGTGCACCGGCACGGTCAGCACCCGGGCACCGCTCAGCGCCTTGCGCCAGTACTCCTTGGAAGCGGCCACCGCCGGGCTGCCGGCCTCTTCCTGCTCCGCGGCGACGAAGTCGCGGTACTGGGTCGCCTCGGGCAGCTGCGGCTCGCTGCCGGCCGCGCGGGCCGCGTAGCACTCGGCCAGGTCCTGCAGGAGCACCTGCAGCGACCAGACGTCGGCAGCGCTGTGGTGGCTGTTGAGCACCAGCACCGAGTCCTGGTCGTCGAAGCGGCCGAGCACGGCGCGCAGCAGCGGGATGTCGTTGACCTGGAACGGCCGGGCCTCGGTCTCGACCATCAGCTGCTCGGCGCGCTGGTCCCGGCCGGCACCCGGCGGCTCGTCCAGCTCGACCACCCGCAGCTCGGGCTGGCCTGCCGGCAGCACGCTCTGCGAGCCGCCATCCTCCAGGTGCACCACGGTGCGCAGCGCCTCGTGCCGCTCGACCACGTCGGCCAGCGCCTGGCGCAGGATCTCCACGTCGACCCGGCCGCGAATCCGCCACCCGCCGACCTCCACGTACTGCGGCCCGAACGGCCCGGCGTCGAAGCCCTGGGCGAACAGGCAGAGGAACTGCTGCTGGAGGGAGAGCGCGGACGTGGTTTCCTGCTGTGCTTCGGGATAGGTAGTCATGTAGGGATCTCTCTCAGTGGAGGCTGACGCCGGCGTTGCGGAGGGCATCGATCAACGTGCCGCGTTCCAGCTCGGCGGCGACCAGCTCTAGGTCGTCTGCCATGTAGCGGTCGTCCTCGAGGGTGGGCACGAGCGACCGGATGGTGTCGTAGGTGATCCGGCCGGCCGGGCTCAGCCGGTCCAGGCGCCCGGAGACGTCCACCGCCTGCGCGGCCGCGAGGAACTCCAGTGCCAGGATGATGTTGTTGTTGCGCAGCACCCGACGCGCGTTGCGGGCAGCGATGAAGCCCATGCTGACGACGTCCTGGTTGTCGCCGTTGGAGGGCACGCTGTGGATGCTGGCCGGGCCGATCGTCCGGTTCTCCGCGACCAGCGCGGTGGCCGGGTACTGCGCGCCGGCGAAGCCGCTGTGCAGCCCCGGGTCGCCCTTGATCAGGAACTCCGGCAGGCCGTAGCTCAGGTGCCTGTTGAGCAGCCGGTTGCTGCGCCGTTCGGACAGCACCCCGAGCTGGGTGAGCGCGATCAGGACGAAGTCCATCACGAAGGCGATCGGCTGGCCGTGGAAGTTCGCGCCGTGGAAGATCTCCCGGTCGGTGAAGAAGAGCGGGTTGTCGTTGGCCGAGTTGAGCTCGATCTCGAGCTTGAGCTGGGCGTGGGACAGGGTGTCGCGGACCGCGCCGATCACCTGCGGGATGCAGCGCAGCGAGTACGCCTTCTGCAGGTAGACGTCGGAGCGAACCACATCGGCGTGGCCGTTCTCCTTGCTGGCGGCCACCTGCCGGCGCAGGTCGGCGTGCTCGACGGTCAGCCTGCTGCCGTTCATCAGCGCGCGCATGTTGGCGGCACTGGCGATCTGACCGGCGTGCGGGCGAGCGTCGTGGCCCTCCGGCTGGAACGGGCTCAGCGAGCCCTGCAGCACCTCGATGACCAGCGCGGCGGCGATCTCGGCGTGCCGGGCCTGCTCCCACGCGTACTCGGCGACCAGGGCGCCGACGCCGGTCATCGCCGAGGTGCCGTTGATCAGCGCCAGGCCCTCCTTGAAGTGCAGTCGCAGCGGCTCGATGCCCAGCGATCGCAGCACCGGACCGGTCGGCGTCTTCTTCCCGTCGCGCAGCAGGTAGCCCTCGCCGATCAGCGTGCTGGCCATGTGCGCCAGCGGGGCGAGGTCGCCGCTGGCACCCAGCGAGCCGATCTCCGGGATGGCCGGCGTGATGCCCTCATTGAGGTAGAGCGCGATGCGTTCGAGCACCGCGGGCCGCACGGCCGAGTGCCCCTTGGCGAGGGCGTTCAGCCTTGCGGTGACCAGGGCCCGCGACTCGGACTCGCTCAGCAGCGGGCCGACGCCGGCACTGTGGCTGCGCACCAGGTTGGTCTGCAGCTCGGTTTCCTTGGCGGTGTCGACGAGCATGTAGATCATCTCGCCGTAGCCGGTGGTCACCCCGTAGACCGGGATGTTCTGCCGCACGGTCTCCTCGAACTGCTCCCGGCTCGAGGCCGCGCGCTGCAGCACCCGCGTGCTCAGCGCGACCGATGCGTGGTCCTCGGCGACGCGGCGCAGATCTGGAAGGCCGAGCGTATCGCCGTCAAGTTCGACGTTGACATCGGTTCCGACCGTGGTCATGTGGCTCCCTAGTGATGTAGCAAAACGGATGGCCACTGCCTGCTACGTGGCCGCGGCGTCGATGTCATCACCGCCGGGAGGGGCACTGCACCTTCGTGCGTGCGGCACCGGCCCACCGGCCGGCAGCTGGGCAAAGCCGGACCATGCCGGGCCGTGACGGCACCCCGCACAGACGGAGAGGCGAGGGCGGGATGCGGTGCAGAACATGAACACTACGGTGCAGCGCGCCTGCCGTTCCACCCTTTCTCGACGATCATGCAACCGCTGAGCATTTCCCTTCGCCGGCAAGGAAAAACCGGCACGTTGAGAGATGCCCGACTGGCTGGTGAATGCGAATTTGGCCTAGGCGCGCTGGATGGCGTACTCGCCTACGCGGGAGTCGGGAGAACCGGCCACTGCGTCGACTGCCTGGCTTGATCCTGTATCCCGAGAGACTTCAAGGAAGCGACAGTAAATGGACAACGTCACTAACACGCGTGCCGTCGTGCTCGGCGGCAGCATTGCCGGCCTGTTCGCGGCACGGGTGCTCGCGGACGCCTACGACGAGGTGGTCGTGGTGGACCGCGACCGGCTGGCGGGCGTCAGCGGGCCGAGGCGCAGCCGCCCGCAGGGCCGCCACATCAACGCGCTGCACTGCCGCGGCCGGCTGGTCATGGAGGAGCTGTTCCCCGGCATCACCGCGCAGATGATCGCCGACGGCTGCCCGAGCGGCGACATGGCCGGCGACGTCCGCTGGTACTTCGACGGCAAGCGGGCTCAGCCACACTTCGTCGACCTGCTCGCGGTGCCGGCGACCGCACCGGTGATGGAGCGCTACATCCGGGAGCGCACCGAGGCGCTGCCGGCGGTGAAGTTCCTGGAGCAGCACGAGATTCTCGGACTGACGACGACTCCGGACCGGAGCCACGTCACCGGCGTGCGCGTGCAGCGGGTGGGCGGCGACAGCGCCGAGGAGACCGTGACCGCCGACCTGGTGGTGGACGCCACCGGGCGAGGCTCGCGCACCCCGCTCTGGCTGACCCAGCTCGGCTACCCGGAGGTCGAGGAGGAGCGGACGAAGATCGGCCTGGGCTACGTCACGCAGCACTACGTGCTGCACGAGGATCCCTGGCATGGCGACCTGGCGATCATCCCGGTGGCCTCGCCCCGGGTGCCCCGCGGAGCGATCTTCACCAAGACCGACGGCGGAAAGGTGGAGCTGACCGTCTACGGCCTGCTGGGTGACCACCCGCCGACCGACCAGGCCGGGTTCTACGACTTCGTCAAGTCGCTCGCGGTGCCCGACATCTACGATGCCCTCCAGCACGCCGAGCCCATCGACGAGCCGGTGGCGTTCCGGTTCCCGACCACCATCCGCCGCCGCTACGAGCGGATGACCAGCTTCCCCACCGGGCTGCTGGTGACCGGGGACGCGGTGACCTGCTTCAACCCGGTCTACGCCCAGGGGCAGACCGTGGCGGCACTGTCGGCGCTGGTGCTGCGCCAGCACCTGCACAGCGGCGCCACGCCCGACCCGCTGCAGTACTTCAAGGACCTGGCCCACGACGTGATCGATGCACCGTGGGAGATGACCCACACCGTCGACCTCAGCTACCCGGAGGTCCCCGGCCGCCGCACGCTGAAGGTGCGGATCGGCCAGGCCTACCTCGCCCGGGTGCAGGCCGCCGCGACCCGGGACGGGAGCATCACCGGCGCCTACATGCGGGCAGCCGGCATGGTGGACCCGCCGAGCGCGCTGATGCGTCCCGGGTTCATGCTCAAGGTGCTGCGCAAGTCCTGGCGCGGTCCGGCACCGACCCCGCCGCGGCCGGCCAGCCAGCCTGCGGTAGCGGCCACCCAGGCGGCCTGACGCCGCAGCACGACCGGGCCTGAGTCGGGGCCGGCGGGATCCTCTGAGATCCTGCCGGCCCCGATTCGCATGTCCGCCGAGCTCCGAACCACACTCGTGGCGGTGCGTCCGGCCGGCTGTTCCTGACCGTCGAGCTGGTCCTGATCGTCGAGCCGGGCAACGGCGCGGCGGGACGGCACGAGAAAGACCTCCGAGCGGAGTGCGAGCCATCTGGTCGCACTCACTCGGAGGTCTTCGTGTTCTCTGCCGGTGTGCCGGGCTCGGCGCGCGCCGCACCCGGCGGCTTAGTACCGGCCAGCCGCGGCTTCTATGTGGAATACCCACCGGTCGCTGGGGCGGCCGGTGGGTGTTACACACGCCCTGAAAGGCTGGCGGAGGGAGGCCCACATGCAGGTGCCCACGCCGGAACGGCGTGGGCACCTGAGGTGGGGAACCGCGATCAGCCGAAGAACGCGGTGAACTCGTCGATGACGACCTGGGGCCGCTCCTCGACGAAGTAGTGACCGGTGTTGGTCACCTCGTGCACGGTCACGTTGGTGCCCTGGGTGGGCAGCACCGCGGCCATGTTCGGGTAGAACAGGCTGTTCACCAGGCCCAGGATCGGCGCGTTCACCGGCGAGTAGGTGGCCAAGTCCGCGATGTCCTGCACGAACGTGGCGTACCAGCCGTTGCCGCCCCGGATGCCCTCCGGGCAGTTGTAGGCGGCCGCGTAGACCGACCGGTCGAAGTCGTTGACCGCGGCCTGGTTGAGCAGCAGGTTGTTGAACATCCAGTCGATAAGGTAGCGAGCCCGGCCGGAGACCAACTGCTCGGGCAGCCCCGGCACCTGGTTGAACGCGAACCACCAGGGGAAGAAGGGCTGGCCCGGCGCCCTGAGCATCCGGAACTCGTAGTAGCTCGGGTCCGGGTGCGTGACGTCGAGCATGGCCACCTTGCGGGTGGCCTCGGGGTGGTTGGCGGCGAAGCTGTAGGCCACCATCGAGCCGATGTCGTGCCCGGCGATGTTCACGCTGCTGTAGCCCAGCACCCGGATCAGCTCGCGGATGTCGCGGGCCATGGTCTTCTTGTCGAAGCCGGACGCCGGCGTGTCGGTGTCACCGCCACCCCGCAGGTCCACCGCGATCACCCGGTAGCGCTGGGCCAGGGCCGGCATGACCTTGTGGTACTCCCACCAGGTCTCCGGCCAGCCGTGCAGCAGCACCAGCGGCTCGCCCTTGCCGCCGATCACGTAGTGCTGGCGGATGCCGTTGGCGACCGCGAACCGGCTGCTGAAGCCGGCCCCCAGCGACCGGGCCAGCTCCGCGCTCGACGGCGCCGAACCACCCTGGTCGTCTTGTCCTTGCTGTCCTCGCCGTCCCTTTTGCTTATATAGCGTCTCCGCGCCGGCCGACCCGCCGGGCACGGCGACAGTCAGCCCGGCAGCCGCCGCCGTACCGGCACCGAGCGCCAGGAATTTGCGCCTGTCGATCCCCACTCAAACAACCCTTTCAACTGGGAGGGATGGGATCCGCGTGACTGCGGATCCATTGCCCTCCATCCAAAGACCAAGGGAGCGTATACATTTACAATCGTCTGCACCATAGGGAACAGATACAGCGTTGTATCCCTTACAGGCTTGCGCCTGGCGCAGTCGCCGATCCCACTGCTCCGGTGGGATCCTGCTGGGCCGCGTAGCAAAAGGAGAGCCGCGGGCCCAGCGCGACCCGGCTTCCGTTCGGACGTCGCCGGCCGTTGTGAGGCGGCCACCGCTGCATCGCCCGACCTGATCGCCATGCCTTTCCCAGATCAGGTGACATCTGCTACAGCGTCTTCCATTGACAAGCTCCATGCTCTATAGCGCGGGATGTTCGGCTGGTCAGCTGTCGGTCAGTTGTCCAGGAGCTGGTCGAGCTCGGCGACGGTGGGCGCGTCGAACAGGTCATCGATCGAGATCTCCTGCCCGATCACCGGGCTGGCCCGGCCCGCGATCAACATCGCATCGATCGACTCACCACCCAGGGCGAAGAAGTTGTCATCCACCCCACACCGCGGCCGGGCCAGCACATCGGCGAAGATCGCGCACAGCACCTCCTGCCGCGGGGTCTCCGGCGCCCGGTAGCGCGCCAACCCGCGCAGGTCCGGTGCCGGCAACCCGGCACCGTCGGCCGGCAGAGCCTCCACCACCACGAACGCGGCCGGCACCAGGGCAGCCGGCAGTTCCCGGCGGGCGTACTTGTGCAGCTCGGCCAGGTTCAACCCGGCACCAGCCGGCACCACATAGGCCACCAACACCTGCCCCAGCGGTTCCTGCTCATGGGTACGGACCACGAGATCAGCCAGCCCCGGATACCCGGCCAGCACCTCCCGCACATCCTGGACCACAGCAGCAACCATTCCCCGCCCATCCCTTCCAGCCGGCGCTCCCACGCCCCCGAACAACCTTCGCAGGCTCCGGCGCGATAGCCACTCCGAAATTGCACAGCTTGGGGCCTTCCTCGACCGGTGCAACCGGAATCGCCCGGCGGGCGCGGGCAGCGCCCAGGACGGCACATCGAAAGATGAGCGGGGCGGCCGTTACGCGCGAGGATCGTTCGTATGGTCCTTCGCAGCGCGATGCACGGGCCAGCTGCCGGTATGCGGCACCCGCTGGTCGAGATTCCGGAGAGGGAGTCGCGCACGGCGGCGTGACCGGCGGGGCCGTGTTCTCGTCCGAGGGCCGGTCACTGCTAGCAAGGACCTCGACCACTGGACGGTTCTCGCCGGATCCTGCTGGCCAGGCTGGGTAACTCCAGACGACCACCTGGGCGGACGGTACCGCGATGCACGGGCGCCCAGCGGCTGGTCCGACGACGAGAGACCTTGTCCTGGAGTCGAACGATCCTGGAGCCGTGATGAGAACCGCCTACCGCACCTGCCCGATCTGCGACGCCATCTGCGGATTGCGCCTGACCCTCGACGACGACGGAAAGGTGCTGTCCGTCCGCGGGGACCAGGACGACCCGTTCTCGAAGGGATACATCTGCCCCAAGGGCGCGAGCCTCGGCCAGCTGGACGAGGATCCGGACCGGCTCCGCCGGCCGATGATCCGGACCGGCGAGCAGTGGCGCGAGGCCAGCTGGGAGGAAGCGTTCGCCGAGATCGACCGTGGCCTGAGCGGCGTTATCGAGGCGCACGGCCGGCAGTCCGTCGCCACCTACTTCGGCAACCCCACCTTCCACACCATGGGCGGCATCCTCTACCGGGGAGCGCTGGCCCAGGCGGTGGGCTCCCCCAACGTCTACAGCGCCAGCAGCATCGACCAGCTGCCCAAGCACGTCGCCTGCGGCCTCATGTTCGGCAACGGCCTCGGCATCTCGGTGCCGGACGTGGACCGGACCGATTACCTTTTCGTTCTCGGCGCCAACCCGGCCGAGTCGCACGGCTCGCTGGCCGTCGCACCGGATTTCCCCGGCCGGCTCAAGGCACTGCGCCGGCGCGGTGGAAAGCTCGTCGTCGTCGACCCCAGGCGGACCCGGACCGCTGACATGGCCGACGAGCACGTGTTCAGCCGTCCCGGCACCGACTCGTTCCTGCTGTTCGGGATCGTCCATACCCTGCTTGCCGAAAACCTCACGTCGGTGGACCTCGACGTGGAGGGCATGGACGAGCTCCGGGAGCTCGCGGCCGAGTTCTCGCCCGAAGCGGTCGCACCGGCGTGCGGCGTGCCCGCGGCCACCATCGAGCGGCTGGCCCGGGAGCTGGCCGCCGCCCCGACCGCCGCCGTCTACTCGCGGGTGGGCAGCTGCACCGCCGACTTCAGCACGCTGAGCCAGTGGCTGGTGGATGTCATCAACATCCTCACCGGGAACTTCGACCGTCCCGGTGGCGTCATGTTCGCCAAGGCCGCCACCCTGCAGATGCCCTGGGGGCCCAAGCCCTTCACCTACGGTCGATGGCAGAGCAGGGTCCGCGGCCTGCCGGAGATGCTCGACGAGTTCCCGGTGGCCACCCTGGCGGACGAGATCGAGACGCCGGGCGAGGGACAGGTCAGAGCGCTGCTGGCGGTGGCCGGCAACCTGGTGCTGTCGGCCCCGAACGGGCCGCGGCTCGGCAAGGCGATGCAGAGCCTGGAGTTCATGGTCTGCGTGGACCCGTACCTGAACGAGACCACCAAGCTCGCCAACGTGATCCTCCCGCCGCCGCGGATGCTGCAGATGCCGCACTACGACCTGCTGGAAACCATGATCACGGTGCGCAACTACGCGCGGTTCTCCACGCCGGCGCTCCCGCTCGAGGATGACCAGATGTCCGAGGAGGACATCATGGCGCGGTTGGTGCTCATCGCGATGGGCAAGGGGGCCGATGCCGATCCGGCGGAGTTCCACGAGATGCTCCTCGGCGGCCTGCTCGGCCTGGCCACCCAGCTGCCGGGATCTTCCCTGCAGGGAGCGGATCCGGGCGAGGTACGGGCCGGGCTGGAGGGGAACAGCCCGCCCGAGCTGATGCTGGACGCGCTGCTCAAGGCGGGCCCGTACCGGCTCACCCTGGCCGACCTGCGCGCCAAGCCGAGCGGCATCGACCTCGGCGCACTGGAGCCCCGGCTGCCCGAGGTGCTGTGCACGCCGGAGGGCCGGGTGCGGATGGCACCACCGGAACTGGTCCCGGAGGTGGAGCGGCTGCGCGGACTGCTGGACACCCCGGCGCCGGACATGGTGCTGATCGGGCGACGGCAGCTGCGGTCCAACAACAGCTGGCTGCACAACGTGCCGAGCCTGGTCGGGGGCAGCAACAGCTGCACGCTGCAGGTCAATCCGGGCGACGTGGCCAAGCTGGGGCTGGGCAGCCACGCCCGGGTGCGGTCGGCGGTCGGCGAGGTGATCGCGCCGGTGGAGCCCACCGAGACGATCATGCCGGGAGTGGTCAGCCTGCCGCACGGCTGGGGACACGCCGGCTCGGATCAGCGGGTCGCGGCGCGGCACCCGGGGGTGAACGTGAACGCGCTGACCGACAGCTCGACCGCCGACCCGATCTCGGGCAACGCCGTGTTCAACGGGGTGCCGGTCACGGTCAGCCCTGCTCCGGACTCCGTCGCGGCCGGGTGACTTCCGCGGCCGACCGTTCGACGTCCGGCGCTCGGAGAGAAGCTGCGAGCATGGTTCCATGACCGCTGACAGCCGCCAGCCGAGTCCGCAGGACGCGTACGCCCGGTGGGTGGCGGCCTGCGCGGGCGCGGGGTGGCACCCGGAGCCGGCCATCGAGCAGGTACCGGTGCAGGCGGGGCTCGGCAGGGTGACCGCCCTGGCGGTGCACGCGCGCCGGGCTTCGCCGCGCTTCGCATGCGCGGCGATGGACGGGATCGCGCTCGCCTGGAGCAGCCTCGGTGCCGATGCCGGGGTGCCGGCTCCGGCCTTCTCCTGGGTGGACACCGGTGATTCGCTGCCGGCGGGCACGGACACGGTGGTGGAGCGGGAACGGGTGGCGGTCTGCGCCGACGGCAGCGCCCTGGTGACGGGCGCGGTGACCCGGGGCAGGAACGTCCGGGCCGTCGGCGAGGACTTCCCGGCCGGTCGCCTGCTGGTGTCCGGTGGTCACCGGCTGCGCCCGGCGGACCTCGGTGCCGCCGCCACCGCCGGGTACGTGACCCTCGCGGTGGCCAGGCGGCCCGCAGTCGCGATCATCCCGACCGGGGACGAGATCCGTCCGGTCGGTTCGGCACTCGGGCCGGGCGAGTTCACTGACAGCAATTCGGTGATGCTCGCAGCACTCGCGGCACGCTGCGGCGCGCTGCCCACGGTCACCGACGTGCAGCCCGACGATCCCGAGCGGCTGGCCGCCGCGGTACGGCAGGCGTCGTCCACGGCCGACCTGGTGCTCGTGCTGGCCGGCTCCAGCCGCGGGCGGGACGACCACACGGCCACGGTCCTTGCCCAAGTCGGCGGCGTGGCAGTGCACGGGGTCGCGGTCCGTCCTGGCCATCCGGTGCTGCTCGGTCATGTGCGTACCGGTCGGCCCGGGGCCGATTCCCCTGGTTCTGCCGGCCGATCCGCGATGGCAGTGCCCGCCATCGGAGTGCCGGGCTACCCGCTGGCCGCCGCGGTGATCTTCGAGCTGTTCGCGGCACCGCTGCTGCAGAAACTGGAGGGGCAGCGCACCGCGGACCGCGAACCGGTGCAGGCGCGGCTCGGTTGCGACTGGAACTCCCCACCTGGCGTCGAGGACTGGGTGCCGGTGTCGCTGGACGCCGGGCCGGATTCTCCGGTGGCCGTGCCGAGTGCGGGGCACGGTGCCGGCTCCCTCAGCCGGCTGGTGCGCGCCGATGCGTGGTGGCCGATCCCGATCGGTCAGGGGCCGTTCGCCCGCGGCGACCGCATCGAGGTGCTTCCGGTCGGCATTTAGCCTTAAAGACGTTCAGCATTCGCCGCATCGATCATCCGTGTCGGGCCGAACACTGTCGGCACCTGGGCAGGTCGGAGGGCGTCCTACCCGTCGTTGCTCAACATGTGCGGCAGCCCTCCAAGCCTGGCTTGATGTAGGCCTGCGCTGACACGGTTCGGCTCTGGCCCGACTGGGTGAGTGTCAAGTAAGCGGTGATGTAGTACCCGGCGCCTACCCGATCGAACACCTGGCAGGACATCGACCCTGCGGTACACCCGCTGGAGATGCAGGCGACATTGTTGATGGAGACGCACTTCGTGGTGACGAGGACGCCGTCGTCGATGACGGTCCACGACGTGCCGTAGGTCCCGGATGTATTCGCCGGCGAGAAGGTGACGTAGAGGGGGTCGCCCACGTAACGCGAGGCAGCGCTGGAGCACGTATTAGCCGTCCAACCGAGTCCGGCACTGCAGCCGAGCACCTCGCTGCCGAATGCGCTGGCCGGCGGGCTGGCGACGACGAGGAAGAACAGGGCCGACAGCAGGGCGAGGGCCGCAGCCCACAGTTTACGCATGGAAGGCTCCTTTCAGACAAAGTGTACGAACTCTACAAGTCTTGACAATACGCAGTCAATGTCTTACCTCAGCCTTCAATGTGGAGGGCGGCGTTGTTGCCGGC
Organism: Jatrophihabitans sp.; assembly: GCF_035474675.1. Lineage (GTDB taxonomy): Bacteria > Actinomycetota > Actinomycetes > Mycobacteriales > Jatrophihabitantaceae > Jatrophihabitans_A. The sequence continues at coordinate 12,512 of NZ_DATINC010000155.1, read as the reverse complement.
TTCCCATCGGTGACGTCGGTGACCGGATAGGCCCAGTCCAGCCCGAGGGCGGTCATCATCGCCAGGAATGCCCGCGCGCTGCGCCGGACCTCTTGCACGGCCACCACCTCGAACCGCCGCACGACCTCGGCGAATAGCCAGCACGTTCGACCGCCTCGGAGCTTGAGGCAAGGCCGCTGCACGCACTCCATTCAGCGTCGACACCGGCCGGCGCTGAACGGGTTCTGACTTGGGCAATCTGGCGCATTGTTTGCGCAGTTGATGTCGTCCACCCTCCCCAGGGAGAGGGAGTGAGTATGACTGCTGCTACAGCATCACCGCTGCGCCGCCTGTGGCAGCGCGAACTGCCGGAGTATCCGACCGGTGCCAGGCGCATCTGGTACCTCGGGATCGTCTTCGCCGCGACAGTCGTCGCGTACTACCAGAACTTCATCAGTGGCGCGATCACGCTGCAGCTGCTCGGCAGCTTCCACATCTCCTTCCTGTACTTCGCGGTCGTCACGGCGGTGGCGAACGCTATCGGAGCCATCGGCTCGCTGGCCTCCGGCATCGCCGACAAGGTGGGCCGCGGCAATCTGGCGATCGTCGGCCTGTTCGGCGTCTCCCTGGTGACGCTGCTGTGGTTGCCTAATGTGACGACTGGCCTTCAGTACGGAATCGCCTTCGGTGCCGCCGGGATCTTCGAGGGCGTCATCCTGGTGGTCACGCCCGCGCTGATGCGTGACTTCAGTCCCCAGGTCGGTCGCGCCCAGGCGATGGCCTTCTGGACGGTGGGACCGGTGCTGGGAAGCCTGCTGGTCACCGAGGTCTCCAGCCACACCCTCGACAGCCACCCGCGCTGGCAGTTCCAGTTCGAGGTCGCGGGCTGGGCCGGCCTGGCCGTCTGCGTGTTAGCCCTGCTGTGCCTGCGCGAACTCAACCGTGCCGATCGCGACCGCATCGTGGGCGCGCTCGAGGCCGAGACTCGAGCGGCGCTGAGCAGCCGCGAGCTGTCACACGAGGCGGCCACCCACCGCCCGTATCAGCAGATGTTCCGGCTCGACATCGTCGGTCCGGCAATCGGCATCAGCCTGTTCCTGCTCATGTACTACACCGCCATCGGCGTCCTTCCGGTGTACTTCCAGACCGATCTCAACTTCTCCGCCAGCCAGTCGAACTCGCTGCTGAACTGGCTGTGGGCCACGACGGCAGTGTCCATGCTCGTTTTCGGCGCGGTGTCGGACAAGCTACGAGTGCGCAAGCCGCTCATCCTGGCCGGTGCCCTGGCCAGCGTCGTGGTCGAGATCGCATTCCTGTCCAAGGCCGGATCCGGCTCTCCGACCTTCTCCTCCATCGCGATCCTGCTGGCGCTCACCGGCGCGTGGCTGGGGGCCGCGTACACGCCGTGGATGGCTGCCTTCACCGAGACCGTCGAGCATCGCAACCCCGCCCTGTCGGCCACCGGCCTGGCCATCTGGGGGTGGATCCTGCGGGTGACGATCGCCAGTGCTGTCATCTCGATCCCGTTGGTGGTCTCGGCCGTCACGCCCCTCGTCGACGACGGTCCTACCGTGCGCCAGGCGCAGGCCTACTTCGACAAGAGCGAGTCCCTGCAACTGCTGCTGGCCGAGGCGCAGGCGCATCCCCAGGTGTTCAACGACCTCGCCGCGGCGCCGAACGACCCGGCGGTGCAGAAGGCCGCGATCGAGACCGTCGGTGCGCCGACGGTACTCACGCTGGCCAGTGACAAGACCGCGCAGCAGAACCTCACCCTGCTCGCCGCGAAGGCGCCCGACGTCCTCGAGGCGCAGGCGGACAGTCCGGGTCAGTGGCGGACCTGGTTCTGGATCTGCACCGCCGGGGCCCTGGCTCTCTGCCCGCTCTCGCTGCTGCTGCGGGGCCCGTGGCGCCCGCATCCCACCGACGATGCCCACGCCGTGGAACACGCTCTGGAGCTGGCGAACCGCAGCGCCCACTCGCCCGGGCCGGCGCCGCACCACCTGCCGGAGCATGCCGTGCCGGCGCAAGCCACCGTCCGCCAGCAGCCCGAAGCGGGAACTCCGGCGTGACCGCAGTCGTTCTCTGCAACTGGCGCGACTCGCGGCATCCGGAGGCCGGCGGCAGCGAGCAGCACGTCGAGACCGTCGCGCGGCTACTGGCCGCCAACGGCCACCCGGTCACCATCCTGTGCGCGAAGGTCGCCGGCTGCCCGGCGGACGAGACCCGCGACGGGGTGCGCTACTTGCGAGCCGGCGGCAGGTTCGGTGTCTACCTGGGTGCGGCGTGGGCGCTGTTGACCCGTCGGGTCCGCCCGGACGTCGTGGTCGACGTGCAGAACGGTCCGCCCTGGCTGTCGCGGCTGGTGACCCGCAAGCCGGTCGTGGTGTTGCTGCACCACGTGCACCGCGAGCAGTGGCCGATCGTCTTCGGCAGGCTGGGCTCGCTCGGCTGGCTGCTCGAGTCGCGGGTGGCGCCCCGGGTCTATCGCCGGTCGCGCTACCTGACGGTGAGCGAGTGCACCCGGGCCGAGCTGGCCAGGCAGGGGATCGACCCCGCCCGGGTGACCGTCGCCTACAACGGCACGCCGGAGCGGGTGCCCTCGGCGGCGGCCCGCTCCGGCACGCCGCGCGTCGTGGTGCTGGGCCGGCTGGTCCCGCACAAGCGCGTCGAGATCGTGATCCGCGCGGCGGCGGCGCTGCGCGAGCGCTTTCCGGACCTCGGGGTCGACATCGTCGGCCAGGGCTGGTGGGCCGGCGAGCTCGCCGCGCTGGCTCGCCGGCTCGGCGTCGAGGACATCGTGACCTTCCACGGGTTCGTCGACGAGCAGGCCAAAGCCGATCTGCTCGCCCGGGCCTGGGTCGGCGCGCTGCCCAGCGTGAAGGAGGGCTGGGGCCTGTCGGTGGTGGAGGCCGCCTCGCACGGAACCCCGTCTATCGCCTTCAGCAGAGCAGGCGGGCTGGCCGAGTCGATCCTCGACGGTCAGACCGGGGTGCTGGTCGACGGCGATGAGGACGCCTACATCGCTTCCTTGGCCGGCCTGCTCGCCGACCGCGAGCGGTGCGCCGTGCTCGGTCGCCATGCCCGGGCATACGCCTCGGAATTCAGCTGGGACGCCACGGCCGCCACCTTCTCCCGCGTCCTCGCCGAGGTAACCGGACGCACCCTCGCCGTGCAGGAGAACGCCGGAATCGCCGGGGTTCTGGAGCGTGCCGTACCGCAGCCGGCGACCGCTGCTCTCTGATTCCGAACGGAGCCCCTGTCATGCCTTCTTCCCTGCTCACCGCCGTCTTCGGCCTGCTGCTCGTCATCGCCACGGTGATCGGCATCATCAGCACCACCAACGACGACAGCCAGCGTCCCTCGGGCTCCCAGAACCGCTCCGGAGTCGTGCTGTACGGCGGACGCTGACATTCCTTGACCGGGCGCCGGGCCTCGGTCCGGACCGTTATCGGCGCCGGATCAATCCGATCCCAGATCTCGGCGGCCAGTGCGCGCCAGGGCCGGCTCCGATCGGCCGGCGGCTGCTGAGCGTCTGAGCCAGCCGGTCGGCGAGCTCTTGATCGCGCAGGCGGGCCTGCTCCAGCTCGACCTGCTCCTCGCGGCGGGCCGCGGCCCACGCGTCGTCGAGCCGCTCAACCTGCAGCCGGCTAGCTGAATCGGTCATGGCAGGTGAGGTTAGAACACGAAGATGAACAAACCCTACAGAGCGGCGCTGCCGAAGTTCCAGGTGCGGACGACCTCGACACCCGTCTGCCGGAAGGTCCGTCGCCGTATGATCGGCCGTGCCCACGAAGGTGTCGAGCCGCGTCGGAGGCCCTGACCCGGCTGGTCACCGACGCCAGCACGACCTAGCCGCGCGAGCCAGGGACGGAACCGAGTTGCTTGCCAAGACCGGTGGTGCGCAGCTGGTTCGCTCAACTTCGGCGCCGCAGCCCCGGACCTTGATCGACATCGTCATCGCGACCGCTTCGGCCCACCCGGACGCCGCCGCCCTCGACGATGGCCACACCACATTGACCTATGCCCAGCTGCTGCGGGCTGCGGAGTCCCGGGCCGGCGAGTTGGCCGCGGCCGGGGTACGCCGGGGCGACCGGGTCGGGCTTCGGATGCCGTCGGGCAATTGCGAGCTCTATGTCTGCCTGCTGGCCATCCTGGCCGCCGGAGCCTGCTACGTCCCGGTCGACGTGGATGATCCGGACGAGCGAGCCCGGCTGGTCTTCGGCGAGGCGGGCGTGGCCTGCGTTCTCGACGAACTCACCGTCTGGCACGGCGGCGAGGCTGCCGTGCCACCGGCCCCCGACGTCAGCGACGACGCATGGGTCATCTTCACTTCTGGCTCGACCGGAGTTCCGAAAGGCGTCGCGGTCAGCCATCGCAGCGCGGCCGCCTTCGTGGACGCCGAGGCCCGGATGTTCCTGCAATTCCAGCCGATCGGCCCGGACGACCGGGTGCTGGCGGGCCTGTCGGTCGCGTTCGACGCATCGTGTGAGGAGATCTGGCTGGCCTGGCGGCACGGTGCCTGCCTGGTACCGGCTCCGCGGTCCCTGGTCCGCAGCGGGGTCGACCTCGGCGGCTGGCTGGGCAGCCGCCGGATCACGGTGGTGTCGACGGTGCCGACGCTGGCCGCGCTCTGGCCGATCGACTCGCTGGACGGGGTGCGGCTGCTGATCTTCGGTGGCGAGTCCTGCCCACCCGAGCTGGCCGAGCGGCTGGTCGGTCCGGAGCGAGAGGTGTGGAACACCTACGGTCCGACCGAGGCGACCGTGGTGGCCTGTGCTGCCGAACTCACCGAGGACGGCCCGGTCCGGATCGGCCTGCCGCTGGACGGCTGGGACCTGGCGGTGGTCGACGAGCAACAGCTGCCGGTGACGGCCGGCCAGGTCGGCGAGCTGATCATCGGCGGGGTGGGCCTGGCCCGCTACCTCGACCCGGTGCGCGACGGCGAGAAGTTCGCCGCCATGCCGAGCCTCGGCTGGGATCGCGCCTACCGCACCGGGGACCTGGTCCGGTACGAACCGGAGGGCCTGCTGTTCGTGGGCCGGGCCGACGACCAGGTCAAGATCGGTGGCCGGCGGATCGAGCTCGGCGAGGTGGACGCCGCGATGCAGCGGCTGCCGATGGTGGCCGGTGCCGCCGCGGCGGTCCGGCGCACCGGCAGCGGCAACCAGATCCTGGTCGGCTACCTCGTCCCGGCGCCGGGCGCCCGCTTCGACCGGCGGGCCGCCCTGGAGCAGCTCAGGCGGGAACTGCCGGCGCCGCTGGTGCCGACGCTGGCGGTGCTGGACAGCCTGCCCAGCCGGGTATCGGGCAAGGTCGACCGGGACGCGCTGCCCTGGCCGCTGCCCGGCGTGCGGGTGAGCGTGGCCGCGCACGGCCTCACCGGCACCGAGGGCTGGCTGGCCGAGCAGTGGGCAGCGGTGCTCGGTGCCAGCGTCGGCGGCCCGGACGACGACTTCTTCGCGCACGGCGGCGGCAGCCTGGCCGCCGCGCAGCTGGTGTCGGCGATCCGCCGGCGCTCGCCCTCGATCACGGTTGCCGATGTCTATGCCCACCCGCGGCTGGCCGACCTGGCCCGGGTGTTGGACGCCGCCGATGCCGCCACCGACCCGACAGCCGAGGTGGTGACCCGGACGGTCCGGCCGGTCTCGCGGACCGCCCAGTCGGTCCAGCTCGCGGTCACCGCGGTGGTGAGCACTCTCGCCGGCCTGCGCTGGCTGACCCTGCTGGCCACCGCCAACAACCTGCTGGCGCATTCCCGCTCGTTCGGCTGGGCGCCGGCCGCGTCCTGGTGGTGGGTGGGCCTGGGCTGGTTGCTGTTCCTCACCCCGTTCGGGCGGATGGCCATCGCGGCAGCCGGCGCCCGGCTGCTGTTGCTGCGGGTACGCCCGGGCGACTACCCGCGTGGCGGCAGCGTGCATCTGCGGCTGTGGAGCGCGGAGCGGCTGGCTGACGCCGTGGACGCGGCGAACCTGGCCGGCGCGCCATGGATTGCCTACTACGCAAGGGCATTGGGTGCCACGGTGGGCCGGGGTGTCACGCTGCACACAGTGCCACCGATCACCGGGATGCTGACGCTGGGCCGGGACAGCTCGGTGGAACCCGAGGTCGACCTGGCCGGCTACTGGCTCGACGGGGACGTCCTGCGACTCGGCCGGGTCACCATCGGAGACGGTGCCACCGTACGGTCGCGCAGCACGCTCGGACCGGGTGCCGAGATCGGGCGCGGTGCCGAGGTCGCGCACGGTTCCTGGGTCAGCGGGCCGGTTCCGGACGGCGAGAGCTGGGGTGGCTCGCCGGCGGTACGACTCGGCCGGGCGGTGCACGGCTGGCCACCGGCCCCGCCGCGCAAGCCGTGGTGGCTGGCCGGCTACGGCCTCACGTCGCTGGCGTTCTGGTTGCTGCCGGCGGTGGCGGCGCTGCCGGCTGCCTGGTGGGCACGCCGATGTCTCGGTGACGCGGGGCGGCTGAGCGTTGCCGCCGTTCGGCTGCTACTGGCGGTGCCGGTCGCCGCGATCGCCTGGCTGGTGTGCTACGCGCTGCTGACCGTGCTGGTGGTCCGGCTGCTCGGGATCGGCCTGCGCGCCGGTCACCACCCGGTACGAAGCCGGCTCGGCTGGCAGGTCTGGGCTACCGAGCGGCTCCTGGATTCAGCCCGTTCGCTGCTGTTCCCGCTGTATTCGAGCCTGGTCACGCCAGGCTGGCTGCGACTGCTCGGCGCCGAGGTCGGCCGGGGCGTGGAGGCCTCCACCGTCCTGCTGCTGCCGAGGATGACCAGCATCGGTGACGGCGCGTTCCTGGCCGACGACACCATGGTCGGCTCCTACGAGCTCGGGGGCGGTTACCTGCGAGTCGAGCGCGCCAAGATCGGCAAACGCGCTTTTCTCGGCAACTCCGGTACCACCGGGCCCGGCCGGTCGGTGCCGAAGAACGCGCTGGTGGCAGTGCTGTCGACCGCGCCCGACAAGGCCCGGAAGGGATCGTCCTGGCTGGGCAGCCCACCGGTCCAGCTGCGCCGCTCGGCCAACCTGGCCGACCTGAGCCGGACGTTCTCGCCGCCGCCGATGCTGCGGGTGGCCCGGGCGCTGATCGAGGTGTGCCGGGTCGCGGCCGTGATCTGCACGGCAGCCATCGGCCTCGCCGTACTGCTGTGCCTGCAGGCGCTGGCCTCCGGACTCGGCTTCGGCGTGGCGGCCGCGCTGGGCGGGCTGGTTCTGCTGGCGGCCGGAGCACTGGCCGGGACGCTCACCTGCGTCGCCAAGTGGCTGCTGGTGGGACGGACCCGGGCGGTGCGCTACCCGCTGTGGTCGTCGTTCGTGTGGCGCAACGAGGTGGTGGACAGTTTCGTCGAACTGGTCGCCGCGCCCTGGTTCGCCCGGGCTGCCACCGGCACCGCGGTCCTCAACCTCTGGCTACGCTGCCTGGGTTCCCGGATCGGTCGCGGGGCCTGGCTGGAGACCTACTGGCTGCCCGAAGCCGATCTGATCGAGATCGGCCCCGGTGCGTCGGTGAACCGGGGGTGCGTGCTCCAGACCCACCTGTTCCATGATCGAATCCTGCAGATGGATACGGTGCTGCTCGGCGACGGCGCGACCCTGGGGCCGCACAGCGTGATCCTGCCCGGAGCGTCGATCGGCTCCGGCGCCACGATCGGGCCGTCTTCACTGGTCATGCGGGCCGAAGCCGTTCCGGCGCACAGCCGGTGGATCGGCAACCCGATCTCGCCGTGGACGAAGCGATGAGCAGCCAGCAAGGGATCGGCGATCGCTATCTGCCGGCCAGTGGCGACCCCGGCTACCGGGTGCGCCACTACGACCTCACGCTGAACTACCGGGTCAGCACCAACCGGCTGGCCGGCCGGGCCAGCCTGGCCGCGACCGCCGAGCAGCCGCTGAGCAGTCTCAGCCTGGATCTGGTGGGGCTGAAGGTCACCAAGGTCTCGGTCGACGGAACTCGGGCGGCGAAGTTCAGCACCGCACGCGACAAGCTGGTCATCCGGCCGGCCAGCCCGGTGCCGGCCGGAGCCGAGGTCAGCATCGACGTCCACTACGAAGGTCACCCGCAGCCGCGGCAGGGGCCCTGGGGGGAACTCGGCTGGGAGGAGTTGTCCGACGGTGTGATCGTGGCCGGTCAGCCGGACGGTGCGCCGACCTGGTTCCCGTGCAACGACCATCCCAGCCAGAAATCGACCTACCGGCTGGCGATCACCACCGAGTCGCCGTATTCCGTTGTGGCCTGCGGGGTGCTCCGCTCGCACACCACTAGCGCCAGCCAGAGCACCTGGGTGTTCGAACAGGCCGATCCGATGGCCAGCTATCTCGCGACGATCCAGATCGGCCGGTACGAGATGATCGAGCTGGCTGCCGGCCCGGTGCGCCAGCGCGCCGCGGTGCCCGGCCGGCTCCGCGCGGCCTGCCAGGCGGAGCTGGCCCGGCAGCCGCTGATGCTCGACACCTTCACGCGGTTGTTCGGGCCGTACCCACATCCGGAGTACGTGGTCGTGGTGACCGACGACGAGCTGGAGATTCCCCTGGAGTCGCAAGGGATCTCGGTGTTCGGTGCCAATCACCTGGACGGCCGGCACAGCTACGAGCGGCTGATCGCGCACGAACTGGCCCACCAGTGGTTCGGCAACAGCGTCACCGTCCGGGGCTGGGAGCACATCTGGCTCAACGAGGGATTCGCCTGCTACGCCGAGTGGTTGTGGGCCGAGAACTCCGGCGGATCGACGGCGGACCGGGCCGCCCGAGCTGCCCGGCAACGACTCACCGAGCTGCCGCAGGACCTGCTGATCGGCGATCCCGGACCGGAGCTGATGTTCGACGACCGGGTCTACAAGCGCGGTGCGCTGACCCTGCATGCGGTGCGCCTGGTGCTGGGCGACGACGCCTTCTTCGCCATGCTGCGCGCCTGGACCCGGCTCAACCTGCACAGCACCGTGACCACCGACATGTTCGTCGAACACGCCACCCGGTTCAGCGACCAGCCGTTGGCCGATCTCTTCGACCGCTGGCTGTTGCGGGCCGAGCTGCCCGAGTTGCCGGGCCACGTCCGGGGCGGCTGAGTTCTCGCGGTCCTCGCGCGACTGCCGGGCCGGCTGAGGTCAGCGGCCAGGTCTCAGCCCGGCTCCCCACGGTGAGGACGGGCTGGCTGGGTGTTTCTAGCTGCCGGACGCATGACGAGGCCGATCTTGCGAGTGCACGGTCTACTATTGCCGCTGGCGGCCGGCCGCTCCCCCGTGCGGTCGGCCGTCCTGACTACTTCCGTCCGCTAGCAGAGTGAGCGTCTGCATTCGGCCGAGGCGTATCAGTACCGCGTCACATCCGGCTTCGCGACATACTGACATGCTGCGGATCGCGCGAGCTCATTCGCCCTCACCTACCGAAATGGTGGATGTTCACCGAGGGTATTGACATGGGTGCGACGGCATGTTACTTGTCCCCTGACGACCAGGTCGGTGTGCCTCGACGAGGGATGCGCGACTGGAGGGTGGCCTATACGCCACCTCTGGTGCGGGCTGAATGGGGGTGGACACAATGGCCTTGTTTGACAGCACATCGATGCCGCCGCTGGGGCAACTCGTGCGGGAAGCGCTAGAACAGCAAGTATCCGGCGCTTACGAGGAAGACATCACAGGCGCGATCACGACGGACCCGGACTGGGCTGGCCGGGCGCTGTCGCAACTCGGGGATCGCATGGGCTGGCCAGTCGAGGAGTCCGCGCAGAATGAACTGGCCAGCATCCTGCGAGGGGCCCTGAGGCTGATTGGCGATGCGAGCGACATCAAGGACACCCGCAACGCGATCGACAACATCCAGTCGCTGATCGTGGTGGCCCTATTGGTCGCCAACCTGCGCGACGAGACGAGGGTCGATCGGGTCGCGATCAACACTGCGTATCAGTTGCTGTGTCCGGTCTACCCGTGCATGCCGGGAACCGCGGCCGGAAGAGGGGAACTTTCAAGCTCACTCACGCTCTAGATTCGGCTCAGGAAGGACATCGGTCGCGATGGCAGACCCAGGTTCCCCAGACCGCGGCACGAAAGCTCTCGGAGACGACAGCGTCGCGAAACTTGCCGATGCGGTCAAGCAACTTCTCACGCTAGCCAGTGCCGCCCTGACGCTCTCGGTGGTCTTCTTCAAAGACGTAGCCGGCGGCCATGTCTCGCAGTCGGTGCGGCGGGACATGCGCATATCGTGGGTGCTGATGCTGGTCTCGATTGTCGCAGGCCTCGCGGCGCTGTTCACGATCGTCAACTCGAACACTGTGCGCGGCGGGGTACTGAGAGGGTGCGCCTTCGTCCAACAGCTCGCGTTTGTACTCAGCTTCGCCGGCTTCGTCGGAGCCGCGTGGGTCTCGATAAAATAGAAGTGGCCGCCGCCGCGCGGCGGGATCGATCAGGTTCAACCGGACCAGGGCCGATAGACCACCGCGGCCCATGCGACCCGTCGGCCAACCCCGCCAGCCAACCGCCTCGTACCTGGCCAGCGCCGGGGGTGGACGCGCTCAGGTCAATGGGCGGATGATCACCGCTGTGGCGACGACGAGCGACCTCGACCTTCATGTGCACTACGGCTTCGTGTATCTGCAGCCAGGATCGGCTGAACCGATAGAGGACATCATCGCCGCGCGCGGAGGTCAGGTGAACGGAATTTGCGGTGCCGCCTATCCAGGCCGACTGGCTGTGGTGACCGGGCTCCACACCGGGCGCGTGCCATTCAGCGTGTGCATCGCCGAGTCCGCGCCCGAGTTGGCCGGTGACTGGGAAGACGTCGTTGAAGTGTCCTTCACGGCGTCCGAGCGCGGCTACGGCCTGGCGACGTTCGACACCTGGACCCCGCTGGAACTGCCCGCAACGACTACCTATCGAGCCCGGTACTGCGCGTTCGGTATGGATGCCGCCAGAGCCCAGGACACCCGGCTGGACGGGGACCCGGTGACCGACCGGTACCTGCTTGCCTTATGGCCCGCGCCGCCCGCTGCGGAGACGATCGTGCGACAAGGCAGCAAACTCGCCGCCTATTGGCACGGCGTCGCGCGCACCACGCCGTCGCCTCCTCCGACACCGAATGAGGTGCCCGCCGCGGAAGCTTCCGATGCCGCGGAGCAGGCGCGGGTATGGGAGAGGCAGGCGAGTGAACGAGACCTGCTGATGTGGGGCGGCACCAAACCGAGCGAAGCGTTGCGTGCCATCGGCCCGGAGGCCACGACCCTGGCCCTGAGCGACCTGGCGCTGGCTGAACACCTTGCCACTCTCGACCCGGACACACTGAGGCACGTCGCGCACTGGGCGGCCCGTACATCCTGCGAGCGAGCTGGTGCAGGCAACCTAGACTGGGGCGCCGCGCTTGGCGCTCTGGCACGAGGCCAGGCGCTACCTGCGCCGTTCGACGACCACGGCACCGCGTGGAGCACCCTCTACCCGTCTTTGCGTACTACCGGGACCATGACCCGGCATGAAGGGACGCCGCCCCCGCGGACGACTATCGCGCCACCGGCGGCCGCGCTCGCCGCGGTATTCGCGGCAGCCAACGACAACCCAGCCATCGCCGCGTTCGGCGCGCTGAACCAAGCTGTCGCCGCCGTGGACGACCCCCAGGAACTGTATTCCGACCTTCGACGCCACTTCAATCTGGACTAGGCACCGAACTGCGCGCATTATGCGACGTAACGTCGTAGATCGGCCAGACTCGCCAGCTTCACCGGTGATCTCATGAGTGAGTCCTGGCAGGTCGGCTGCAGAGCTTGCTCGCAGATCACCCGCTACCTGGCCGGCTGACCAGAACCTGCAGCTGCAGGACGCACGCGGTCGGCCCCGCAAGCACCCGGTCTAATATGGCCGCTGACGGCCGGCCGCTCCCCCGTGCGGTCGGCCGTCCTCACCACTTCGCTCTTGTTCGCCGCATCGCGAACCAAGCGGGGCCTTATAACTCGCGAGGGCGGGCGATCGCGCTAGTGCACGCTAGCCCCGCCGTCAGGGATACGACCCGCGATTCTTTGTGATCGCGCATCGCGGGCCGGCGCGGTAGCCGGCTCTGCGCTCGCAGTGCCACTCGTCAACAGGAAGCTACTGACCGGCCAACTCGAATCGAACGGTGCGCGTAGCGACGTCAGCAGCGACCAGCCGGGCCTGGATGTGTTGGCCTGGTTGCAGCGAGGTGCCCGTGCATAGTGCGCGTATGGCGGGCTCATCGATGCTAATCGAGGCCCCGTGGCCATCGGCACTGAGCACCACTGCCGCGAACGTCTGCCCAATGCGATCCCGCAGCAGCCAGGCTTCGGTGAGATCGAGGACTGCGCGGTCGACCGCATGTGCGCGGTGATCGGCCGTGGCCATCGACGCGGGTAGGGTCGGGACGCGGTCACGCACCCACTGCGGAACCGGTGTGCCAGCTTGCACCGCGAGGCAGATCTCACTCACATAGCGATCGACCAGGCGCCGCAACGGTGCCGTCGCGTGGGCGTACGGCGCACCGATGCCGGCGTGCAGCGGCTGCTCAGGCGGTTGGCCGTCGAAGGCAACGTAGGCCGCCCCG
>NZ_DATINC010000154.1:0-28217 GCF_035474675.1 Jatrophihabitans sp. | reverse complement strand
ATGACGCCGGTGTGGGTGGGCGCGATCAGGCACTCCAGCCGCCGGACCCGCTCGGAGATCTCGAAGTGGCTGCCGGACAGCGCCTCGATGGCGGCGTCGGAGCGTTCCTGCATCCAGGCCTGCAGCGCGTCGGTGCCGCGCAGCTTGCGGACCGGGTCGGCGTCCAGCACGCCGATCGCCTCGGCAACCGTGGCGCCGGACTTGATCTCGTCAGCCGCCTCGGCCATCAGCCGCTGGATGCGGGCGACCTCCTCCAGCCCCCAGGCGTAGGTCTCGGCCAGGTCCACCGTCGCACCCAGGAACTGCCGCGACAGCACCGGGTAGCGCTCGGCGCCGATGGCGTCGGCGGCCGGCGCCTGGCCGATCAGCTCCTCGGCGAGGAAGTCGCGCAACCGCTGGTAGCCGTCCTGGGCGGCACGCGCCCCGCGGTCGAGGTCGGCGCGCAGGGCGTCCGGCACCGGCTCGGCGCCGTCCCGGGCACCGGCGACGAAGCCGGCGAAGAACCCGTCCGGGCCGAGGTTGTCCTCGCACTGGGTGATGCCGGCCTCCACCTGCCGGCGCGGCGCGACGTCCCCGCGGCTGGCCGCCAGCCGCAGCGAGGAGACATAGCCCTCGATCGCGGCCGGCAGCGCGGCCAGCCGGGCGGCGATCCGCGACCACTCCTCGGCGGTGCCGGTCGGCATCAGGTCGAAGACGTCGCGCAGGTTCTGTACGGGGCTGGCGATGTTGTTCAGCTCCGACAGGGTCAGGCCGAGGTCGTACAGGTCGTCGTGCACGGTCAGCCGCTCGGTCATCGCCGCGATCGTCACCTTGTCGGTGTCGTCGGCCGGGACCGCCTCGCGCAGCGCCCGCAGCGTCTGCCGGTCGAGCTCGGCCTGGGCCTGCAGGCCAGCCGGCGACAGGTCGGGCATCAGCTCGTCGAAGCCGGGCGCGCCGATGAAGGTCGCGGTCAGCGGGTCCAGTTCGAGCTGGGCGTCGAGATGGCGTTCGGCCAGGGCATCCACGGCGGTGGGCCGGCGGTCCGGAACTGCGGTCGGACTGTGCTGCGCGGAGTGCGTCATGCCTGAGCAACCTACTGCCCCTGGCCAGTGGCAGCCAGTGGCGGCGGGTGCCCGGCCGGCAGTACGCCCGCCGGATCGGGCACCGGGCGGTCACCCTAGACTTTCTATCCAGAACCCGAGCAGCCGCGCACTCGAGAGGCGATCGATGTCGAAGATCAAGGTGGAAGGTACCGTCGTCGAGCTGGACGGCGACGAGATGACCCGGATCATCTGGCAGTTCATCAAGGACCGGCTGATCCACCCGTACTTAGACGTCAACCTCGAGTACTACGACCTCGGCAGCGAGCACCGCGACGCCACCGACGACCAGGTCACCGTCGATGCCGCCGAGGCCATCAAGCGGCACGGGGTCGGCGTCAAGTGCGCCACCATCACCCCGGACGAGGCGCGGGTGGCCGAGTTCGGCCTGAAGAAGATGTGGCGCTCGCCGAACGGGACCATCCGCAACATCCTCGGCGGCGTGATCTTCCGCGAGCCGATCATCATGTCCAACGTGCCGCGGCTCGTGCCCGGTTGGACCAAGCCGATCGTGGTGGGCCGTCACGCCTTCGGCGACCAGTACCGGGCCACCGACTTCCGGTTCCCGGGCGAGGGCAGGCTGACCGTCACCTTCACCCCCGCCGACGGCTCGGCCCCGATCGAGCACGAGGTGTTCCAGGCGCCCGGTGCCGGGGTGGCGCTGGCCATGTACAACCTGGACGAGTCCATCCGGGACTTCGCGCGGGCCTCGATGAACTACGGCCTGCAGCGCAACTACCCGGTGTACCTGTCCACCAAGAACACCATCCTCAAGGCCTACGACGGCCGGTTCAAGGACATCTTCGCCGAGGTCTTCGAGTCGGAGTTCTCCGACAAGTTCGACGCGGCCGGTATCACCTACGAGCACCGGCTGATCGACGACATGGTGGCCGCCTCGCTGAAGTGGGAGGGCGGCTACGTCTGGGCCTGCAAGAACTACGACGGCGACGTGCAGTCCGACACGGTCGCCCAGGGCTTCGGCTCGCTCGGCCTGATGACCTCAGTGCTGATGAGCCCGGACGGCAAGACCGTGGAGGCCGAGGCCGCGCACGGCACGGTGACCCGGCACTACCGCCAGCACCAGCAGGGCAAGCCCACCTCGACCAACCCGATCGCCTCGATCTTCGCCTGGACCCGGGGGCTGGCGCACCGCGGCAAGCTGGACGACACCCCCGAGGTGACGGCCTTCGCCGAGACGCTGGAACGGGTCTGCGTCGAGACCGTCGAGGGCGGCCAGATGACCAAGGACCTGGCGCTGCTGATCTCCAAGGACACCCCGTGGCTGACCACCGAGGACTTCCTGGCCGCGATCGATGACAACCTGAAGAAGGCGATGGCCTAGCTCCTCGGCGGGCGTATCAGCGGCGGATGAGCGAACCGGACCCGGCGGGCAGCGACCTGCTGCTGGCGGTCGACGGGCCGGTTGCCACGCTGAGCATCAACCGGCCGGCCAAGCGCAATGCGCTGACGGTGGCGATGTGGCGGCGGCTGGCCGAGGTCTGCGCGCAGCTGGACGCCGACCCGGCGGTGCGGGTGCTGGTGGTGACCGGCGCCGGGCCGTCCTTCTGCGCCGGGGCCGACATCAGCTCGCTGTCGGAGGACGAGGCGGTGCTGAAGTCGGTGGTGTCGGCCGCCGAGCGGGCGTTGCGGAATCTGCCGATGCCCACCATCGCCCGGATCAGCGGGCACTGCTTCGGCGGCGGAAACCAGATTGCCGTGGCCTGCGACCTGCGGGTGGCCGACACCACCGCCAGCTTCGGGGTGCCGCCGGCCCGGCTCGGGGTGATCTACCCGGTCAGCTCCACCCGCGCGCTGGTCGAGCTGGTCGGCCCGGCGGCGGCCAAGCGACTGATCCTCACCGGGCAGCCGATCGACGCGGCGCAGGCGCTGCGGATCGGCCTGGTGGAGCAGGTGGTGGCGCCGGACGAGCTGGACGCGGCGGTCGCGGAGCTGGTGGCGGCGATCCTGCCGCTGGCACCGATGACCCAGGTCGCCGGCAAGGAGCTGGTCAACCTGATCGCCGACGGCGGGGACGCCGACGCGGCGTTCGAGGAGTGGACCGCGCGCTGGCGGCTGTCCGCCGACGGGGTGGAGGGACCGCGGGCGTTCCTGGCCCGTCGGCCGCCGGTGTTCAGCTGGCGCCGGGAGCCTGCCGCCGGGCCGGAACCGGGCTGAGCCGGTAACCGCACTGAGTTGAGCCGATAGACCGCGCCCGGAACGGCCGGTACGCCGAGCGGTGGCGTGCGCCGGTGAGGCTGCCGGGTCAGCCGAGGGTGCTCACCAGCCGGGACGAGCCGTCCGGGTTGGGTCGTACCTGGATCTGGTCGGCGATCCGGCGCTTCATCTCCTCGACGTGGCTGACCACCCCTACCGCCCGGCCGCCCTCGCGCAGCCCGTCGAGCACCTCCAGCACCTGGTCGAGCACATCGGGGTCGAGGCTGCCGAAGCCCTCGTCGATCAGCAGCGTGCCGAGGTCCACCCCGCCGGACTCGGCCTGCACGATGTCGGCGAGCCCCAGGGCCAGCGAGAGCGAGACGTAGAACGTCTCGCCACCGGACAGCGTGCCGGGATCGCGGGCCTGCCCGGTCTGCAGGTCCAGCACCCGCAACCCCAGGCCGGACCGGGAGTTGCCGGTGCGGGCGGCGGTGTGTTCCAGCTCGTACCGGCCGCCGGAGATCCGGCGCAGCTGGGAGTTCGCGGCCGCGACGATCTCGGTGAACCGGCGCACCAGCACGTAGGTGGTCAGTTCCATCCGGAGCTGGTTGTCGCCGAGGCCGGCCACCAGGTTGCCGATCCGGATGGCCGGCGCGGTGTCGGTGAGCACGGCGGCCGCCCGGCGCACCGCCGCCTCCAGCCGGTCGGCGTGCCGCACCGCCTCGGCCAGCCGGGCCGCTGCCGCGCCGTACTCGCCGGACGCGGCCGCCTCCGCTGCCTCGGCCGAACGGGCCTGCTCGGCCAGCGTGGCCAGGTCGGCCGGCGCGGCGTCCAGCTCGGGATCGGTCAGCTCGGCGGCCGACAGCCGGCCGCTGACCTGGTCCAGCCGCTGCTGGTAGCTCCGGATCGCCTGCCGCAGCCGGGCCAGCTCGGAACTGTCGCGGCGGGCGGCGTCCCAGTCGGCGAGGGCGTCGAAGCCGGCCGCGGCCAGCGCGTCGGAGAACTGCCGGCGGGCTTCGGCCTCGGCGATGGCGGCCAATGCGGCGGCCGAGCCCGCGGCGGCGGCCTGGTCGAGCAGGGTGGCCTGCTCGGTGAGCACCGCCACCCGGTCGGCCACGCTGGCATGGCCGTCGCGGGCCTCGGCGACGAGCACCTCATCCTCGGCTATGCCGGCCGCCAGCGCCTCGCAGCGCTCGGTGAGCCGGGTCTCGGTGAGCTCGGCCTGCTGCACCTGCTCGGTCAGCGCGGCGAGCTGGCCGGTCACCTGCTCCAGTTCCCGGTCCAGGGCCTGCTGCCGGTCGGCTGCCGCCCGGGCCGCTGCCAGCCCGGCCTCGGCCTGGGCGAGCTTGGCCTCGGCCCGCTCCGGGCTGAGCTGGTCGGCCCGGACTCGCAACTCGACCAGCTCGGCTCGCTGCTCGGCCAGCTGGTCGCGGCGGCGCTCCACCTCGGCGGTCAGCTGCCGCAGCTCGTCCTCCGCCGAGTTCACCAGCTCCTGGCTGACGTGGCCCTCGGTGGGCCGGGCCGGCCGGGGGTGCTCGACGGAACCGCACACCACGCATTCCTGCCCGCTCTGCAGCGCCATGCCCAGCTCGCTGGCGATGCTGGCCCGCCAGCTGGTGCGCAGCGCGTCCAGCCGGGCCCGCTGGCTCTCCGCGGCGTCGACCAGTTCCTGGGCCAGTTGCTTGTTCTCCTCCGCCTGCTTCGCCGCCGCCACCGCCTGCCGGGCCGCGAGCACCCGGCCTTCGGCACGGTCCCGCTCGGCGGCGAGTTCGGCCAGCCGGCCTGCGGCCACCGCGGCCTCGGTCCGCTCCGCGGCCAGCTGCTGGTGCCGGGCCGGCAGCTCGGCCAGCCGGGCCGCCGCCTGCCGGCGGGATTCGCCCAGCTCGGCCAGCTGCCGTCGCAGCTGCTCGGAGCTGTCCTGCTGCTCGGCCAGCCGGCGTTCCCGGCGGAGCCCCTCGGCCAGCGTGCCGAGCGTGGTCCGGATGCCGGCGGCCGCCTCCCGCAGGTCGGCCTCCGGCAGCCGGCGCACCGGCGGGGCCAGCCGGGCCCGGGCGGCGGCGGCCTGCTGCTCGGCCTGCTCGTACCGGCCGGCGGCGACCGCCAGCGCCTCGGCAGCCGGCAGCACCTGCACCGCCCGTTCGGCGGCCGCCAGCTCGGCGCAGTCGGCGAGGTGCTGGTCCTCACCGGCCAGCAGGTGCTGCAGCTCGGCCCGCAACCGCTCGCGGACCGCCCGGCGCTCGGCCAGCTCCTCGGCCTGCCGGAGCAGGGCGGCGGCCCGGTCCCGCTCGGCGGCGGCACCGGCCTGCCGGTCGGCGGCGGCCGCCGCGCCGGTCTGTAGCTCGCTGCGCACCCCGGCCAGCAGTTCGGCCACGGCGACGCAGTCGCCGGACTCGCACTGCCCGGCCAGCTGGCCGACCGCGTCCTCGGCGAGGCCGGTGGCACCGGCGAACGCGTGCACCGCCCGGCTCACCGTCGCGGTGGCCGCCGCCCGGCGCTGCTCGGCCGCCCGGCGCCCCTCCACCAGCGCCTCCTGGGTCCGGGCCAGCACCTCGGTGCCGAACAGCCTTTGCAGCAAAGCCCGTTTGTCATTGGTGCTGGCCTGCAGGAAGCTGGCGAACTCGCCCTGCGGCAGCAGCACGGTCTGCACGAACTGGCCGTGGGTCAGCCCGACCGCCCGGGTGATCTCGTCCTCGGTGTCACCGAGGTTGGCCGACAGCAGCACCCCGCCGTCCGGTTCGTCGAGCGAGCCGAGCCGCCAGAGCTTGACGGTCATGTGCACCGGCGTGCTGCCGGTGCCGCGCTTCTTCGGCCGCTGGTGGCTGGGGGTGCGCCGGATCCGGTAGAGCCCGCTCTGGGTCTCGAAGACCAGCTCCACCACCGGCTCGCTGGCCGGCGGCGCGTGCTGGGATTTCAACCGCTCGATGGCGGCCGAGCTCTGCGCCAGCTTGCCGTACAGGGCGAAGCTGATCGCGTCCAGCACGGTGCTCTTGCCGGACCCGTTCGGGCCCTCCAGCAGGAACAGCGCGCTGCCGCCGAACCGGCTGAAGTCGATCTCGACGTCGCCGGCGAACGGGCCGATCGCCCGCATCCGCAACCGGTGCAGCCGCATCAGCCACCACCCGGCCGGGTACCGGCAACAGCAGCCGCCTGATAGGCCTGTTCGAACAGGTCCAGTTCCCGCTCCAGGGCGGCCAGGCCCGTGACGTGCTCGACGAAGTCGGCGCCGAGCTGGCGGGGGCTCGCGGTGGGGGTGGCCAGCGGCGCGCTGGACGCCCCGGCCGGCCGGGCTCCCGCCGGCAGGTGCTGCACCTGCAGGACGTGCGGAAAGCGGGACCGGACCCGCTCCAGCAGCTGGTCCGGCCGGGACCGGTCAGTGACCACCAGCCGGACCCAGTCTTCGGTGTGCCGCTCGTCGGCCAGCAGCTCGGCCAGGGTGCCGGTGAGCTCGGCCATCGCCCGCGGCTGGCGCAGCGGCACCGCGCTGGCCCGCACGCCGGACTCCGGCTCGAGGTCGACCAGCGTGACCGACTTGGTGTGCGCCAGCTCGGAGAAGGAGTACCGCAGCGGCGAGCCGGAGTAGCGCAGCACGGTGCCCGCCGAGCCGCGCGGCTGCTGGGCGCCGTGCAGGTGCCCGAGGGCGACGTAGTCCACCCCGTCGAAGGTGCCGGCCGCGACGCTGTCCACGCCGCCGACCACGATGGAACGCTCGCTCTCGCTGGCCAGCCCGCCCACCACGAAGGCGTGCGCCATCACCACCGACCGGGTACCGGGCGGCCGGCTGGCGAGGTCGTGGCGGACCCGGTCCATCGCGGCGGCCAGCACCGCCTGGTGCGAGCGTTCCAGCGGCTGGTCGCCGGGCGCGAGCACCGTCCGGGCCGCGTCCGGGTCGAGGTAGGGGAACGGGTAGACCGCGACGGGGGAGTCCGCACCGCCGAGCAGCACCGGGGTGCCGACCGAGGCCAGCTCGGTACGCAGCCGCAGCCGCTCGGTGAACAGTTGCGCGCCGAAGCCGAGCCGGATCGCCGAGTCGTGGTTGCCGGCGGTGACGATCACCGTGGCGTGCGCGACCAGCTGGGCCAGCGTGCTCTCGAACAGGGTGACCGCCTCGACCGGCGGCACCGCCCGGTCGTAGACGTCGCCGGCGATCAGAACCGCGTCGACCGGCACGCCGTCCGGCGGCTCGGCCACCAGCCGGCAGATCTGGTCCAGCACGTTCCGCTGGGCGTCGAGCAGGTCGACGCCGTGCAGCGTGCGACCCAGATGCCAGTCGGAGGTGTGCAGGAACCGCATGCGAAAAAGCTACAAGCGGGCTCCGACAGAATCGGTCAGAAGCCGGCCGACGCGCGGGCACCGGCCGGCCGCGGGGCGGAGCAGCCCGGCCCGGCAGTCACCCGCGCACCACCCGCACCCCACCGGGCGGCACCAGCAGCGTCCCCTCGACCGGCGACCCGGTGATCAGCTCGGTGCCGGCCAGCCCGACCGGTACCGGTTCGCCGGTGTGGTTGACGACGAAGGTGTAGCTGGTGGTGCCGGCTCGCCGGCGCACCACCTCCACCCGGGGTGGCAGGCCCGCGACCAGCGGTTCGACGCCGGCCTCGGCCAGCACCCGGGCCAGCACGTCGTCCAGGTGGCGGTCGGCCAGCGTCGTCCCGAGATACCAGGCCGATCCCGGACCGGGACCGACCGGGTTGCGGGTGATCGCCGGCGACCCGGCCACCGGCCCCGCGGCGTAGGCCGCCACCACCTCGGCGCCCTCGGTCCGGCCGAGCTCGGACCAGATCCGGCCGTTGCCGTAGCCGGTCAGGGGCACCGATTCAGCTGTCAGCAACGGGAAGAACTCCTCGATCCGGATGCCCAGCAGCTCGCGCAGCAGCCCCGGATAACCCCCTGTCACAATGTGGTCGGCCGGGTCGACGATGCCGGAGAAGTAGGTCACCAGCACCGTGCCGCCGGCTTCGGCGAAGCCGGCCAGCGCCCGCGCGTGCTCGGCCGACAGCAGGTACAGCTGCGGTACCAGCAGCACCCGGTAGCCGGTGAACGGACCCGAGACGGGCACGAAGTCGCAGCGCACCCCCGACCGCCACAACACCGAGTACAGCTGCCGGGTGCTCGCCATCGGGTCGACGTCGACCGAGGGGTGCGAGTCCAGCCCCGCGGCCCAGCGCGACGGCCAGTCGTGCACGATCGCCACCTCGGCGGGCTCCACGACGCTGCCGGCCAGCTCGCCGAGCCGGCCCAGCACCGCCCCGAGCTCGGTCACCTCGCGCCAGCGCAGCGAGTCGCGCCCGGCGTGCGGCAACAGCGCGGAGTGGAACTTCTCGGCACCGGCCGTCGAGGCGCGCCACTGGAAGAACAGCGCGCCGTCCGAGCCGCGCGCCACGTGCTGCAGTGAGTTGCGCAGCATCTCGCCGGGTGCCTTGGCCCGGTTGCGGGGCTGCCAGTTCACCGCCGAGCTGGAGTGCTCCATCAGCAGCCACGGTTGGCCGCTGGCCAGGCCGCGCACCAGGTCCGCCGACATCGCCAGCTCCTCGGCGGGGTCGGCGTCCGCGGCGATGAGGTAGTGGTCGTTGGAGACCAGGTCCAGCTCCGGTGCCCACCGGAAGTAGTCCAGCGGGGCGAAGAACGACATGAAGTTGGTGGTCACCGGCTGGCGGGAATGGGCTCGCAGGATCGCCGCGTCGGCGCGGAAGCAGTCCAGCAGCTCGTCGGAGGAGAACCGCCGGAAGTCCAGTTGCTGACCGGGATTGACCCAGGTGCCCGACCGGCGCGGCGGCAGGATCTCGGCCCAGTCGGAGTAGCGCTGGGACCAGAAGGCGGTGCCCCAGGCGGCGTTCAGCTCGTCCAGGCTGGCGTAGCGGCGGCGCAGCCAGTCCCGGAACGCCGCCGCCGAGACGTCGCAGTAGCAGTAGGCGTTGTGGCAGCCGTACTCGTTGGAGACGTGCCACAGCACCACCGCCGGGTGCTCGCCGTAGCGCCGGACGACGGCCTCGGTCAGCGCGCCGGCTGCCCGCCGGAAATCCGGGCTGGACGGGCAGAACGCCTGCCGGGAGCCGTAGCTGAGCCGTACTCCGTCCTCGGTGACCGGCAGCGACTGCGGGTAGCGGGAGGAGAACCACGGCGGCGGCGAGGCGGTGGCGTTGGCCAGGTCCACCCGGATGCCGGCCGAATGCAGCAGGTCCAGCACCCGATCCAGCCACCCGAAGTCGAACTCGCCCTCGACCGGTTCCAGCAGCGCCCAGCTGAACACCGCCACAGTGACCAGGTTCACCCCGGCCTCCCGCATCAGCACGACGTCTTCGGCCCACACCGGTTCCGGCCACTGTTCGGGGTTGTAGTCCCCGCCGAAGGCCAGCGCGGGGCGGCCGGTGTCGGTGAGCCGCCCGGTGAACCGCTGCATGCCCGACTCGGGCGTCATGCGGCAGCCACCAGGGGTGTCGGGCCGGGTGCGCTGCCCAGCAGCGCGCGGGTCCGCTCCAGGCCCCACTCGTCCAGGTCCGCGATCCGGTCCGAGGACCCCCGCAGGCCGCCGACCCGGGCGATGCAGTCAGCCAGCGCCTCGCGGTTTTCCACCTCGGGTCGCACGATCAGGCAGTCCGGGTCGTTGACCCAGAACCGTCCGTGCTGCCAGGCCCGGCCCGTGCTGGTCACGATGGCCGACCGCCCGCCCGGCTTGCTGAGGTCGCCGCCCGCCGGCTCGAAGTGCGGCGCGGTGTCCGGGCCGACCCGCATCGCGTCGACCAATCCGACGCTCGGCAGGATCGGCGCGCCGCAGCCGAGCAGGTAGGCATCGCCGAGTGCCTGCCGGATCTCCCGCAGGCCCTGGCGGTAGGCGGCCACCGGCGATAGCTCGGAGTGCCGTTCGCCGTCCAGCGCGCCGGCGAACAGGAAGTCGGCCTTGAAGAAGTCGAACCCCAGGTCGAGGAAGTGCGCGAACACCTCGGCGAGATAGGCCTGGACGCCGGGATGGGTGGTGTCCAGGCCGAAGTTGTCCTGGTTCCAGTTGGAGGTGGCCAGCACCGGCCCGTCCGCGTCGCTGACCAGCCAGTCGGGATGCTCGGCCGCCAGCCGGGACCGGGCGCCGGCCAGGAACGGCGCGATCCAGATGCCGGCGCGCCGGCCGGTGTCGGTGATCCGGGCCACCATCTCGGCGAGGGAGTCGAAGCGGTCGCTGAGGCTGAGCCAGTCGCCGATCTCGCTCTGGTAGCCGTCGTCGAGCTGGATGACCTCGACCGGCAGGTCCAGCTCCGCGATGGCGGCGATGTTCTCGGTCATGTCGGCCTGGGTCACGCCGGTGAAGTAGTGATACCAGGAACACCACAGCGTCGGTGCGGCCCGGGGCGGCGGCACCGACCCGGCGAAGCGGTCGCCGAAGGCGGCCAGCGCGGCAGGGATGCCTGCCTCGGCCGGATGGTCGGTGACCAGCACCTCGCCGTCCGCCCAGACCGCCACCTCGTCGCCGATGTGCCTGGCCGTGATCCGGGGCACCGCGTCGGCGGCGCTGCCGGCGCCGATCACCACGATCCGGCTGCCCGTGCCGGGGTCCAGCGCCAGCAGGCCTTCGCCGCTGAAGTTTCCCGGATCGGGCATCGGGCGGGTGCCGCCGTAACCGCCGCGGTAGTTCAGGGCGCTCGCCGCCCGGGCCGGCTGTTCAGCCACCGAATAGCTCTGCGACGGCGACCAGGACTGCCAGCCCTCCTCGTAGATCCGGGCGTGCCGGGACGACACCTCGAGGGTGAGAACATGCTGCTGGTCCACGGGTCACTCCTCCTCGGCACGGCTCGGTCGAACGGGGGCCTGCTCAGCCCTTGCTCGCACCGAGGGTCAGCCCGGCGATGAACTGCCGTTGCAACAGCAGGTACACCACCAGGGTCGGGATCACCGTGATGGTGGCCCCGGCGGCGATCAGGTTGTAGTTGGACAGGAAATCGCCCTGCAGGTTCTTCACCCCGGTGGTGATCGGCAGCCGGTCCCCGCTCTGGATGAACAGCAGCGGCCAGAAGAAGTCGTTGTAGATCCAGATGACTTCCAGGGTGCCCAGGGCTGCCAGCGCCGGCCGGCACAGCGGGAGCACGATGGCCCAGTACTGGCGCCAGACGCTGGCACCATCCACCAGCGCGGCCTCGGTGAGGTCCTCGGGCAGCGCCTTCATGTAGTTGGACAGCACGAAGGTGCAGAACCCCACCTGGAAGGCGACGTCGACCGCGATCACCCCGTAGTAGGTGTTGAGCAGGCTGCCCGAGTCGCTGATCGAGTACGGCAGCGCGGTGTGCTTGAACATCGTGTAGAGCGGCGCGGCCAGCACCTGTGGGGGCAACAGGTTGCCGGCGGTGAACATGATCAGCAGGGTGACGTTGAACCGCCACCGGAACCGGCTCACCGCGAAGGCCATCATCGAGGCCAGCGCGATGGTCAGCAGCACCGAGGGCACCGTGATGATCAGGGAGTTCACGAAGTACGTCTGCAGCCCGGCCTGCCGCCAGGCGGTGCTGAAGTTCTCGAAGTCGAAACTGCCCCGGACGCTCCAGTAGCCGTGCTCGTCGATGGCCGACTTGGGACGCAGCGAGGTGAACACCGTCCACAGCAGCGGGACCAGCCACAGCACCGACATGGCGATCAGGAACAGGTGGGTGCCGTAGTGCCGCCGGCCGGGATGCTGGGAACGGATCGGGTCGGCCGTGGTCAGGGACGGCGCGCTCACTGGTCGACCTTCCGGAACGTCCGGATCAGGTAGAACACGATCGGGACCAGCGAGATCAGCAGCAGCAGGACGGCCAGGGCGGAACCGACACCGATGACCTGGCCCTCGCCGACCAGGTTCTGGATCACCAGGGCGCTGATCAGCTCCAGGCCGTTGGTGCCGCGGTTGATCACGTAGACGATGTCGAAGGCACGCAGCGCCTCGATGATCGTGATCACCACGACCACGATGTTGATGGGGCGCATCGCCGGGAACACCACCCGGAAGAACGCCTGGGACGCCGAGGCGCCGTCGATGGCGGCCGCCTCCTTCAGCGACGGGTCGATGCCCTTGAGCCCGGCCAGGTACAGCACCATGATGTAGCCGGCATGCCGCCAGGTCGCGGCCACCAGCGCGGCCCACAGGTTGACGCTGGAGTCGCCGAACCAGTCCACCGCGTGCGAGGTCCCCGCCGTTCCCAGCAGGTTGTTCACCAGGCCGTCGTCGCGCTGGTACATCAGCTGCCAGATGATCCCGATCAGCACCAGCGACAGCATCACCGGGGTGAAGAAGATGCTCTGGTAGATCCGGCTGCCGCGGATGCGCTGGTCCAGCAGCACGGCCAGCAGCAGCCCGAGCGGGGTGGCGACCACCCCGAGGAACAGCAACCAGATGATGTTGTGCTGCACCGCGGGCCAGAACGGCGGGTAGTCCTGCGTGACGTAGGTGTAGTTGGTCAGCCCGGCGGAGCGGATGTCGGACAGCGACAGGCCGTTCCACCGGGTGAAGGACAGCCCCACCGACAGCAGCGTCGGGATCCAGATCAGCAGCGCTTGCAGCAGGGTCGGCACCGCGACCATGGTGGCGAGCACCCACTTGTCGGCACCGGACAGCCGGCGGACCCGGCGGGCGCCCCGGGCCACCGCCGGGGCCGGTGGCTGGTCCGGCCGGGCCGGTGCGGCGACCAGCGGCAGGTCGGTCATGGCTACTGCGCCGCGTACAGCTGCTTGGCCTGGGTCTCCAGGCCACGGGTGTCGATGCTGCCGCTCTTGAGGAAACCCTGCAGGGCCGGCAGCACGACGTTGTTGGCCATCGCGGGCAGCGCGTCCCGGTCGAGGAACTGGCTGATGTGCTTGGCGTCGGCGATCGCCTTGGCGCACTTGGAGTTCAGCGGGCTGAACTTCGAGGTGTCGGCGCCCTTGGCGGTCTGCAGGTTCGAGGTGTCGACGGAGGCGTAGGCGTCCTGACCCTCGGCGGTGCCCATGAAGGCCAGCAGGTCCTTGGCGGCCTGGTTGTTGGCGGCCTTCTTGGTGAGCATCAGGCCGTCGATCGGTGCCTCGATGGAGTCCTTGCCCTCCACCGCGATGCTGGGGAACGGGAAGAAGTCGATGTCGTCCAGGACCGCCTTGTCGGTGAACTGCTGGGTGACGAACGAGCCCAGCAGGTACATGCCGGTCTTCTTCCTGCCGAGCGCGGTGGCCGCCTCCTGCCAGGTCGCGCCGAGGGCAGCCGGGTCCTGGTAGGGCAGCAGCGCCTTCCAGTTGTCGAAGACGTCCTTGACCTTCTGCTGGTCCCAGGATTCCTTGTGGGCGCACAGGTCGACGTGGAACTGGTAGCCGTTGGTGCGCATGTTGATGTAGTCGAAGGTGCCCATCGCCGGCCAGCCGTCCTTGTCGGCGAAGCCGATCGGGATCAGGCCGTCCTTCTTCATCCGGGCGCACAGGGCCGTGAGATCGTCGAAGGTGTCGGGGACGGAGTAGCCCTTGGCCTGCCAGACGCTCTTGCGGTAGAAGAAACCCCACGGATAGTTGTAGTTCGGCACGAAGTACTTCTTGCCGTCGTCCCCGGTCGAGGCCTGGGCGAGGGCATCGGAGAAGTTGCCGCCGATCTTTTCCCAGACGTCGTCGATCGGCGCGGCCAGCCCCTTGCCGGCGTAGAACCGCATCCGGTAGCCGGCGAACCAGGTGAAGACGTCGTCCGGGCTGCCGTTGAGGTAGGAGTTGATGTTGTTCTGGAAGTCGTTGTGCGGAACGGTGTTGACCTTCACCGTGTCGCCCGACTGCTTGCTGAACGCGTCGAAGACCGCCTGGTAGGCCCGCTTGGGGACGTCGTCGGAGCTGCCGGAGCCGACCGAGACGGTCTTGGACCCCGAGCCACCGCCGGAGGACGGTTTGCTGCCCCCGGTGCAGGCCGCCAGCAGAGGGCCGATCGCGATGCCGGCGGTGCCGAGTCCGAGCCCCTTGAGCAACGTTCGCCGGGTCGGGCCTGCCTCGTCGGGGCCGGATGTGGACAGGGGCGGGGTCGGCACCATGGCTTCCTCCTGGTCGAGGGCGTGCGGGCTGACCTGTGGCCCAGCTCACACTGGTACCCGTCATTCAGCGGAACCGAGCGCCGGCTGTCAAGCCCACCGTGGCAGGGCAACGGCAAACTTGTTCAGGGTGCGCCGGTTTCGAGACGTCCGGCGGCGGGGTCTCAGCCCAGCCGGTGGACGCCGGCCGCCGCCGTCACCGGAAAGCCCACCGGTTCGGCGTACCCGCGGCCGGCGAAGGCCGCCTGTACCGCCAGCGCGCCGGCCCGGGCCTGGGCCGGTTCCATCAGCGCGATCACGCACCCGCCGAAGCCGCCGCCGGTCATCCGGGCGCCGGCGGCGCCGAAGGCGAGCAGCACCTCCACCGCCAGGTCGACCTCGGGGACGGTGATCTCGAAGTCGTCGCGCATGCTCTCGTGCGAGGCGGTCAGCAACGGCCCGATCCGGCGGAGCTGGCCGGTCCGCAGCAGGTCGGCGCAGGCCAGCGTCCGGTCGTTCTCGGTGATCACGTGCCGGGCCCGCTTGCGCAGCGTCTCGTCCGGCAGCCGGTCCAGCGCCTCGGGCAGCCCCTCCAGGTCCACGTCGCGCAGCGCCGGCACCCCGAGCAGCCGGGCCGCCTCCTCGCAGGCCGCCCGGCGCTCGCCGTAGGAACCGTCGGTGAGCTGGTGCGGCGCCCGGGTGTCGATCACCAGCAGGCTCAGCCCGGCGGCGTCCAGGTCGAAGGGCACCGGCTCGACGGCCAGCGTGCGCATGTCGCACAGCAGCACCCGGTCGCGCTCGGCGAAGACCGAGGCGAGCTGGTCCATGCCGCCGGTCGGGGCGCCGACGAAGTCGTTCTCGGCCTGCCGGGCCAGCGCCACCAGCTCCGACCGGTCCAGGCCCAGCGCGAGCTGGTCGTCCAGGGCCGCGGCCACCGAGCACTCCAGTGCGGCCGAGGAGGACAGCCCCGCCCCGAGCGGCACGTCGCCGTCCAGGCTGATCGACAGCCCCGGCAGCCGGTGGCCGCGCTCGGCGATCGCCCAGGCCACCCCGGCGGCGTAGCCGGCCCAGGCGTCCGCACCGGTCAGCCTGCCTGGCCGCAGCTCGGCCAGCGCGATCTCGACCGGCGCCTCCTGCTGGGCCGAGACCACTTCCAGCACCGGCTCCGACAGCGGCGAGACGGTGGCGGTGCAGCCGTACGGAATGGCCAGCGGCAGGCAGAAACCGTCGTTGTAGTCGGTGTGCTCGCCGATCAGGTTCACCCGGCCGGGCGCCCGCCAGCTGGACTCGACCGGCATCGGCGGCATCGGCGGGCTAGCCATCGGGCTGCCCGGAGAAGAACTCCCAGGCGTCGGCGACCATCTCGTCCAGGCCCCGGGTCGGCCGCCAGCCCAGCTCGGCGGCTGCCCTGGCGTTGGAGGCGATCAGCACCGCCGGGTCGCCGGGACGGTTCGCCGCGTCCACCGCCGGTGTCGGGCGTCCGGTGATCCGTCGGACAGAAGCAATTACCTCGCGCACCGACGAGCCCGATCCCGAGCCGAGGTTGCAGATCAGGTGCTCGCCGGCTGGCTCGCCGTGCGCCCGGTCCAGCGCCCGCAGGTGGGCGTCGGCCAGGTCGAGCACGTGGATGTAGTCGCGGACGGCGGTGCCGTCCGGGGTCGGGTAGCGCACGCCGTTGACCTGCAGCTCCGGTCGCCGGCCGGCCGCCACCTGCAGCGCGATCGGGATCAGGTGGGTCTCGCGGGCGTGCCGCTCGCCGAGCGAGCCCTGCGCGGTGATCCGGGCACCGGCGACGTTGAAGTAGCGCAGGCTGACCGCGGAGAACCCGTACGCCTGCGCGTAGCTGGTGAGCAGGTGGTCCACCGCGAGCTTGCTGGCGCCGTAGGGGTTGGTGGGCCGGGTGGGGGCGGACTCCGGGATCGGTACCGCCTCGGGCTCGCCGTAGGTGGCGGCGGTGGAGGAGAAGACGATGGTGCGCGGGCCGTGCCGGCGCATCGACTCCAGCAGCGCCAGGCTGCCCACGGTGTTGTTCTGCCAGTACAGCTCCGGCGCGACCACCGACTCGGGCACCAGGGACTTGGCCGCGAAGTGCAGCACCGCCTCGAAGCCGCCGGAGGCCAGCACCGGGCCGGCCTCGGTCACGCCGGCCCGCACGAACTCCGCCCCGGCCGGCACCGCGTCGGCATGTCCGGTGGACAGGTCGTCGAGCACCGTGACCTGGTGGCCGGCGCCGAGCAGCTCGGCGGCGACCACGCTTCCGATGTAGCCGGCCCCGCCGGTCACGAGTACGCGCATGGTGGCGGCGGTGGGTCTCCGTCCTGGAGTTCGCAGGCGGCAGGTCTCCTACGTCCGAGCCGTCCCGGCATTCGACCCTACACTCGGTGCAAACGCCGGGCGAGACACCAAGCAGCTCGCCGGAGGAGACAGCCGAGGAGCGGGACGGCCATGAACGGCACCGTGCTCAATGTCTGCATCGTGCTGGCACTGATCATGGTCGAAGGCCTGTTCGTGGGGGCCGAGATCGCGCTGGTGTCGCTGCGCGAGGGGCAGGCCCGGGCGATGGCCGAGTCCCGCGGCCGGCGCGGCCAGGCGGTGGCCCGGCTGCTGGCCGACCCGAACCGGTTCCTGGCCGCCGTGCAGATCGGCGTCACCTCGACCGCGCTGCTGTCGTCGGCCTTCGGCGCGGTGACGCTGTCGGAGTCGGCCAAGGACGCGCTGGTCCGGCACGGGGTGGGCGACACGCTGGCCGGGGTGATCGGGATCGTCGGGGTCACCCTGCTGATCTCGTTCGTCACCCTGATTGTCGGCGAGCTGGCGCCCAAGCGGCTCGGCCTGCAGCGGCCCGAGGGCGCCGCGTTGCTGTTCGGACCCACCCTGGACCGGATCGCGAGGCTGTTCCGGCCGCTGATCTGGCTGCTGTCGAGGTCCACCGACCTGGTGGTCCGGGTGCTGGGCGGCGATCCGCATGCCGGCCGCGACAGCATCAGTGAGGAGGAGCTGCGCGGGCTGGTGGCCGCCCACGAGTCGCTGACCACCGACGAGCGGCGGCTGATCGACGACGTCTTCGCCGCCGGCGAGCGCTCGGTCAGCGAGGTGATGATCTCGCGCACCGAGGTGGTCTTCCTGGAGGCCGGCCTGACCGTCAGCCGGGCCGTCAAGCAGGCCGGCGAGTCACCGCACTCCCGCTACCCGGTGATCGGGCAGAGCAGCGACGACGTGCTCGGCTTCGTCCACATCCGGGACCTGATCATGGGTGCCCCGGGGGTGGACATCTCGGCCGACCGGTCGCTGGTGGTCGGCGACATGGTGCGCGAGGTCAAGGTGCTGCCCGGTTCGAAGAAGGTGCTGTCCGCGCTCAGCGAGATGCGCCGGGAGGGCCACCACCTGGCGATCGTGGTCGACGAGTACGGCGGCACCGACGGCATCGTGACGCTGGAGGACCTGATCGAGGAGATCATCGGCGACATCCGAGACGAGTACGACTCCGAGGAGTCGGCGTCCCGCCGGCTGACCGGGGGCATCGTCGAGGTGGACGGCCGGTGCAACCTCGACGAGTTCGCTGAGTACGCCGGCTTCGAACTGCCGGACGGTCCGTACGAGACGGCCGGCGGCTTCCTGATGGCCCGGCTCGGCAAGCTGCCCCAGGTCGGCGACCGGGTCGAGATCTCCGGACACGTGGTCGAGGTGCTCGAGATCGAGGGCCGGCGGGCCTCTCGGCTGCGGGTCCAGCCGTTGCCCGAGCCCGAGAACGCCGCGGTGGCAACCGGCTGAGCGGAGGGCTTCCGGCTGACCGGGGTGGCTGCCGTTGAGCGGTGGCAGCGGGGCTGAGCTGTGCGCCAGCTGTAAATGTGCCGGTTCCCGAAGTTTCTCGCCCCAGATCTGGTGATGCGGAGGTGGCCGGCCGATGATAGGAACGGTTAGGCTGAGCCAGCAGCGCCGTTAATGCCCGTATTGAGGAAATTTTTCTGTGTTCCAGCCGCGATACGCTCCCCGCCGGGCGCGTCTGACCCTGCCCGTCACCCGCACCGTCACCAGCGCGGCCGTGCTGGCTGCCCTCGCCCTGGTCTGCGGACCGGCGCTGGAGCAGACCGGGGAGCCGGCCGCGGCGGCCGCGGCAGGCGTCCGGACCGCCGGCCCGGCCGGCAGCAGCAGCGTCGCGGCCACCGAGCCCGCCACCAGCTGGGACGGCGTGCTGGCTATCCGGCCGTCCCGGATCGTCAAGGCGCCGGCCGCCGGCACCGCCGACGTGGCGCTGGTCGAGGCGGCCCCGGCCGGCCCGCCCGGTGAGGTCGGGGCGCTCGGCATCCCGCTGATGGTGCTGCGCGCCTACCACCTGGCCGCCGACCAGCTCGGCGTGGAGCAGCCGTCCTGCAAGCTGCCCTGGTGGCTGCTGGCCGGCATCGGGCACACCGAGTCCGGGCACGCCGAATCCGGCCGGCTGACCGCCGACGGCACCACCCGCGGCAAGATCCTGGGACCGCGGCTGAACGGCGGCATCCCCGGCGACGCGATCATCACCGACACCGACCACGGCAGCATGGACGGCGATACGGTCTATGACCGGGCGGTCGGCCCGATGCAGTTCATCCCCTCCACCTGGGTGCACTGGAAGGCCGACGGCAACGCCGACGGCAAGTCCGACCCCAGCAACATCTTCGACGCCACCCTGGCCGCTGGCCGCTACCTGTGCGCCGACGGCCGGGACCTGTCCACCGAGGCGGGCCTGCAGGCGGCGGTGCTCAGCTACAACCACTCGGCGCCCTACCTGGCGACCGTGCTGGCCTGGGGCGAGGCCTACCGCGACGGCGCTTCGGCGGTGCCGGACAGCCCGCTGCCGGTGGTCAGCGACGTGACCAAGGTGCGGCCGCCGCGCTCGGCCCGGCCGCCCAAGCACGCCAGCTTGCCCAGCACCTCGCCGAGCGGCACGCCGAGCTCGCAGGCGCCGTCCTCGCATCCCGGCCCGTCGGAGTCGGCCAGTGCGTCGGAGAGCTCCTCGGCCAGCAGCAGTGCCACCGCGACGGCCAGCCCGAGCTGCTCGCCGACCAGCCCGGCGCCGACCGACTCGGCGTCCAGCAGCGTCGTGGTGCAGCCGGCGACCGGCCAGGCACACACCCCCGGCACCGCCACCAGCAGCCCCACCGGCTCGGCCACCGCCGACGGATCGCTGGCCGGCAGCGGATCAGCCAGCAGCTCGGCCACCGGTGACGGCTCGCCCACCGCGACGCCGAGCGGCACGGTCAGCACCAGCCGGCCGCAGTCGGCCACCGCCCAGGCGGTCACCGGCCAGTCCACTCCGGAGGAGTCCAGCTCGGCAAGCTCGAGCGCCCCGGCCAGCTGCGCCCCGTGACCCGGGGCACCCCGGCCGAGCGCCGGGTAGCGCCGCCGCCGTGACCCAAGGCGCTGGCCGAGCACCGGCCGGCGCCGCCGAAGTGGAATGATTCCCTTTCGTGAGCAACAA
This sequence comes from Jatrophihabitans sp., assembly GCF_035474675.1. GTDB lineage: Bacteria > Actinomycetota > Actinomycetes > Mycobacteriales > Jatrophihabitantaceae > Jatrophihabitans_A. The sequence goes on along the minus strand of NZ_DATINC010000154.1, from coordinate 8,562 downwards.
ACCTCGGGTGCTGTCCGGAATCCAGCCGACCGGTGAGTCCATGCAGCTGGGCAACTACCTCGGCGCCGTGCAGAACTGGGTGCAGATGCAGGACGGCTACGACGCCTACTACTGCGTGGTGGACCTGCACGCGATCACCCTGGAGCCGCCGGAGCCCGAGGCGCTGCGGCAGCGGACCCGGATCGTGGCCGCCCAGTTGCTGGCCGCGGGCCTGGACCCGGACCGGTGCGCGCTGTTCGTCCAGTCCCACCTTCCCGAGCATCCGCAGCTGTCCTGGGTGCTGGAGTGCCTGACCGGCTTCGGCGAGGCCAGCCGGATGACCCAGTTCAAGGACAAGTCGACCCGGGCCGGCGCCGACCGGCAGGGGGTGGGGCTGTTCACCTACCCGATCCTGCAGGCCGCCGACATCCTGCTCTACCAGGCTGACCAGGTGCCGATCGGCGAGGACCAGCGCCAGCACCTGGAGCTGACCCGCAACCTCGCCCAGCGGTTCAACGCCCGCTACGGCGATACCTTCGTGGTGCCCGAGGCCTTCATCCCGAAGGCCGCGGCCAAGATCCTGGACCTGCAGGACCCGACCGCGAAGATGTCGAAGTCCCGGCCGGACGCCGGCACCATCTACCTGTCCGACCCGGCGTCGGTGATCACCCGCAAGATCAAGCGGGCGGTCACCGACACCGACGGCGAGGTCCGCTACGACCCCGAGGGCAAGCCCGGGCTGTCCAACCTGCTGGCCATCCACGCCGCGCTCACCGGCGCCAGCGTCGAGGCGGTGGCCAAGGAGTTCAGCGGCCAGGGCTACGGGGCGCTCAAGGGCGCGGTGGCCGAGGCGGTGGTCGCTTTCGCCGAGCCGTTCGCCGCCCGCAGCCAGGAGCTGCTGGACGACCCGGCCGAGCTGGACCGGATCCTGGCCCGGGGCGCCGAACGGGCCCGGGCGGTCGCATCGGTCACGGTGGCCGACGCCTACGCCAAGGTCGGCTTCCTGCCGGCTGCCGTAGGCTGAGTCCCCAAATGGGAAGCCCACTGACGGTAGGGGTCGCGCTGGCGATACCGGATCCGCACGCCGCCGTGCTGGCCGGCTGGCGCCGCCGCATCGGTGACCCCGAGGCAGGCAAGATCCCGCCGCACGTGACCCTGCTGCCGCCGACCGAGATCGACGCCGACCAGTTCGACGTGGTGGACAAGCACCTGCTCGAGGCGTCGGCCACGGTGCTGCCGTTCACCATGAAGCTGTCCGGCACCGGCTCGTTCCGGCCGCTGTCGCAGGTGGTCTTCGTCCAGGTCGCCGCCGGGGGTGCCCAGTGCAAGCTGCTCGAGCAGGCGGTGCGCCGTGACCCGATCGTGCGCGAGCTGGAGTTTCCCTACCACCCGCACGTGACGGTGGGCCACGACGTCGCCGACGAGCACCTGGACCGGGCGTACGAGGGGCTGCGCGACTTCGTCGCCCAGTTCCGGGTCGAGGCGTTCACCCTGTACGCCCAGGACTCCGACGGCAGCTGGCACCCGCACCGCGAGTACCCGCTGACCGGCTGCTAGCACCATGCCGGCCCCGGCCAAGGCAGGACGGCTGCGGGCCGCCGTCACCCGGCGCTGGCAGGCGATCCAGCAGTCCCGTCCGGGCATCGCCCACCTGGTGGCCGGCTACCGGCACTACCAGGCCAACCACGGCAACGACCTGGCCGCCGCCATCACCTACTTCAGCTTCCTGTCGCTGTTCCCGCTGGTGCTGCTCGGGGTGTCGGTCACCGCGTTCGTGCTGGCGTCCCGGTCGGACCTGCAGGACCGGCTGTTCGGCAACATCGCCGCGAACCTGCCGGGCGGTTTCGGCGAGACGGTGCAGCAGGCGATCCAGGTCGCCATCGACAAGCGGGCCGGGGTGGGCGTGCTGGGCCTGGCTGGCGTGGTGCTGGCGGGTCTCGGCTGGATCTCCAACCTGCGCACCGCGGTCGACACGGTGTGGGGGCTGCCGGTCCGCAAGCGCTCGTTCCTGGCCGGCAAGGCGGCCGACGCCCTGGTGCTGGTCGGGCTCGGCATCGGCGTGGTGATCTCGGTCGGGCTCACGGCCGGCGGCACCGCGGCCAGCGGCCTGGTGCTGCGTGCCCTCGGGCTGCAGGACGTGACCGGTGCCGGCACGCTGACCTGGCTGCTGGGGATCCTGCTCGGCATCGCCGGCAGCATGATGGTCTTCGGCTGGGTGATGATCCGGCTGCCCGGCGTCCGGGTGCCCCGCCAGGTCGCCGTCCGGGTCAGCCTGCTGGCCGCGGTGGGCTTCGAGGTGTTGAAGCTGGTCGGGACCTTCTACATCGCCCGGACCGCCAGCTCGCCGGCGGCGGCCGCGATCGGCCCGGTGGTGGGCGTGCTGGTCTGGATCTACCTGGTGTCGCGTTACCTGCTGTTCTGCGTGGCCTGGGCGGCGACCGCCGGTCCGGCGGGCCCGGTGGCGGCCAGTACCGCCGCGCTGCTGGCCGACCGCGCGGACCAGCCCGTTCCGGACCGCCGGCCCTCGTCCGGGATCTCCCCGGCGGCGGTGGCGGCCGGCCTGCTCAGCGCGGGGGCCGCCCTGGGCGCCGGATCGCTCGCCGCCCTGCAGCGGTGGCGTTCGCGAGCCACAGCGCGCCGGCGATCAGCGCGCTGATCGGCAGCAGCGCGTCGAGCGACCAGCGCAGCCCGCTGTGCGGCCGGGCCAGCTGGGCCAGCACCTTCAGGTCAGAGGCCGCGGCCGGTGGCTCGCCGGCGGCCAGCGGTTCACCGGCAGTTGCCGGCTGGCCGGCCGGGACGGGCCCGGCCAGCATGCCCACCGGCTGCACGTCGGGCGCGAGCGCGTAGCCCCAGTCCAGCAAGGCCCCGGCCTGCTGGTACTGGTCCGCCGGTTGCCGCTCGTCGCGCAGCAGCACCACGCCCAGCCGGCGGCCGTGCCGGCTGGCGGCGGCCAGGTAGGTGTGCCGGGCGGCGTCGGTGTAGCCGGACTTGACCACCAGGGCGCCGGGCACCGAGGTGAGGAAGTTCAGCGACTGGTTGTCGAACTGGTACGGGCCCACCCGGCCGTACCGGCTGGCCCGCGGCGGGAAGGCGGCGCTGGGCAGCCGGTCGTAGGCGACCAGCCGGGGCTGGTTGACGAACGCCCGCAGCACCAGCGCCATGTCGTAGGCCGAGGTCAGCTGCTGCCAGCCGTCCAGGCCGGACGGGGTCTGCACCACGGTGTCGTAGGCGCCCAGCCGGGCGGCCTCGGCGTTCATCCCGGCCACCGTGCGGGCCACCCCGCCGCTGGCCTCGGACAGCGCGATGGCCGCGTCGTTGGCCGAGATCAGGAAGAGCGCGGCGAACAGCTGGTCCACCGAGTACCGCGCCCCGGCCAGCAACCCGATCGCCGAGCCCTCGGCGGTGGCTGCCGCCGGCGAGACCGTCACCACCCGCCGGCCGGGCAGCTGCGGTGCAATGCTGAGCGCGGTGAGCACCTTGAGGATGCTGGCCGGCTGGTACCTGCCGTGCGGGTCGCGGGCGGCCAGCACCGCCCCGGAGTCCAGGTCGACGAGGATCCAGCCGTGCGCCCGGATGCCGCGGGGCAGCTTCGGCGCGCCGGGCGGGGCGACCAGGCCCCGGCTGGCCAGGTGCTCACCGCCGGGTACCGCGCCGTCCGGCGACCAGCCGCCGGCCGGCGGATGCGGGTCCGGAGCGCTGGGGGAGCGACCGGCCGAGGTGGGCCTCGGGGCGCTCGGCGAGGCGACCGGCGTAGCGCTCGACGTGCCCGGCAGGCAGCTCAGCCAGACGACGGTCGCGAGCGCCAGCCCGGCCGCCCGGCGGCGCTGCACCAGCCCCCGCACCGGCTGTGTCTGCACCGGCACAGGCTAACCGGCCTGGCCCGGCCCCGGTCAACGCCGGGCCGGGCCCGTCGTCCGGCGGCGGCCGGTCGGGATAATGGCGGCATGCGGCTGACCAGGCGGACATCGGGGTTCCTGATCGGCTTCGGCGTCTGGTCCTGGATCATCTGGCCGACGTTCCTGAAGAACATCTGGGCCGACGACCGGTCCTGGCGGCACGGGCCAACCGGCTTCTTCACCGTGCACCTGCTGCTGACCGCGGTGTCGCTGGCACTGGGCACCGCCATCGGCTGGCTCGGCGTCCTGGGCTGGCGGGCTGCCAAGGCCAGCGCCGCCCGGCAGGTCGCCGGGCACTCCTAGAAGGGACTCGGGCCGGATGGCCGACTTCGTCGCAGCGATCGACCAGGGCACCACCAGCACCCGGTGCATGATCTTCGACCACGGTGGCACCGAGCGGGCCCGGCACCAGCTCGAGCACGCCCAGATCCTGCCCCGGCCCGGCTGGGTGGAGCACGACCCGGTCGAGATCTGGCAGCGCAGCAGGGACGTCCTCGACGCCGCGCTGACCGGTGCCGGGCTCGGCGCGGGCGACATCGCGGCGCTGGGCATCACCAACCAGCGCGAGACCGCGGTGGTGTGGAACCGCCGCACCGGGCGGCCGTACTACAACGCCATCGTCTGGCAGGACACCCGCACCGACCGGATCGCCGCCACGCTGGACCGCGACGGCCGGGGCGAGGTGATCCGGGCCCGGACCGGCCTGCCGCCGGCCACCTACTTCTCGGCCGCCAAGGTGCAGTGGATCCTCGAGCACGTCGACGGGGTGCGCGCGGCGGCCGAGGCCGGCGAGGCGGTGTTCGGCACCGTCGACAGCTGGCTGCTGTGGAACCTGACCGGCGGCGCGCTCGTCACCGACGTCACCAACGCCAGCCGGACGATGCTGATGGACCTGGACAGCCTCGACTGGGACGCCGAGCTGCTGTCCTTCTTCGGCATCCCGGCCACCATGCTGCCCGAGATCCGCCCGTCGGCCGATCCCGCCGGCTACGGCGAGGTGGCGCTGGCGGGCCCGGCGGCCGGGGTCGCGCTGACCGGCGCGCTCGGCGACCAGCAGGCCGCCACCGTCGGGCAGGTGTGCTTCGCGCCCGGGGAGGCCAAGAACACCTACGGCACCGGCAACTTCCTGCTGCTCAACACCGGCACCGAGCGGGTGAGGAGCGAGCACGGCCTGCTCACCACGGTGTGCTACCAGTTCGGCGGCGACCGCCCGGTGTACGCGCTGGAGGGCTCGATCGCGGTGACCGGCTCGGCGGTACAGTGGCTGCGCGACCAGCTCGGCATCATCTCCTCGGCGGCCGAGGTCGAGTCGCTGGCGGCGCGGGTGGACGACACTGGCGGGGCGTACTTCGTCCCCGCCTTCTCCGGATTGTTCGCCCCGTACTGGCGATCCGACGCCCGCGGCGCGGTGGTGGGGCTGTCGCGCTACTCCACCGGCGCCCACCTGGCCCGAGCTACCCTGGAAGCGATCTGCTACCAGAGCCGCGACGTCATCGAGGCGATGGCTGCCGATTCCGGGGTGAACCTGGACGTGCTGAGGGTGGACGGCGGCGTGACCGCCAACAGCCTGTGCATGCAATTGCAGGCCGACATCCTCGGGGTGCCGGTCAGCCGCCCGGTGGTCGCCGAGACCACCGCGCTGGGCGCTGCGTACGCGGCGGGACTTGCGGTCGGATTCTGGAAGGACACCGATGAACTCAGGGCGAACTGGAACGAGGCCGAGCGCTGGTCGCCGGCCTGGAGCGACCAGCAGCGCCAGGAGGGCTACGCCGGCTGGCGCAAGGCGATCGAGCGCACCCTGGACTGGGTGGACCTGGGCTGAGCCCGCTCTCCCGGCGCCGACCGGCAGCGGCCGATGACCTTCCGGGCCCTGTCGCCGGCCGCCCGCAGCGCCGCCCTGACCGCCATGCGGACGGCACCCGAGCTGGACGTGCTGATCGTCGGCGGTGGCGTGGTGGGCGCCGGCGCGGCGCTGGACGCGGTGACCCGGGGGCTGTCCACGGCCATCGTGGAGGCCCGGGACTGGGCCAGCGGCACCTCCAGCCGGTCCAGCAAGCTGGTGCACGGCGGGCTGCGCTACCTGGAGATGCTCGACTTCGGCCTGGTCCGCGAGGCGCTGCACGAGCGCGGGCTGCTGATCCAGCACATCGCGCCGCACCTGATCCGTCCGGTGCCGTTCCTGTACCCGCTGACCCACCGGCTGTGGGAACGTCCCTACGTCGGGGCCGGCGTGCTGCTCTACGACACCCTGGGCACCGCTGCCGGCAGCGCCCGCGGGCTGCCGCACCACCGGCACCTGAGCCGGCGCCGGGCGTTGCGGGAGGCGCCATGCCTGGCGCCGGACTCGCTCACCGGTGCCGTGCAGTACTGGGACGCCCAGGTCGACGACGCCCGGCACACCATGATGGTGGTGCGCACCGCGGTGTCCTTCGGCGCGCTGGCGGCCAACCGCACCCGGGTAGTGGGCTTCCGCCGCGAGGCCGGCCGGGTGACCGGCGCCCGGCTGGTGGACCTGGAGACCGGCACCCGGTTCGAGGTGCGGGCCAAGCAGGTCATCAACGCCACCGGGGTCTGGACCGACGAGACCCAGGCGCTGGCCGACGCCCGGGGCCAGTTCCACGTCCGGGCGTCGAAGGGGGTGCACCTGGTGGTGCCGCGGGACCGGCTGCAGTCGGCCACCGGCATCATCCTGCGCACCGAGACCAGCGTGCTGTTCGTGATCCCGTGGGGCCGGCACTGGATCATCGGCACCACCGACACCGACTGGAACCTCGACCTGGCGCACCCGGCGGCCAGCGCCCGCGACATCGACTACCTGCTCGAGCAGGTGAACTCGGTGCTGTCCGCGCCGTTGAGCCGGGCCGACGTGGAGGGCGTCTACGCGGGCCTTCGGCCGTTGCTGTCGGGGGAGTCCGACCTGACCTCGAAGCTGTCCCGCGAGCATGTGGTGGGGCATCCGGTGCCGGGCCTGGTGGTGGTGGCCGGCGGCAAGTACACCACCTACCGGGTGATGGCCCGGGATGCGGTGGACGAGGCGGTCCGGGCGATGGACGCGCCGGTGCCGGGCTCGGTCACCGACCGCATCCCGCTGGCCGGCGCCGAGGGCTGGCAGGGGGTGCGCAACCAGCGCCACCAGCTGGCCGCCCGGTCCGGACTGCACGTGGTGCGCATCGACCACCTGCTCGGCCGGTACGGCAGCCTGGTGCACGAGGTGCTGGACCTGATCGCCGCCGACCCCTCGCTGGCCGAACCGCTGCCCGGTGCTGACGATTACCTGCGCGCCGAGGTGGTGTACGCGGTGACCCATGAGGGCGCCCGGCACCTGGACGACGTGCTGGCCCGGCGCACCCGGGCCTCGATCGAGGCGTGGGACCGGGGGGTGGCGGCAGCGCCCGTGGTGGCCGAGCTGATGGCCCCGTACCTCGGTTGGGATGCTGCGCACGTCGCGACCGAGGTGGAGCACTACCTGGCCCGGGTGGCCGCCGAGCGCGAGTCCCAGGAGCAGCCGGACGACGCCACCGCCGACGCCGCCCGGCTCGGTGCCCCGGACATCGTCCCGCTCCACTAGTCCGGTCCGTCCGGGCGGGCCTGGTCACGTTCGAGCGTGCCTGTTTTGCTCGAGCGTGCCTGGATTTTGATCGCCAGGGCGTTCGAAATTCAGTCACGCTCGCAATCCCTGTCCACAAAGTGCGGCTGAGGCCGTACGCGCTCGGGTAGGGCTACCAGACTGCACGAATGCTTACCGGATCCGCGCAGCGTGCGGAGTCGCTGCGGAACGACCGATCGGTGACGACCGTGCCAGACCTCCTCCGCAGGGGTGCGACTCGGTCACGCGTCTCGGCCAACCTCGCCGCGAAGCGCTGGCAGCGGCTCGGCCGAGCGATCGTGCTGCATGCCGGACCGTTGACCAGGCACGAGCGGTGGCATGTGGCACTGGTCAATTGCGGCCGCCGGGGCATGCTCACCTCGTTCACCGCGATGGAGTTCGCGGGACTCCAGGGCTGGGAACGCCCTGATATTCATGTGCTGATACCGCATGGCATGGCCGGGCGACCGGTTGCCGGGTTCCCGGTGATGCTGCACTACAGCTCGGGTTGGCCGGTCCGTCGGTGGCGGCAGTACCGCTGCCAGGAACTCGCCGGCGCGTTGCTCCGCGCGGCGGGCAGTTGCGACCAGGTGCGCTCTGCATGCGGACTGCTCGCGGCGGGGGTCCAACAGCGGCTGGTCGGTCCCGACCGCATCGCCGACGAACTCCTGGCAGTGCCCAACCTGCGGCACCGCGCTGCGCTCCGAAGCGCCATTGCAGACATTGCCGGCGGGGCCGACGCGCTCAGTGAGATCGACTTTCTCCAACTGTGCCGTCGACATCGATTGCCTCGGCCGGAACAGCAGAAACTACGCAGGGACCACACCGGACGCAGACGTTACCTGGATGCCACGTGGCACGTAGCGACGGTCGTCTGGTTGTCGTCGAGGTGGACGAAGCGCTCCACCTGCACGTCCGCCCGATGGTGGGACGACCAGCTCCGGCAGAACGAACTGTCGCTGGCGGATGCTCTGGTGCTGCGGTTTCCCAGTGTTGTCGTGCGTGAAGCGCCGGAATTGGTAGCGCGGCAGCTCCGGCAGGCGTTGCTGTTGGATCGATCATGACTGTGTTTTGCACGCCTGGGCGTGCAAAACACAGTCA
>NZ_DATINC010000153.1:0-12764 GCF_035474675.1 Jatrophihabitans sp. | reverse complement strand
GCTCCGCTCCCTTCGGGGCCGAGGGTCTGGACTGGTGGGCCGGCATGAGCCCGGAGGGCGTCGCGGAATTCGGCTGGGCGCTCGATGGTGAGCGTGCCCTGCACGAGAACCTGATGCGGCTGGCGGAGGAAAAGCTGGCGGGGATGGCGCTGGACCGGGCGAAGCTGCATGCCGCTCGGGACGAGCAGGCCGGCGCCGAGCTTGCGCGTCCCGAGGCCGTGCGGGAGTTCGTGGACGTGATGCGCGACGGGTTCACCGCCGGAATCTGGGGCCGGGTCGACGACAACCTGGCGGTCCTCGCCGGGTGGGGCTTCTCCCTCGACGAGATCGCGGTACCGGTCACCATCCGCTACGGCGCCCGGGACGGTGAGATCTCGCCGGGTCACGCCGCCTGGCTGGGTGCGCACATCCCCGACGCCAAGGTGGTCGTGGATCCCGACGGCGGCCACTTCATCGATCCCGGCACCTGGATCGAGGAGTTGCGCGCCCTGGTCGCGGCTGGCTGACCCCTTACAGCCTCGGCGCGAGTCCAGAGGGGGCCGGGAAGGTGCGACCTCCACAGCCGCGCCAAGCGCCGCTGGCGTGGTCACCGACTGGTCACACACGAGCCGGCAACGGCCGTCACGGAGCGGTGGCCTTGGGTGCCATAATGGCACCATGAAGCGGATGAACCTGCGCGACGTCCCCGACGACGTCTATGACGTGCTGGCTGCCGCGGCCGCCGCTCGCCGCCAGTCCCTCAACGCCTTCGTGGTCGATCAGCTGAGCGAGGCGGCTCGGGTGGCCCGGCTGGCTGACTACCTGGCCGAGTATCCGGCCGCGACCGGCAGTGCGGTCACGCTGGAGGATGCGGTGGCCGCGGTCCGGGAGGTCCGCGAAGCCTCGTGAGCCTCGCGGTCGTCGACGCCTCAGTCCTGGCGGTGTTCTATCTCGCCGACGATCCGCGCCGGAATGCGGTCGTCGCCCGGCTCGCCACCGGGGATGCGCTCTACGCGCCGGCTCATCTGGACGTCGAGGTGGTATCGGCCCTTCGGGGACTCGTGCGGGTCAATCCGGCGCTGCAACGCCGGGTCCCGGCCGCACTTCGACACCTGGCCGGGCTGCCGGTCCGGCGGCTGCCGCTGGCTCCGTTGCTCGACCGGATCTGGTCGCTTCGGAACAACGTCACCGCCTATGACGCCGCCTACGTCGCGCTCGCAGAACAGCTGGCAGCGCCGCTCGTCACCTGCGACGCCAAGCTGGCCACTGCCAGCGGCACGCACTGCACCTTCGACCTGATTTCTTGATCGACCGGTGGCTGGCGACTGCCGACCGCGACGGAGGGAAGCCGAGCTGTCCGGCGGTCAGAGGTCGCCGGGCATGCCGTCGTCGATGCAGAGGATGTTGCCCTCGCTGTCCTTGAACCAGGCCGCCTTGCCCATCTCGGCCATCGAGGCGACGTTGTCCTGCCATTGCACCCCGGGCAGGTCGTACTGCTCGAAGACGACGCCCTTGCTCTTCAGGTCGCGCACCTCGCCGTCGACGTCCTCGACATGCCACTGGGCGATGGTGTGGCCGGCCTGCCCGGCGTAGTCGGTCTGGTAGATCGTGAAGATCGTGCCGCCGTCGGTCTTGTAGATCATCATCATGCCCCCCATCTCGAACGACGGGGTCAGCCCGAGCTTGTCGGCGTAGAAGTCCCGGGCCCGTTGCAGATCGCTGGCAGGGATGTTTGCGGTGATCGTTGAGCTGTTGAGCATGACGCCTCCCGTGGTCGTGTGCTTCCGTCACGCAGGGCACCGGCACGGCCTGTCGGTGCCCCGGAATCCAGGCCCGGGGCGCGGTCCGACGGGATGACCAGTGCTGTGATCGGGCTCACAGTACGGAGATCGTCGGGCCCTGGCAAATGGCAGGCAGCACGGCTTGCTCACTCCCAGGGCGGTGTCTCGTCCAGCTTGGCGTAGTACTTGGCCAGGTGGCTCTTCACCCGGTCGATGTCTTTGTCCGGCAGGTTGATCCCGCCTCGCGAGCCCTGCAGCACGGCCGCTGCCGCATGCACCGCGCGGGGGACGGCGACCAGCTTGCCGTCCACCACGTCGGCGATCAGCAGCTTGTAGCCGGTGAAGTTGGACTTCTTGTCGGCGTCGTACCAGACATGCGCATCCCGGTAGCGGTCGTTGGGCTCGTCCTCGGCGCCGGCCCAGGCCCGGACCCGTTTCTCCGCCGCGTCGCCGTCCCAGGAGCGGTCGGAGTCCGCGAGCGGCAGATCCTGAAAAGCGGTTACAGCCATGCCAACCTCCGTGGAATCGGTGATCGATGCCGGCCCCGGCCGCGCCTGGGGTTCGAAACGACGACACCGCGCGGACGATGTCGAACAGCCGACTGCCTGCCTGCACGGGCCGCTGCGGTTCAGCCGGCCGGCACGGATCGAATGCCGTACCACCGTCAACCTACGCCGCCGCCAACGCCGGCCCATCGCGGCCTTGTCGCAGGCCACCGGCATCCTGCGATATTTGCCCCGACCACGCGCCGGATCGCCCGATCACTGATATTTTCTTATCCGCGGCTCAGCAGCAGCCGTTCTTCCCGGACTCGACAGCCCTCGCGACGCATACCCTGCCGAGGCCGGTCAACGGGGTGAGGCGACCCTTCGATGATGATCAGCCCGAGTGACACCACTACCAGGCCCACCGACCTCGAGCAGCTGAACGCCCTGTACGGGCAGTGCGAAGATCCCTGGCACATGCGCAGTGGCTGGCAGGCCGAACGCCGGCGCGACCTGTTGCTGTCCGCGTTGAACCACCCGCGCTACGGCAACACCTTCGAGCCGGGCTGTGCAGCCGGCGAGCTGACCGCGGGCCTGGCCCGGCGCAGCGACCGGGTGCTGGCCGCCGACGACAACCGGCCCGCGCTGGCCAAGGCCCGGGTCCGCGCCGGCCACCTGTGCAACGTCGAGCTGCGCTGGATGCAGCTGCCCGAGCAGTGGCCGACCGAGGAGAAGTTCGACCTGATCGTCTTGCACCAGGTCGGCTACCGGCTGGACCTGGCGGCCTGGGCCGAACTGGCCACCGCGGCCCGCAACAGCCTGGCCCGCGACGCCACCGTGCTGGCCTGCCACCACCAGCACGAGTTCGCCGAGCGGATCCTCGACACCCAGACCCTGCACGGGATCCTGGACAGCATCCTCGGCCTGCCCCGCCAGACCCAGGTCATCGACTCCGACTTCGTGATCGACGTCTGGACGAACCGGTCCGCGCAACCGCGCTGACCACCGGCTGTCAGGGCCCGGGTCAGCCACCGGACGGCTGCTGGCCGTCCTCGATCGCCCAGCCGGCACCGTGCGCGCGCTGGAGCAGCTCGTTGAGCACCGGTCCGATCACCTGCGGGAAGCCGCCGAGCTGGATGGCGATGCTGAACCGCTCTGAGGTGACGCCCACCGACGGGTCGGCCGGGTCGAGCATCATGTGCTCGCTCTGGGTGAGCACCTGGGACAGGATGCCCCGGGACGTCAGGAAGGCATTGATCTGCTCGACCTCCGTCTGGTCGACGGTCTGGAAGAACACCTGTCCACTGATCCACCCGGTCATGTCCATCCCGCCATCCTTGCAGGGTGGGCCACCCCACAGCGTCACCGCCTTGCCTGCCGGCACCCGCTAGGGCAGCGTCGGCCACTGTGAGCGAGCAGTGAGCGACTCCCACCCGTTCGACGCCGACACCGCCGTGACCGGCACCGGGCCCCGCTTCGAGGCGACCATCAGCGACCGCTGGGGAGTCGTGGGCGGGCACGCCAACGGCGGGTACGTGCTGAGCGTCTGCCTGCGCGCGCTGCGGCAGGCGCTGGACAGGCCCGATCCGCTGGCGGTGGCGGCGTTCTACCAGCGCCGGGTGCTGCCCGGCCCAGCCGAGGTCCTCCTCGACCTCGGACGGTCCGGCCGGCCGCTGGCCACCGGCGGCGCGCGGTTGCTGCAGGGCGGGCAGGAACTGGTCCGGGTGGTGGCAAGCTTCGCCGACCTGTCCCAGGCCGACGGGCCCACCCTGGTGACCGGCAGCGCGCCCGCCCTGCCGGCTCCGGACGACTGCGTGGACCTGTTCGGCGAGCTGCCGGGCGAGGCCGACCTGACCGCTCCCGGCATCACCGGCCGGCTGGAGTGCCGGGTGCCGCGGCTGCCCGGCTGGCGGCAGGGCGCGCCGAGCGGCCGGGCCGAGGCTGAGTTCTGGATGCGGCTGGCCGGCGGCCGGCAGCCCGACACCATGGCGCTGCCCGGGCTGGTCGACATGGCGGCGCCGGCGGTGTTCGAGCTGGGCCACTTCGTCTCCACCACGATCGAGCTGAGCGTGCACGTGCGGGCCCGGCCGGCGCCGGGGTGGCTGGCCTGCCGGGTCAGCACCCGGTACCTCATCGAGGGCTACCACGAGGAGGACTTCGAGATCTGGGACAGCGCCGGCACGCTGGTGGCGCAGTCCCGGCAGCTGGCCCTGCTGCTGAGCTGAGCCGCCCGGCAGTTTCCGCCCGAGCCGGTCGGCAGCCCGGCGCTCAGAACAGCTAGTCGGCCAGCTGGTCGCGGGCCGCCCGCAGGGCACTCGCCGCCCGGTCGGCCTCCTGCTCGGCGGTCTGCTTGGTCCGTTCCGCGGCCCGGCTGGCCTGTCCGGTCCGCCAGGCCTGCTCCTGGGCCTGTTCGAGCTCGGCGCGCAGCTGCTCCACCCGGGCGGTGGCCTCCTGGTGCAGCTGCCCGGCCCGGTCGGCCTCCTCGCGCGCCCAGTCCAGTGCCCGGACCGCTTCGGCGTGCTCGGCCTCGGCGCGCTGCAGCTGCTCGGTGTGACGTTGCCGGCGCCGCTCGTGGGCCTCCTCGGCCGAGCTGCTGAGCTTGCCCGGAGATCCGGTGTCGGCACGCTTCGAGCCGGGCTTGGCCCGGGTGCCGGCCGGGCGTTCGCCGGCGGTTACGGGGGCCTCGGCGGCCTCGACGGGTTCGGCATCGGCACCGGCCGGAACCGACTTCAGGTGCCGCCTGCGGACCGGTGCCGCCACCGCGTCGGTGACGTCCACCTCGCCGAAGCCGGTGTAGGACAGCACCGTCGTCAGCCGGCCGGACAGCACCGCCGCCTCGGCGCCCTCGTCGGCGATCGCCGCTTCGAAGGTGCCGCGTACCTGGGCCAGCACCGCTTCGGTGACGGTGCGGCCGTCCTGCCCGGCGGTATCGCGCACCAGGTCGGTGAGCCGCTGCAGCAGCTGCTGGCGCTGCTCGGACAGTGCCCGCAGCTCCGGCCCGCGCAGCTGCCGGTGCGCATCGCGCATCTGCTCGGCGAGCCCGGTCAGCTCACCCAGCTCGGCGGGCTCCGCGCGAACCAGCTCGTTGACCAGGGCCGCGGCCTGCACGGGCTTGCGGAGCTTGCCGATGCTCGCCGCCAGCGCCTTGTCGCCGGCGGCCTTGGCCTGCGCCGCCAGCCGGGTCCGGTGCTCGGTGAACTCCTCGGCAGGCACGCCGTAGAGCTCCTCGGCAGCGGAGTCGAGGTCCACGGCTCAGCTGCCCTGCGGGCGGTCCGGATGCGGCTGCACACGATGTTTCTACCCTGCCGGCGCCCGGGATGGCGTGCCGGTCGGGCGAAAGCTGTCGGACTGGCGCGGCAGGAACAATTCCGAGGCGGCGCGGGGGCTGCAGGTGCCAGACTCTGCACTCGCCGGCCCGTAGCGGTCACCGCTTGTCAAAGGGTGCTGCCAGCATCGAGCCCGCAACTGGACATCCGCGCCCGACGGGGCCGGGGAGATGGAGCGATGTGGACACTGATTCCGAGTTCGCCATCGAGGTGCGCGGGCTGGTCAAGCGCTACCGGGGCAGCCGCGGGCAGGCCGGCATCGAGGCGGTCCGCGGCATCGACCTGAGCGTCCGGCGGGGTGAGGTGTTCGGGTTCCTGGGCCCGAACGGCGCCGGCAAGACCACCATCGTGCGGATGCTGTGCACGCTGTTGCCGATCACCGACGGGCAGGCCCGGGTGGCCGGGGTGGACGTGGTCAAGAACCCGGCCGAGGTCCGCCGCCGCATCGGGGTGGCCCTGCAGGAGGTCGGGCTCGACCCGCGCCAGACCGGTCGCGAGCTGCTGGAGCTGCAGTGCGGGCTGTACCGGGTGCCGCGCCCGGCCGCCCGGTGCGCCGAACTGCTGGCGCTGGTGGGGCTGTCCGAGGCGGCCGACCGGACCGTCAAGACCTACTCCGGCGGCATGCGGCGCCGGCTGGACCTGGCGACCGCGCTGGTGCACGAGCCGCAGGTGCTCTTTCTGGACGAGCCGACCACCGGGCTGGACCCGGCCAGCCGGGCGACGGTGTGGGACGAGGTGCGCCGGATCAACGCCGCCGGCACCACGGTGTTCCTGACCACCCAGTACCTGGAGGAGGCCGACCAGCTGTGCCGGCGGCTGGCGATCATCGACGACGGCCGGCTGGTCGCCGATGGCACCCCGGACTCGCTCAAGGCGAAGCTGGGCAGCGACGTGATCACCGTCGGGCTGCGCCCGGACGAGCACCAGGCCGCCCGGGACGCGCTCGCCGCGTTGCCGGGCCTCGACCACGTCACCGACGCGGCCGAGGGGCTGGCGGTGTACGTCGGGGAGGGGGCGGCGGCGGTGGCCGACGTGGTGCGGTTGCTGGTCGAGGCCGGCATCCGGCCCGGCACGGTCTCGCTGGCCCGGCCGACCCTCGACGACGTGTTCCTCGCCTCCACCGGCCGGCGGATCGAGGGCGGTACCCCGGAGGCGGCGGCATGAGGGAGGTCCTGCTGCTGGCCCGCCGGGCGGTCCGGGAGATCTACCGGCTGCCGGCGGCGACCATCTCCGCGGTGTTCATCCCGGTGTTCTTCATGGTCGTCAACATCGGGCAGGTCAACAAGATCTTCTCGCCCGATACGCCGTTCCTGCACGGTCAGCACTACGTGGCCTTCCAGGTGCCGGTGTCACTGGTGTTCGCGGTCAGCACGGTCACGTCCGGCCTGGCGATGGTCACTGACATCGATATCGGCTACACCGACAAGCTGCTGGCCGCACCGATCCGGCGTACCGCGATCGTCTGGGGGCGGCTGGCCGCCGACCTGGTGCGCGGGACCGCGGTGTCGGCCCTGGTGCTGTTCGTGGGCTTCCTGCTGGGCGCCCGGGTGCGTTCCGGCGTGGTCGGCGTGGTGCTGCTGATCCTGCTGTCGGCGCTGTGGGGCATGGCCTATGCCGGCATCGCGATGGCGATCGCGTTGAAGAGCAAGAACGTCCAGACCACCAACGCCTCGTTCATCGTGTTCTTTCCGCTGCTGTTCCTGACCCCGAACTTCGTGCCGCTGGAACTGCTGGCTGGGCCGCTGCGCACGCTGGCCCGGTTCAACCCGGTCACCTACGTCATCACCGGGTTGCGCGATCTGGTGCTCTTCCCGAGCATCCACTGGGGCTCGCTGGGCGCCTGCGCGCTGACCATCGGGCTGACCGGGGTGGTGCTGACCTTCCTGTCGCTGCGGGCGCTCAGCCAGATCGCCGAGTGATCGGGAGAGCTGGGGTGGGCACGACCTCGGCGGAGGGTGGCGCGCCGCGCATGTGACAATCGGTGCTCCTGCCGGCTCATATCGGGCGCGCGACCGCCGCGTTCCTGGGTCGGCATGGCGCAGGGGGCGGTAGCTCAGCCGGTTAGAGCAGGGGACTCATAATCCCTGGGTCGTGGGTTCGAGTCCCACCCGCCCCACTTTCGCCCTACTTTCTATGGCTAATCTCGATCGGGCAAGAGTGGCGAGGCAGTCCTACGACCGGTTAGAGCCGGGTAAACGTGTGCGCTTCGTGGGCACAGCGGTCCTACAGCCGAGCATTCGACATCGGCTTAGCTTGGCCGAGCTCGACGGACCACCGGCCCGCGCCCCACCGTGCGGGCGGCCGGATCAGGTTTGACCGAATAGTGCTGCTGACCAGCTCTGGCCGGCTCGCACGCCTGGTGGGATGGCGAAGATCGCGCTGCCGACGTGCTGGGTGTGGGTGTTCAGCGCGTCCGAGCGGCTGAGCCGGCGCTGGATCGGGAGGAAGCCGGTGCGTGGGTCGGATTGGAAGCAGCAGAACATCTGTCCGGCCTGGATGCCGGGCGGCGACCCGTCGGAGAAGGCGTAGCTGCGCCGCAGGATCTGCGCACCGCCGTTCAGCTCGGCCGAGGCCAGCCGGACGTGCGAGTCGAGCGGGATCGCCGGGCTGCCGTCTGCGGCGGTAGCGGCCAGATTCAGTGAGCTGGTCAGGCTGCCCCCGGACAGCGGCGCGCCGGACTGCTTGTCCCGGCCGATGATCCGCTGCTGCTGGTCGTCGGGCACGTCGTCCCAGCCGTCGGTGAACAGCAGGATCCGGCGGGTGATGAGGTAACTGCCGCCGGCCATCCAGTCCGTGCCGCCGGCCCACACCACGTTGTTCAAGGCTTTGCTGTCGTCGAGCGCCGGGTTGCGGACCCCGTCGTGGAAGCCGAACAGATTGCGGGTGAGCGGCTTGGCATCATCGCCGAGCTGTGGGCCGCGGAAGCCGGACTGCGACCAGCGCACCGTGACCAGGCCGGCGGAGAGTCGGAGCAGTTGCCGGTGGGCGTGGAAGGCGATCTGGGCGTCGTCTGCGCAGACCTGCAGCACCAGGTCGCCGCCGCACCAGGCCGGTTGCAGATTGTCGTTGCCGAACCGGGGTAATTCGGCCAGCGGGACGGGTCGGCGACGGGCCAGGCCGAACCGGGCGTCGAACAGGCGCGGCCCGTAGCCGATGGTGATGGTCAGCCGGGACGGTGACGCATCTCCCGCCTCGCCGGTGTCGGTGAGTGCAAGCCGGTCCGCCGGGGCCGGCACCGGCTTGCCGTTGGTCAGCAGCGCCGCGGCCGCGGTCCAGTCGTCAAGCAGCCGGCGTAGCTCGGCCGCGTCGGTCGCGGTCACGTCCAGGGCGGAGATCAACTGGCAGGCCTGCGCCGGAGTGACCACGCCGGCCTGGTGCGGGCCGTAGAACGGCTCGGTTAGGACCGCTGGTATCGCGGTGCTGGCGGTGCTAGCGGCGACAGTTGCGGTCGCCGCGCCCGGTCGGGCATGTGACGTAGTACAGCCGGCCGCCCCCGCCGCGACGGCACCGAACGCGGCCGAGAGCGCGGCTCGCCGGGATACCTCGCCAGGAAAAGAAGGGGGCATGAGTGGGAACTTTATTACCTAGGACGAATGAAGAAAACATTTAAATATTATTTGAAATAGCGCGCCTTGCCCTTCTGCTCAACCTTTCATGGTGGCGAACCTGCCGCATCTGACGGGTATTCGCCGGCCTCGGTGCCTGCACGAATGCTCTGCAGCGGCACGCCCCAGCCCATCGAACGGCGGATATCTCGGAGCCACCGGTTGAGTGGAAGGAGGCGTAAAGGAACTGTAACGAACCTTTTAACAATTGATCGAACTGCTTCATTCAAACATCTTGTTTTAACCGAACGGCAGTGCTTTCATCTCTCTACTGTTGCCCGTCTCATCCTGGTTTAACTTGATGGTCCTGCTCAGGTAGCTGATCACGTTTGTTCCGGCACTGCTCGCGAACTAGGAGGCTCCGATGAGCCCTCGCCGTCCCGTTGCCCGACTGCGTGATGCAGCAGTCCTGATCGTCGTGGCCGGCTTGGTGCTGAACTTCGAGAGCCCGGCCACCTCCGCCCCTCTTCCGCTGCCCGCGGCCGGCTCGGTGACCTACAGCTATGACGCTTTGGGACGCCTGGTAGGGGCAAGCGAGCCGGGCGTGGGTTCGGTGACCCACAGCTACGACGCGGCCGGCAACCTGACCGCGACCACGCCCAGCACCGGCACCGGCCCGCAGCTTCTGAGCGTCACTCCGCAGCACGCGACTCCGGGTAGCACGGTCACCATCCGGGGCGCCAACTTCAGCAGCACCCCCTCGAACGACCAGGTGAGCTTCGGCGCCGCCACCGCGGCGGTCAGCTCGGCGGCACCAGGATCGCTCATCGTCACCGTGCCGTCCGGCGCGGTCAGCGGGCCGGTCACCGTCACCGTCGGCGGCGTGACGGCAACCGGGCCCAGCTTCACCGTGGATCCGCCCGGCCAGGCACCCACGATCACCGGCCTCAGCGCTAGCCAGGTCGGCCTCGGCGGGATCCTCACCATCAGCGGCAGCCACTTCGACCCGAACCCGGCCCGCGACGTGGTGCAGATCAACCAGACCCGGGCGCCGGTGACCGCGGCCAGCGCGAGCAGCCTCACCGTCACCGTTCCGCAGAACGCGGTCGGCTCCGGCAAGGTCACGCTCTCCACCCCGGCCGGGTCGGCCACCAGCACGGCGGACCTGTACGTGCTGCCTGCCGGACTGGCGGCCAGCACCCTCGACACCGGTCAGCGGGTGACGCTGCCGGGCGCCGTGACGCTGGCAACCTCCGGCTCCGGGCATGTCGCGCTGGCCGTCTTCGACGCGTCCGCGAATAGCCATCTGTTCGTGCAAGAGGGCACCTCCAGCGTCCCATCCTGCAATGGCACGCTCGCCATCTACGACCCGCACGGCGTGACGATCGGCTCGGACAGTTGCGCGGCTACCAACAACTACCTCGACCAACTGCTGCCGACGGCCGGCAGCTACACCGTGGCCCTTTCCACGAATGGCAGCGGCGGCTCGCTGCCGATAACGTTGAACCTGGTAGTGGACTCCACCAGCCCCATTACCACCGACGGCACGCCCAAAACCGTCACCACCGGCATCGGGCAGAGCGCCAATCTGACCTTTACCGCAACCGCCGGGCAGCGGGTGTACGTCAGCATCACCGGCAACACCGCACGCGCCACCAGTTGCGCCATCGTCACCCTGCTCAACCCGAGCCGAACGAGCACGGCAAGCACGTCAGCCTGCTCGGCCAGCGCCTACATCGACACCACCACGCTGACCGAAGCCGGCAGCTACACCCTGGTGTTCAACCCCGGTGGTACGGATACCGGCAGCGCCACCGTCGCCGTCTATACCGTGCCAGCTGACGCTGTTGTCCCGGTCAATGCTGATGGCAGTTCACATACCGTCAGCACCGCCCTGGGGCAGGCCGCCGATTTCACCTTTCCCGCCACCGCTGGTCAGCGGGTGCTAGTCGGCCTCTCCGGCGGCAGCTACCCCAACTGCTTCTCGGCCCTGCTGCGCAACCCGGCCGGCGCCCAGCTCAACACCGTCTGGTTCTGCGGGGCCGCCACCTACATCGATAGCACCACGCTGCCGGCCGCCGGCAGCTACAGCGTGCACCTCGATCCATACGGGACCGACGCCGGCAGCGTGAGCGTCGCCATCTATACCGTGGCGGCCGACTCCAGCACGGCGGTGAACGCTGATGGCAGTTCGCACACGGTCACCACCAGCCTGGGGCAGAACGCCGACCTGACCTTCACCGCCACCGCTGGTCAGCGGGTCTTCGTCAACGTCTCCGGCGGTAGCTATCCCACCTGCTTCTCGGTCCTGCTGCGCAACCCGGCCGGCGCCCAGCTCAACGCCGTCTGGTTCTGCGGGGCCGCCACCTACATCGACACCACCGCACTGCCGGCCGCCGGCAGCTACAGCGTGCACATCGATCCATACGGCACCGACGCCGGCAGCATGAGCGTCGCCGTCTATACCGTGGCGGCCGACTCCAGCACGGCGGTGAACGCTGACGGCAGCTCGCACACGGTCACCACCAGCCTGGGGCAGAGCGCCGACCTGACCTTCACCGGCGCCGCCGGGCAAAAGGTGTTCGTCAACGTCTCCGGCGGCAGCTACCCCAACTGCTTCTCGATCATCCTGCGCAACCCGGCCGGCACCCAGCTCAACTACGTCTGGTACTGCGGCGGCAGCGCCATCATCGATACCACTGCACTGCCCGCCGCCGGCACCTACAGCGTGCACATCGACCCGTCCGGCACCGACACCGGCAGCGTGAGCGTCGCTATCAAACCCGTCGCGGCCGATCTCAACGTCCCGGTCAGCGCCGATGGCAGCTCGCACACCGTCACCACCAGCCTGGGGCAGGTCGCCGATTTCACTTTCACTGGCAGCGCCGGGCAGAAGGTCTTCGTCAACGTCTCTAGCGGCAGTTATCCCAACTGTTTCTCGATCATCCTGCGAAACCCGGTCGGCACCCAACTCAACTACGTCTGGTACTGCGGCGGCAGCGCCACGATCGACACCACCACCCTCGCCGCCGCCGGCACCTACAGCGTGCACATCGACCCCTCCGGCACCGACACCGGCAGCGTGAGCGTCGCAGTCAGCACAATCGTCACTGATTTCAGCATCCCGGTCAGCGCCGATGGCAGCTCGAATACGGTCACCACCGTCTCCGGGCAGAACGCCGACCTGACCTTCACCGGGGCCGCCGGGCAGAAGGTTTTCGTCAACCTCTCCGGCGGCAGCTACCCGCACTGCTTCACGATCAACCTGCGCAACCCGGCCGGCACCCAGCTCAACTACGTCTGGTACTGCGGCGGCGCCAACTTCATCGACACCACCACACTGCCCGCCGCCGGCACCTACAGCCTGCACATCGACCCACCCGGCACCGACACCGGCAGCGTCACCGTGGCCATCAACACCGTCGCGGCCGACGCCAGCACGGCGGTCAACGCTGACGGCATCGCACACACCGCTACCACCAGCCTCGGCCAGGTCGCCGACCTGACCTTCACCGGCGCTGCCGGGCAGAAGGTTTTCGTCAACCTCTCCGGCGGCAGCTACCCGCACTGCTTCACGATCAACCTGCGCAACCCGGCCGGCACCCAGCTCAACTACGTCTGGTACTGCGGCGGCGCCAACTTCATCGA
>NZ_DATINC010000152.1:0-7487 GCF_035474675.1 Jatrophihabitans sp. | reverse complement strand
CTTGTCGATGTCGAACTCCAGCCAGGCACCGCGGCTGGGGATGATCTTGACCGAGAAGACGTCGACGTCGGAGGTCTTGTCCAGGCTGCGGTCGAAGTAGACGCCCGGCGAGCGCACCAGCTGGGAGACCACCACCCGCTCAGTGCCGTTGATGACGAAGGTGCCCTTGCGGGTCATCATCGGGAAGTCGCCCATGAACACCGTCTGGCTCTTGATCTCGCCGGTGGTGTTGTTGGTGAACTCCGCCGTGACGAACAGCGGGGCCGCGTAGGTCATGTCCTTGTCCTTGCACTCCTCGATGGAGGCCTTGACGTCCTCGAAGCGGGGCGAGGAGAAGGACAGCGACATGGAGCCGGAGAAGTCTTCGATCGGCGAGATCTCGCCGAGGATCTCCTCCAGACCCGACACCGGGGCAATCCCCGTGGACTCGGCTTCGGCAGCCTGCCGCCCTCTCCAGGCGGCGTTGCCGATCAGCCAGTCGAATGATTCGGTTTGCAGGGCCAGCAGATTGGGAACCTCCAGCGGCTCCCTGATCTTGGCGAAGGAGGTACGAACAGGGGCGCCTGGAATGCCCCCGATCATGCCGTGCGATTCGGACTTACCGGGGCGAGAGACTGCCAAGATGCGTCCTTCCGAGGACTTGGTCCACCGCTGCGTTGCTGGGGCCGAACCGCAGCAGGAGCAGCTACTGATCTGTTGCGCGGCCCGGTTTCAACCGGTTGATGCATTCCGTCCGAGACAGCAGGAAGTAGACCCTGTACGGGCCGACAGTTGTTTGAGGGCAGCGCAAATTAGCAGTCTAGCCGAGATCGGCACACCTGTCCAGGCCACCCCTGACGGTGGCACTGCTGCGGTCGGGAACGAGCAGCCCGAGCGCGTCTGCGGCCAAGGATTCCAGCCGGAACTTCGGTAAGTCAATGCCCCGGCGGGCCTTTCCTGCAGTGCACGTAGGGTGCCCTGCCCGCTGCCGTCCGTCAAGCATCCCCGGGCTCCCGCGCGTGGCCCGGCCGCTCGCCGGGCCGGTCCGGCCGCCGATACGGGCCCTGCGAGACCGCCTACTCAGGGCCTGGGTGACCGCCTGCTCAGGCCCGAGGCGGACCGGGTGCGCAGGCTTGGTGTCGAACCGTGGCGCGGGGTACTGCCGGCCAGCTAGATCTGGTCGAACTTCGAGACCAGCCACTGGTTGTCCACCCGGTCCAGGGTGACCCGGACCCGGAACAGGTCGATCCGGGGCTGGCTGAGCGAGGTGTTGGTGACCTTCTGCTCGCCGAAGACCACCACGGTGACCTGCTTGCCGTCGGCCGACACCGCCTCGACGCCGGCGCCGTCGGTCTGGGCCTGCACGACCGCGTGCACCTTGGCGGCCGTCGGCTTGATGGTCTTGCTCATCGCCTGGACGTAGTCGGTGACCGCCCGGCCGGTCAGCCGGCCCCGGGCGGTGCTGACGTCGGAGTCGAAGTGCCGGTAGTCGTAGGACAGGATCGCCGGCACCGCGGTCTTGGCGGTGGACAGGGCCTGGTCGCGCTCGGACCGGGAGCCGGATCCGGGCTGGTGGGTGACCAGCCAGCCGTCCAGGCCGGCCAGCGCCAGCAGCAGCACCGCCAGCACCGCCACCAGGCCGGTCCGGGCTCGCCATGGGGACCGGTCGGCCTGCTCTGCTGGCTCGAGGAGGACGGCCGGGTCGGCTGGAGTGGTTGGGGCGCCGGTGGCCTCCCCCGGCGCAGCGTCGCGGACTGGCGCGGCGTCGCGAGCTGGCCCGGGATTGTGAGCCAGCGTGGCGTCGCGGACCGGCCCGGCGTCCGGCGCCGGCACTGGGCCCGCTGCCGGCGCCCCGTCCGCTGCCGGCTCGTCCGTGGCCGGCCCGTCGGCGGCCGGCGGGAACGGGGTGGGACGGGGCCGGCGCAGCCCGTCCGGTGCCCCGGCGGCGCTGCGACGGGCCCGCGCGGTCGGCGAGGGGGCCGGACTCGGGCGCGGGCCGGGCCGAACCCGGGCAGCCGCCGGGCCGGCCTCCTCGGCCGGCTGGCCGTCGGTGGGGGTCAGCTCGGTCATGACACCGACACCGACTGCAGATCGTCCATCAGCCACTTGCCGCCGATCCACTTCATGCTCACCAGCGACCGGTTCTGCGCCGCCGTGGTGGTCTTGCCCGCCGCGTCGATGCGCAGGGTGTCCGAGGCCACCACCACGACCGCGGTCTTGCCGTCGAAGCTGACCAGCCCCGCACCGGACACGGTGGCGCCGGCGTCCTGCTTGAGCTGGGTGAGCTTGGTCTTGAGGGTGGCCTTGTTGGCCTGCCACTGGGTGGCCTTGGTCGGGGTGAGGCCGGCCAGCGCCGCGGCGAAGTCGGCGTCGAAGCTGGCCCGGCGGTAGGTCTGCAGGTTGATCGTCTCCTGGCGCGCGGCGTTGACCGCGGCCTGCTCGTCGGAGCTGAGCCCGGCGGCACCGTCAGCGCGCCGGGTCAGCCGCAGCACGCCCAGCACGGCCGCCACCACCAGCAGGACGGCCACTGCCACGGTCAACCCGGGCAGCACGGCGCGCGGCAGACCGGCCCGCGACGGGTGGGTCATCGGCTACTCCTCGATCTCGGCCGCAGTGCCCGGGTCAGCGCTCAGCGCAGGCCACCGGTGAGCAGCGGCAGCCAGGAGTTGTCGGCCAGCAGGCCGGCTCCGGCCATCGAGCCGCCGAGCTGGACGGTGGTCGGCTGGGGCACTGCCCGCGGGAAGACGGTACTCCCACCGCCGGTGGTCACCGGATCGCCGCCCGGCGTGTTCTGCGCGCCGCGCACGCTGGTCACCGAGCCGCGCGGCATCGCGCACCGGGCCGAGGTGTTGATCGTGCTCGGGCCGGTCTCCGAGGGCTTGCGAATCCGGGTGCCCTCGTAGCCGGTCCGGCAGGACGGCGGGTCGTCGACGTTGAGCACCACGCCGAAGTGCGCGGTGCCATCGCCGGGGGTGACGGTGTAGCCGCCTGCCACGGCCGCCGGGTAGATCACCAGAATGGTCCGGATGCCGTCCAGGTGCGACACCATGACTTGGTTGACCGAGGTGAGGTTGGCCAGCAGCAGGTCCAGGTCGGACCGGTTGCCGGCCAGGAACCGGCGCACGGTGTCCAGCTCGGCGGGCCCGTCGCCCAGCAGCGCCCGCAGGTCGCCGTCGCTGGCCTTGAGCTGTGCGGTCAGCAGGTTGAGGTTGCGCGCCCAGCCCCGGATGGCCGGCCCGGAGTCCAGCTGGGTCTTGAGCACCGTCTGGCCGTTGTCGATGAGCCTGAGTGTCTCCGGCAGCGCCTGCCGGGCCCGGGCCAGCAGCTGGTCGCCGGAGTCCAGCAACGCCTGCAGGTCCGGCCCGCGGCCGCCGAAGGCGGCGCCCAGCTCGGTGATCACCGTGTTGAGCTTGGCCGAGTCGATGCCCGAGACCAGGTCGTCGAGGTTCTGCAGCAGCACCTGGGTGGCGATCGGCACCTTGCCGGGCTTGCCCAGCACCGCGCCGTCGCGCAGGTACGGCCCTCGGGCACTGGACGGTTCCAGGTTGACGTACTGCTCGCCCACCGCCGAGCGGTCGGAGACGTAGGCCTGGGCGTCGGCCGGGATCGCCGGCTTGGCGCAGTCGCGAAGGGCGAGGTCCACCCGCACCCCCCGGACCTGCCGGCCGTCCGGGCCGGGGTAGTCGAGCAGGTGCAGCTGGCCCACCCGGCCGACCGTGACGCCGCGGTAGGTGACCTCGGCGCCGGTGAAGATGCCGCCCGAGTCGGGGAAGTTGGCACTCACCGTGCAGCCGGCGGGCCCGAACAGGCTGGCGCCGAGCCCGACATAGCTGAAGCCGACGTAGCTCATGCCGAGCAGCGAGAGCACCACGAACAGCAGCAGCTGGATCTTGGTCGATCTGCGGATCACGGCTGGTCACCGCCCAGCTGTGGCAGGCTGCCGGCCGGCGTGGGGACCTTCGGCAGGGTGAGCAGGTTGTCCAGCAGGTGGGTGAGGTTGAGGTCGGCGGTCAGGAACAGGTTGGTGTAGTCGCCGCGGATGCCGTTGACCGAGGTGCGCGGGAACGGGTAGGTGGCCAGCAGTTCCAGCGACTTCGGCAGCGCCTCGCCGGCCTGGGTCAGCTGGGTCATCACCGGGTCCAGGCTCTCCAGTGCCGAGACGAAGTTGTCCTGGGAGGCATCGATCACCTGCACCGCGACCGTGCTGAGGTTGTCCAGGCTCTTCAGCAGGGTGACGAACTGCGACTTCTCGTCGGCGAGGATCTTCACCGCCTGCGGCATGGTGTCCAGCGCGCCGGCCAGCACCTGCTTCTGGTTGTTGAGCGTGCGGGCCAGCACGTCGAGGTTGTCGATGGCCTCGAGGATCCTGCCCTTCTGGGTGTTCAGGCTGGTGGTGAGCACGGTGGCCTGGGTGAGCAGGCTGCGCACGTCGCCCGCATGCCCGCTCAGCGCCTGGTTCAGCTCGTGGGTGATGGTCTTGATCTGCTCCAGCCCGCCGCCGTTGAGCAGCAGCGACAGCGCGCCGAGCACCGCCTCCAGCTCCGGGGTGGACCCGGTCCGGCCGATGCCGATGTGCGGGTAGGCGTAGCCCGGGTGCGGCGCCTGGGCCAGCGACACCGGGTCGCTCACCTCGCCGTCCGGCGGGTAGGACAGCGACACGAACTTCTCGCCCAGCAGCGAGGTCTGCCGAATCCGGGCGTAGGCGTTGGCCGGCAGCCGCACGTCGCCGTTGACCACCACCTGCGCCCGGGCCTGCCAGCCCACCAGCGAGACCGACTCGACCTTGCCGACGGTGACGTCGTTGACCTTAACCGAGGACTGCGGCACCAGGTCCAGCACGTCGGCGAAGTCGACCAGCACCCGGTACGGGTGGCTGCCCGGGTCGGCCCCGCCGGGCAGTGGCGCGGAGTACAGGCCGTGGAAGCCGCAGCCGGACAGTGCCAGGACCCCCGCGAGCGCCAGTGCTCCGGCCTGGGCCAGCCGGCCGGGCCGGGACCGCGCCGGACGACGGCCGGTCAGCACGCCCGCCATCACGGGCCACCCAACGGGGGCAGGCCGATCGGCGGCAGGCCGGGCGTCCCGCCGAGCGGCGGCAGGCCACCGATCACCTTGGCGATGGCCGCACAGGTGTCGGCGATGGTGCCGCTGGCCGGCAGGTTCTTGGTCGCGCTCAGGGCCGAGCAGATCACCGCCGGGTCCAACGGGTTGGCCAGCCCCCCGAGGTTGTCCCGGGTGTCCAGGGTGCCCGACTTGGGGTTGTAGGTGTGGTTGAGGTTCTCCAGCGCCACCGGGGCGACCGCCAGCACCTCGTTCAGGGCCGCCTTCTGCTTGTTCAGCGTCGCCACCACGTCCTTGAGCTCGCGGACGTCGGTGTGGATGGCGTCGCCGTTGGACTGGATGAAGCCGGCGATGTCGCGCAGCGCGGCGGTCAGGTTCTTCAGCGCCGCGGCCAGCGACCCGCGCTCCTCGGCCAGGGCGGCGCTCACCTGGTCCAGCTGGGTGTTGAAGGCGCGCACCTGGGCGTCGTTGGCCACCAGCGCGTCGGTGAAGACCTGCAGGTTCTTCACCGTGCCGAACAGGTCCTCCCGGCCCGCGGCCAGCGTCTTGACCGCCTTGGCGAGGTCGGCCACCGTGCTGCCGAGCGCGGCGCCGTTGCCGTCCAGGTTGGCCGCCCCGACGTCGATCAGGTCCGACAGCGGGCCCTTGGCACTCAGCGAGGTCGAGTTGGCGCCCTGCGGGCCGAGGGCGACGTTCAGCTTGTCCAAAGCGGCGTAGATGTCGTCCAGCTCGACCGGCGCCGCGGTCTGGTTCATCGGAATGGCGGCGCCGCTGGCCAGCACCGGGCAGCCGGTGGTGCAGGAGTCGAAGTCGGCCAGCTGGACGTAGCGGTCGGAGACCAGCGACGGCGGGATGATCGCCGCCCGGACCACCTTGGCGTCGTCGGGGTAGGACGGCAGCTTGATCTTCTTCTCGTACGTCATCCGGACCAGCACCCCGTCGCCGTCCGGCGTGACCTTGGTGATGGAGCCGATCTTGATGCCGTGCAGCCGGACGTCGGAACCGGTGTAGAGGCCGACGGCGCGCTCGAAGCGGGCCTGCACGGTCTTGGTCTGGCCCGGCAGCAGCACGAACACCACCGTGCCCAGCACCACCGCGGCCAGGATCGCCGCCACCACCAGCCGGGACAGCTGCCGCGGCATCGCCCGGGTCGCGCTCACTGGCCCACCCCTGTGTAGGTGCCGAGCAGGCCGCCCGCCGACAGGTTCTGGATGTAGGTGTCGAACCACCGGCCGTTGCCGAGGGTGTTGGCGAACACCCGGTAGAACGGCCCGAGCAGGGCCAGGCCGCGGTCGATGTTGTCCAGGTTCTTCTCCAGCACGTCCAGCACGCCCTTGAGCTGGTCCAGGGCGGGCTTGAGGGTCTTGGAGTTGTCGCTGACCAGCCCCGAGATCTGCAGCGACAGCGCCGAGGTGTTCAGGAACAGCGTCCGGATCGCCTCCCGCCGGGCGTTCAGCTCGCTCAGCAGCAGGTTGCCGTCGGTGAGCAGCTTGGCGATCTCGGCGTCCCGGTCGGCGAGCACCCCGGTCACCTGGTTGGCCCGGGCCAGCAGGGTGCGCAGCGCCTCGTCACGGGAGGAGATGGTGCGCGAGAGCCGGGACAGGCCGTCAAGGGTGGTGCGGACCGAGGCGGGGGTGTCACGGAAGGTCTGGGCGATGGTTTCCAGCGACTGTCCCAGCGCCTTGGTGTCGATCGAGCCGACGGTCTTGGTCAGGTCGGAGAAGGCCGGGTAGACGTCGTACGGGGTGAGCGTGCGGCTCAGCGGGATCTGCCGGTCCGGGTCCTGCTTGGCCACCCCCTGGGAGTCCAGTTCCAGGTACTTGCGGCCCAGCACGGTCTTGATCTTGATGATCGCCTCGGTCCGGTCGCCGACGAAGGCGTGCTTGACCCGGAAGGACACCTTGACGGTGTGCGCGGTCGGGCCGTTGAGCGACACCCCGGTCACGGTGCCGACCTTGACGCCGGCGATCCGGACCTCGTCGTCGGGCACCAGGCCGGAGGCCTCGGAGAAGATCGCCGAGTACTGGGTGCCGCCGCCGATGATAGGCAGCTTCGCGGCGTTGAAGGCGGCCCACAGCAGCACCGCGATCACCACCAGCCCGATCGCGCCGATGGTGGTCGGGTTGCGGGAGGCGAACGAGCGCCCGCGCGGCGCGGCGCGGCGAGTCCGCAGCGTCCCGGCCATCTAGGAGCACCTCGCCGGCGGGAACGGGGAGGGCAGCCCCGGAGTCAGCGTGACGTTGCCGGGCAGCGTGACGCTGCCCTCCATCGAGCACAGGTAGAAGTTGAACCACGAGCCGTAGGTGGCAGTCCGGGTCAGGGTGGCGATCTTGTTCGGGAACCGCTGCAGGATGCCGTCCACGGTGGTGTTGCCGGCGTTGAGGGTCTGGGCGAGCCCGGTCAGGTCCTCGACGTCCTGCTTGAGCTGCGGGCGGGCCTTGTCCAGCAGG
>NZ_DATINC010000151.1:0-13764 GCF_035474675.1 Jatrophihabitans sp. | reverse complement strand
CGAGGTTCCAGAACTCCATGTACCGGTCCTCGTCGACCTCCGGGCCGCCTTCGGCTCCGTAGTCGGGACCGCGGTCGATGTACAGCTCGCTGCACGGACCGCACGGCCCGGGAATGCCCATCGACCAGAAGTTGTCCGCCTTGCCGCGCCGCACGATGCGATCCATCGGTAGCCCGATCGAGCGGTGCCAGATGTCGATCGCCTCGTCGTCGTCGAGGTAGACCGTGGCCCAGATCCGGTCGCCGTCCAGGCCGTAGCCGCCGTCGGCCACGGAGCTGGTGGACAGCTCCCAGGCCATCCGGATCGCTTCTTCCTTGAAGTAGTCGCCGAAGCTGAAGTTGCCGTTCATCTGGAAGAACGTGCCGTGCCGGGTGGTCTTGCCCACCTCCTCGATGTCGAGGGTGCGCACGCACTTCTGCACGCTGGTGGCGCGCGGCCACGGCGGCTCGAGCTGGCCGGTGAAGTAGGGCACGAACTGCACCATGCCGGCGTTGACGAACAGCAGGTTGGGATCGTCGAAGGGCAGCGGTGCGGCCGGGACCAGCTCGTGCCCGTGGCGGACGAAATGATCCACGAAGCGCTGGCGTACCTCGGCGGTTTTCACGGCTCTCCCTGTCGGATGGAGTGGTCTTCGATTTCCATTGTCTCGGATCGCAGCCAGTGCTTTCCATTCGGGCCGCACGGGTCACGGGTGGGCAACGAATCCGGCGGTATGCAACGGATCGTCCCCGGTCGGCGTCTTCTTGCTGACAACGGAGGTGACCATGGCTCGCAGGCCGGCGTCGGGGACCAGGGGCAGGTCCGGCTACCGGATGCTGCTGGCGACACTGCTGGCCGCGCTCGCCCTTCCGCTGGCCGGCTGCGGGTCCGGCCGGACCGGAGCAGGCGAGGTGGTGACACCGCGCGGCGAGCCGGCCGCCGCGCTGGCCCGCTGGCGCTCCTTCCCGGCCGATGCCGACCCCAGGCCACTGGTGCTGGTCTACGGCCTGGTGCGCGATCCGTCCTCGGGATTCACCGGCAGCGGGGACAAGGACGCCTACGGCGCCGGTGCCTTCGACGTGGCAGTGACGCTGCCGGCAGGGCCGGCGACCGTGGACGGCTACCCCGTGGTGCCGGCCAGGGAGGCGGTCGACCGGTTGCGTGCCACCGCCTGGCCCGACAGCACCTCGACCACCCGGCTTCGGATCGTCTCGGCCACGCTGGGCCGGGTCGAGTTCGGCACCGACCGCGGCCTGCGCCGGCTGCCGGCCTGGCGGTTCGGCATCGACGGGGTCCGCGATCCGGCGTGGGTGCTGGCCGTCGACTCTCCGGCACTGTGGCCCTACCAGCCGGACTGGGCGCAGAACCCGAACTCCCTCGGTGCGGCCCTGCAGCCGGATGGCCGGACGGTGTCCTACGACTTCACCGGCGGCCCGGACAATCCGGGGCCCTGCGGCGCCCAGTACGCCGCCAGCGCGAAGGAGTCCGCCACGGCGGTGGTGATCGAGGTGCGGCAGGTGGGAAAGCAGCAGGCTGAACCGCAGCCGGAAGGCGATGTGGTGGTGGCGTGCGAGGCCATGGGTTACCGACGGACGGTCACGGTGCAACTGGCCGCGCCGCTCGGTGGCCGGGTACTGCTCACCGCGGACGGCGCTCCGGTCTCGGTCACCAGCTCCTGACTCGCCGAAACGGATCGTTTGTCGGGATGCGCCGCGGGCTGCGCCGATAGGCAGCGACAGCGGAACGGATCGCGAGTACCGTCTGCTGGTCATGGCGGGGTCGCAACCGCGCACCGACCGGGTCCTGTCGCCGACCCGGGTGCTCGCCGCCGTCATCATCCCGTTCCTGGTGCTGGCCTACGCGGTGCTGTACCCGTGGCCCAGCGACACCAAGCGGCTGTTCGCGTGGCAGATCAAGCCCAGCATGTCGGCGATGGTGCTCGGCGCGGTGTACCTCGGCGGCGCCTACTTCTTCCTCCGCGTGGTGCGGGCCCGGCAGTGGCACACGGTCGCCGGCGGCTTCCTGCCGGTCGGCACCTTCGCCAGCCTGATGGGCATCACGACGATCCTGCACTGGGGCCGGTTCCTGCACGGCAACCTGGCGTTCTGGCTATGGGTCGGGCTGTACTTCAGCACGCCGTTCCTGGTGTTCGCCGCCTTCGTCCGCAACCAGCGGGAGTACCCGCCGAGCACCGGCGGGAACGATGTGCTGCTGCCGCCGGTTGCCGCCGGCTCCATCGTGGTCGCGGGTGCCCTGTCGCTGGCGATGAGTGCTTACCTCTACCTCTTTCCGCACCAAGCGATCAGTTTCTGGCCGTGGCAGCTGACACCGCTGACCGCGCGGATGCTCGGCGCGATCTTCGCCCTCGGCCTCGCCGGCCTAGGTGCGGCCCGGGAGCGGCGCTGGAGCGCGGCCCGGGTGCTGCTGCAGGTCGCCTGCGTGATGCTGGTGCTGATCCTGATCGCCGGAGTGCGGGCGTACCGGGAGTTCGATTCCGGCAACCCGCTGACCTGGCTGTTCGCCGCCGGGTTCGTCGGCACCACGGTGGCCGCGATGCTGCTCTACGTCCGGATGGAGGCCCGCGCCCGGACGGTCGCCGCGCCCAGCCGGTAGGCCGCGCCCAGCCGGTAGGCCGCGCTCAGCCGGTAGGCCGCGCTCAGCCGGTAGGCCGCTCCCAGCCGGTAGCTGTCCAAGAGCGACCGGACGCACCGGCAGCGGAAGAATGCTTGCCGTGACCACCGAACAGAACCTGGAACTCGGGCTCGCTCGGCACCGTGCCGAACTGCTCGCGCACTGCTACCGGATGGTCGGCAGCTACTCCGAGGCGGAGGACCTTGTCCAGGAATGCCTGCTGCGGGCCTGGCGCAGCCGCGCGGACTTCGACGAGCGGCGGGCCTCCTGGCGGACCTGGCTGTACCGGATCGCCACCAACCTCTGCCTGGACGCCCTCCGCAGCCGGCCACGGCGGGCGTTGCCGGCCGGTCTCGGCCCGGCGTCTGAGGATGCCCTGGCGCCACTGGCCCCGTCCTGGGAGATCCCGTGGCTGGAACCCATCCCGGCCGCCGGCTATGCCGCGGACCCCGCGGTGGTCCTGGAGGCGCAGTCAAGCCTGCGGCTGGCGCTGGTCGCCGCGTTCCAGACGATGCCGCCCAAGCAACGAGCGGTGCTGATCCTTCGGGACGTGCTCGCGTTCACCGCCGAAGAGACGGCCGGCGTGCTGCAGACCACGGTGGCCGCGGCCAACAGTGCCTTGCAGCGGGCCCGCGAGCGGCTGGGGCAGGAGTCGATAGTCGACGAGGCGCTCACCGGTCCGGCGAACGTGCCGGCGATCATCGACGAGTACGTCCGGGCCTTCGAACGGGGTGATGTGGCCGGCATCGTGAAGCTGCTCAGCGACGACGTTCTGCTCGAGATGCCGCCGGTGGACCTGTGGTACCGCGGCGTGCCGAACTACCGGGCGTTTATGGAACGGGTGTTCAGCCAGCGTGGATCGTCGTGGCGCACGGTGCGTACCGAGGCGAACGGCCAACCGGCCTTCGCCGCCTACTCCCGGGGACCGGACTCGGAATTCCACCTGCATACCCTGCAGGTTCTCGAGATCGTCGGCGGCCGGGTCCGGCGCAACGACGTGTTCGCCGACCCGCGGGTACTGCGCAGCTTCGACCTGGCGCCGGTCCTGCCAGCGGGCTGAGACGGAGCACGGCGCCGCCGGCACGCCCCCGAGAACGTGCCGACGGCGTCGAGGAGATCAGTGCGCCGGGGCGTTTGCGTAGGCCGCCACCAGCCAGCGGTCGGCCCGCCTGGTCAGCACCCAGGTGGCGTAGCGCTCCCGCTCGGCAGGCAGCGAGTCCTCGCCGGCCATCAGGATGCCGGCCCTGCTCACCACGATGGCGGTGTCCCCGAGGATCCGGATGGACAGCGGCTCGTCGATGCCCCGGGATCCTTTGAGCGGCCCGGCGAATCCCGAGCCCATGTGCTGGGCGACGGCCTTCTTGCCCTGGTAGTAGGTGCCCGGCAGCACCACCGTCGCGTCGTCGGCGTAGAGCTCGGCGAAGGCGGCCCCGTCGTTGTCGGCCCAGGCCTGGTAGACCTGGTCCAGGGTGTCCTGAACTCCGGCGACGTCGCTGGAGGTGTCCGTGGTGCTGGTCATCAGCCGGTCCAATCCGTGGTGTCGGGTAACGGTCACCAGTACCTACGTTCGAGCCGTCCGGAACTCATCGGTCGGGCCGGGTATCAGCTCGCGACGGCAGACCTGATCGTCTCCGACGCCGCGGTCGGCTGCACGGTCGACGTGCGGGGTGAGCTGCCGCGCCGACGCCAGGTACTCGTCCAGGGTGGGACGTGGCCTCAGCGGGCGATGAAGATGTACTCGTCGACGTTGCGGCGCTCGGCCGCGCTGTGGGTGCCGAAGTGGTAGCGATGGTCGATGCGGCGCACCTCGACGTCCTCCTTCACCCCGAGCAGCAGCTCCCGGATGACGTCGGCCTCGGGCAGCGCGTTCGAGCTGTAGGACAGCACGATGGCGCTCTCGGAGAACTGTTCGAACGTCGCCCGCAGCGCGTCGACGATGCGGTTTTTGTAGGCGAACGGGGTGAACTTCTTGGCGATCTTCTTCGTCACGGTGTCGTGCATGATCGGCTGCCCGCGCCAGTAGCACGACAGCCCTTCCAGGAAGTGGTACCGCTTGATGTAGTCGGCGTCGTCGGTGGGCGGTGCGTACGGCGGGTCGAGGTAGACGACGTCGTAACCGGCCGGGTCGAGATCGGCGATGTCGAGATTGAGGGAACGGTTGCGCTGCCCGTTGCTGAACACCACCGCGTTGTAGTCTGCCGCCCGCTCGCGGAAGTGCTGGCGGATCGGGATGCGCAGGTCGCGGCGGCCGTCGTCGTAGCGGCTGCCGGTGAAGGTGAACACCCCGCGCGGCTGCTTGCGGGCCGCCGACAGCGCCAGGGTGGCGATGGCGAGGGCGCGCTTGTGCCCGGTCATCCGGTCGATGTGCGACCAGGCCGAGTCCAGGAAGCGGAGGTCGTCGTCGTCGAAGAAGACGCCGGTGTAGGTGTCGCGGATGAAGGTGTGCTGCCGGTCCGCCGGCCGGCCGCAGATCCGGTCGATGTCGGCGCCGCTGAGCCGGGTGGCGTGGTTGACCACGGTGGCGCGGGTGATCGCGGCGGGGAACTGCAGGAAGTCGTTGCTGGTGACCTGGTAGCCCTGCGCCTTGAGCAGGTAGGAGACCACCCCGGAGCCGCTGAACGCGTCCAGCGCGGTGCTGCCGCCCACCTCGGCGAAGGCGGCGGCGAGGTGCGGAAGCAGCTTGTACTTCGAACCCATGTAGCGCAGCCGGGGGAACCGGTTGGCGCGGGCGAGGGCGGGCAGCACGTCGGGTCCCGGGGTGCTGGCGGGGAGCGCGGTCACGCCGGTCTGCTCACGGGCCGGACCCTATCCGGGAGATCCCGGGCGGGGGAGGTGCCGCTCCGGATTCGGTTGCAAGTTCGGCCGCATGGTTGCGCAGGGATGTGACCTGCCGTGGGATGCGCCAGCTGGTGGCCAGGGGCAGGATCGAACTGCCGACCTACCGCTTTTCAGGCGGTCGCTCGTACCAACTGAGCTACCTGGCCGTGCACCCGCGTGCTGCAACTGCGAGCGGAGGGAAGTCTACCCGAGCGGGTCCGGCCGGCCGGCACGGATATCCGGCCGCAGCGTCCGGGCCGCCGCGGCGTACCGGTCCCAGATCACCTCGACCAGGTTCGGGTGGGCTCCGATCGGCCCGCTGACCCGGTCCGCACCCAGCTCGGTCCGGGCCAGGTCGGCCAGCCGGGCGGCGAAGTATCCCGGCGCCAGCAGGTAGCTGGCCACCGCGATCCCCGCCGGCAGGCCGTCGTGCCACCGCGGATCGGTCAGGAACCGCGGGTAGACCGGGCAGCCGGCCTGCTGCTCCAGCTGGGCGGCGGCCACTGCCAGGTTCTCGGCGGCCTCCGGATCGCTGGACCCGGAGCCGACCAGGGCCACGCCGGCCGGCGGCGGGCCACCGGCCTCGCGCAGCCGGTCCAGCACCGCCGCGGCGATCCGCGGATCCGGGCCGAGCTGGCCGGCCACCGCGGTCTGCGGCCGGCCGGCCACCGCCGCGGCGATGTCGGTCTTGACGTGGTAGCCGGTGGACAGCAGCAGCGGCACCACCACCGCCGGGCCGGGGTGCCCGGCCAGCACCTCCGGCAGCAGCGGCTCGGCCAGCTCCAGCCAGCACAGCCGCACCGCGGCTTCCGGACGGGCCTGCCGGACCAGCTCGACCAGCCGGCCGATCTCGTCGATCCCGGCCGGGTCGCGGGTGCCATGTGCCACCGCGACCAGCGCAGGTGCCGGGTGCTCGCTCACCCGGGTCAGCCTAAACCGGCTCCTGGCGTGGGGCCCTCCGGAGAAGCATGGCCCCGCCAGAGAGGAGTGGAGCTGTCCGGAGAAACAGAAATCCGGCTCCCTCTTCGAAGAGGAAACCGGACCTGATGTGCGACCCCGACGGGACTTGAACCCGCGACCTCCGCCGTGACAGGGCGGCGCGCTAACCAGCTGCGCTACGGGGCCTGGACAGTCATGCACTGGTGTGCCAGACCTGTATTTCACTGACTGGCCGGCGACGATGCCCGGCCAACCTGCAGAACGATACTACCTTGACCGGAGGGCCCGGTCGGACGGTGCCTGCTGCGTACCCCCAACGGGATTCGAACCCGTGCTACCGCCGTGAAAGGGCGGCGTCCTAGGCCACTAGACGATAGGGGCGGAGAGAAGAACAGCCGTTCCAGTCTAGCCAGCGATCCCGCCGGCCCGGCACCGGGTTGCCGGTGGCGCCGCCCGGCTCCCATCCGCCTTGATCCGTGCAGCATCCGGGCCGGTCAGCACCAGCTGCACCACCGTCTCGGGCAGGTCCAGCTGGTCCACCCGGCCCGGGCGGTACCACTCGGTCAGCGAGTTGATCATGCCGAAGATCAACCGGGTGGCGACGGCGGCATCCAGCCCGGGGTCCACGTCGCCGTGCCGCTGGGCCTGCAGCACCAGGTTGGCCACCAGCTGGTCGAACTCGCGCCGGCGGGCCAGCGCGGCGAGCTCGGTGGGGCTGTTGCCCCGCACTCGCAGCAGCAGCGTGACGTAGGGCAGCTCGTCGAGCAGCACCCCGACGGTGCTGCGGATGACGCAGGTCAGCCGGTCCACCGCCGGCCCGGTGGTCGCGCCGGGCAGGGTCAGCACCGCGAACAGGCCGTCCAGCGCGCGGTCCAGGGCCAGGCCCAGCAGCTGCTCCTTGCCCTGCACGTGGTGGTAGATCGAGGACTTGCTCAGCCCGGCCGCAGCGGCCAGGTCCTCCATCGAGGTGCCCTCGTACCCGCGGCTGGTGAACACCGTGACCGCCACGTCCAGCAATGACTCGGTGGTGTAGGCGGGACGGTTGCCCCGCATCCGCTGCGGCTTGGCCGCGGGGCCGGCGGGGCCGGCAGAACCGGCCGGCGCCGGGGTCGCGGCGGGCTGCGGCCCCCGCTGGGACAGCGGCCGGGTCAACGGGCCTTGGCCTCGGACGAGAGCAGCTCGTAGCGCGGATTGGCCAGCGCCAGGTGGCCCTTGTACTCGCCGACCGTGCCGGTCACCCGCACCTTCGACCCGGGTTCGATGCCCGGGATCCGGGTACGGCCGAAGAACAGCAGCCGCATCCCGCCGGTGGCGTCGAAGACCTGGGCCTCCAGCGACTTGCCAGCGGTGGTGCCCACCTGCACGATCTTGATCCGGCCCTCGATGGTGACCCGCTGCTTCCACCGGACCGCCGCGATCGGCAGCACGCCGTTCTCGTCCGGCTCGATCTCAGCGGCCCCGTCGGCCGGGCCGGTCCCGTCCGGCGAGCCGGTCGCGTCGACCGCCGGCGAGCCGTCGGGCGAGCCGGGCTCGGCGCCGAGCGCGGCCCGGGCCTTGACCTTGGCGCGCTGGCGCTCCAGCTCCTGCTCCTGCGCCTCGTTCAGCGTGGTGTCGAACGGCACGATGGTCGCCGACACGTGCGGCAGCTTGGCCATCGCGGCCGCGATCCGGTCGGCGGTGCGGTCGTGCAGGATGCGCTGGGAGACCCGCTTGAAGGTCCGGCGGGGCAGCAGCACGGTGACCTCGGCCCGCTCGCCCACCACCGCATTCAGCGCCGTCTCGGCCACCGCCCGGACCAGCCGGCGGTCCGGGCACTCGACGACCTCGAGCGGCACCCGGTCGCCGAGGCCGCGCTCGATCCAGGACCGCTCCAGCTCCGCGGCCCGGTCGCCGTCGAGGGAGATGTGCACCGCGCGCAGCTCGGTGGGACGCAGGCTGCCGGCATACCGCAGCCCCCGGACCACGGCCAGGTCCAGCCGGTCGACCAGCACCAGCACGATGTGGCGGGGGTAGTGCGGCAGCGCCGCGCCCTTGCCGAGCGCGTTGGTCACCAGGTTCAGCGCCCGGGCCTCGTCGCGGTACTGCTGGTTGAGCCGCATCAGCGTGAACCACATGATCGGTGCCAGCACCAGCACCAGCCAGGCGCCCTCGGTGAACTTCACCACGGCGGTGATCAGCACGATGGTCAGCGACAGGCCCCCGCCCGAGGCGTTGATCCACCACTTCTGCTTCCAGCCCGGTTGCTTGTGGATGGTGTGGTATTTCGCCATCCCGAAACCGGCCAGGGTGAAGCCGGTGAACACCCCGAGCGAGTAGAACGGCACCAGCTTGTCGACGTTGGCCTTGCCCACGATCAGCAGCAGGATCGACAGCAGGGTGAGGATGAAGATGCCGTTGGAGAAGGCCAGCCGGTGGCCGCGCCGGGTCAGCTGCCGCGGCAGGAAGGAGTCCTCTGCCACGAAGTTGGCCAGGAACGGAAAGCCGGTGAACGGGGTGTTCGCCCCTGTCACCAGGATCAGCGCGGTGGCGATCTGGACGATGACGAACCCGAGGTCGCCGAACGCCCCGTTGCCGAACGCGGCCCGGGCCACCTGCGAGATGACGGTCGGGGTGCCGCCCTCGAACGGGGCGGCGTGCGTCTGCATCGACAGCCACCCGACGCCGCAGACCAGGAACCCCAGCATCGCCGACATGATGCCCAGGGTGCGGCGGGCGTTCGGCCCGGGCGGCGCCTTGAACGCGCTGACCCCGTCGGAGATCGCCTCCAGCCCGGTCAGCGACGCGCCGCCGTTGGCGAAGGCCTTGAGCAGGTAGAAGATCGCCAGCGAGGAGAAGATCGCGTGCCCCTCGTCGTGGATCGGCAGCTGGTGCTCCCCGCCGACCACCCGCTCCATCCCGTACTTGGGCAGGTCGCCGACAATCTCGCGCACGATGCCGATGATGATCACGATCGTCACCGAGCTGAAGAAGAAGTAGGTGGGGAAGGCGAACGCCTTGCCGGCCTCCCGGATGCCGCGCAGGTTGCCGTAGGCCAGCAGCAGAATGACCACGATGCAGAGCTCGACCCGGTACTGGCTCAGCTCGTGCACGGTGGAGGTGATGGCGGCCACCGCGGCGGCCACCTGCACCGCCACCGTGACGATGTAGTCGATCAGCAGCGCCACCGCCGCGATCTGGGCGGTGCGGTAGCCGAAGTTCTCCCGGCAGACGACGTAGCTGCCGCCGGCCCGGGTGTAGACCATGACCACCTCGCGGTAGGACAGGGTCATCAGGATCAGGATCACCAGGATGACCGCCGTCATCGGCGCCAGGATGTGGAAGCCGGCCAGCCCGAACACGCCGAGCAGCACGATCAGCATCTCTTCGGTGCCGTAGGCCGAGGAGGAGATGCAGTCCGAGGACAGCACCCCGAGTGCGGTCTTCTTCGACAGCTTCTCCTCGTGCAGCTGCGCCGACACCAGCGGCGGGCCGAGCAGCACCCGCTTGATCCGGTAGCCCAGCCGTTCGGGAACCGAGACGCTGGCAGCCAGCGCGGGCGCCGCTGCCTGATCGGTTCGAGGCGGCTGGACGGAGGTCATGGGTGGAAGGCTACGACGTTCTTCTGACGTTCCGCAGGCAGCGTGGTCAGCCGACCACCGGCCGCAGCACCCCCACCGGCCGGCCGCCGCCGAGCACCGGCGCGCTGGCCAGCTCGTCCAGGGCGGCCGCCGGCACCCCCAGCTGCCGCAGGCCGGCCACCACGGCGAGGTCGGCCGCCCGGGCGGCGCCGTCGTCGATCTTCACCGCCACCGCGCCGCCGTCGGGCAGGGCGGCGGCGAACACCCCCTCCGCGCCGTCCTTGGCGATCAGCCCCGGCACCGCCTGCATCAGCCGGGTGGCCGCCCGGCCGGTGCCGCCCACCAGGTCGGGATGGGCGCGCAGCGCCTCGGCCACCCGGCGCAGCTCCGCCCGGCCGGTGGCGATCCGGGTGAAGGACCGGGCCAGGCCCGTCAGAGTGGTGGCGAACAGCGGCGCGCCGCAGCCGTCCACCCCGGTCACCGGAATGGGCCCGCCGGTCAGCTCGGCCACGGTGGCGGCCAGCAGCTGCTGCAGCGGATGGGACGGCGCCAGGTAGCCCGAGACCGGCCAGCCGTTGCGCAGGCAGGCCAGCAGCATCCCGGCGTGCTTGCCCGAGCAGTTCATCGCCAGCCTGGTCTCGGCCCGGCCGGCCATCAGGTGGGCACGCCGCTCGACCTCGCCGAGCGGCAGGTCGGGCGGGCACTCCAGGTCGTCCTCGGAGAGGCCGGCCGCCCGCAGCTCGTCGGCGATCAGCTGCTGGTGCTGCGGGGAGCCCGAGTGCGAGGAGGCCGCCAGTGCCAGTTCCGCGGGCCCGAGGTCGGTGCCGGCGCGCAGCAGGCCGGCCGCCTGCAGTGGCTTGAGCGAGGACCGGGCGAAGATCGGCTGGTCCGGCTCGCCGGCGGCGAACCGGACGCTGCCGTCGCCGGCCAGCACCAGCAGGTGGCCGGTGTGCACCGACTCCACCACGCCACTGCGTTCCAGCTCGATGAGCGGCACCCCGCCGCGAAGTCGGATCACGCCACGATTGTGTCCGATGCCCCGGCCGTCACCGCACCGGGCGCATGCCCAGCAGCCGCAGCTCGCCCAGACCCGGCCCGTCCTTCTCGACCACCGCGGTGATCCAGCCGCCGTCACGTCCGTGCTGGCGCAGCCTCTCGGGGTCGGCGGGCAGGTCGACCGGGCCGAACTCGCGGTCCTCCCACTGCATCCGGGCCCGGTAACCGGCCTCGGCCAGCGTCCGCACCGAGCCGCCCTCGGCCAGGGTGTCCCGGCAGGCGGTGAGCGTGGCGATGGCGTCGTCGAGCGCGCCGACCAGGGCCGGGTTGCCGTCGCACCAGGTCGCCACCAGCTCGGGCCGGGTACGGGCCACCCGGCTGCCGGAGGTGTAGGAGCCGGCGGCCAGCGACAGCCCCAGCTGACCGCCGTGCAAGCCGGTCAGGGCCAGCGCCTCGGCCAGCACGTGCGGTAACCCGATCATCCGGGCGACCGCGGCGTCCTGCTCGGCCGCCGTGGTGGGCACCGGCTTGGCGCCCAGGTCGCACAGCAGCACCGCCAGCGACAGCCAGGCCTGCAGGTCGGTGTCCGGTTCCAGCACCAGTGCCCACGGCGCGTCCCGGAACAGCAGCGGGTGGCCGGCCAGGAAGCCGGAGCGCTCGGTGCCGGCCAGCGGGTGGCCGCCGACGAACCGGACGCCGGGCAGCCGGCTGCGTACCGCCCGCAGCACCGGTTCCTTCAGGGTGCCGACGTCGGTGACCACGGTGCCGGGGGCGAGTTGCTTCTCGATGGCGGCCAGCGCACCGTCCAGGGCCGGCAGCGGCATGGCCAGCACCACCAGGTCGGCTCCGGCCACGGCTTCGGCGGCGCTGGCCGCGACGGTGTAGCCGGTACCCCGGGCAGCCGCCGCCTCGATCGGGTCGGGGTCGTAACCGGTCACCCGGTACCCGCCGTGGGCGAGCGCTTGCACGATCGAGCCGCCGATCAGGCCCAGGCCCAGAACGGCGATGCTCTCGAAGGAATCCGGCACTCTTCGAACGTATAGCCGCCAGCGCCGGGGTACTTACGGTTGGTAGCGCAGCGTGACCGTTCCGATGCCGGGCCGACACCCGATAGGAACGAAGCCGGCGGCCCGGGTGATCTGCGCGACGGCCGGCGCAGTGGCATCCCAGGGCTGGGTTGGGCTTTGTTGCGCCACCGATCCGTGCCAGGATCTGCACGTCAGTATCGCTGTATCAATCGGCTCGACACCGTTTCGAAACAGGCGGGCGGAGGGGCTGGGTCATGGGACGAGGCAGTTACGCGGTAGCGGCATTCCGCGAGGGCGGCGTCTGGCGCTGCGACGCGCTGCCCTCGGCCGTGCTGGACGACCTGAGCGTGCTGCTGTCGGCGCTGCGCAGCCAGCCACCGGAGGGTGGGCCGTTCGTGATCGCCAGCGTCGACGACGAGTTCTTCCTGATCGCCCGCTCGCACGGTGCCCGGATCGACCTGCTGCTGTCGGACCTGACCGCCTCGGTGGAGTTCCCGCTGGCGGCCCAGGTGCTCACCCGGCTGGGGGAGGACCCGCCCGAGGACGACGAGCTGGACGAGGTGTGGCCGATCGGCGAGCTGGATCTGTTCAGTGACTTGGAACTCGGTGAGGACGAGATGGAATCCATTCTTGACGACCTGGATGCCTATCCCGAGGACATGCTCGACCTGGTGATCCAGCGGATCGGGTTGGAGGACGAATTCCGCAGAGCCCGCTCGGCCGGGCAGGTGGCCCGGTGAGCTACGTCGCGCTGGCGCTGCTGGGCAAGGGCCGGGCCCGGCCCGGCTGGTTGCTGGAAGAGGTCGACCTGGACGGCTGCGAGTCGATCGACGACGTCAGCGACGTGCTGCGCGACTTCGACCAGCCGGTCCGGCTGCTGGCCGTGGAGCAGGACGACGAGTACGCGGTGCTGGCCAGGCTGGATGCCGCGGCCGACCAGGCGGCCGAGCCGATCCGGGTGTTCCTGTCCAACGGGCACGCCGCCGACGACTACCCGCTCGCCCAGCTGTTCGCCGACGGGCTGGACGAGGTGGGCGGCGACCCGCTGGACGGCGACGAGGACGCCCCGGCGGGCGCGCACGACGCCGCCCCGTTCGGGGATCCGCAGCTGCTGGCCGACCTTGGGATGCCGGCCACCGAGCTGATCGAGCTGGCGGTGCACGAGGGCACCCTGCCGGCGGACCTGATCGAGACGGTGTGCGAGCGGCTGGGCTGCCTGGGCGAATTCGAGGCTCTTCGCGGGTGAGCCGGCCGCCGGAGGCTGCCGCGGTTGCCGGCGTCCACGACGCGATGGGCCTTGCCCTGGCGGAGGCCGCCGCGGCGCTGGCGGCCGGCGAGGTGCCGGTGGGCGCGGTGGTGCTCTCGGCCACCGGCGAGCTGCTGGCGACCGGGCACAACCTGCGCGAGCGCAGCGCCGACCCGACCGCGCACGCGGAGGTGCTGGCGCTGCGCCGGGCCGGCGAGGTGCTGGGGGACTGGCAGCTGACCGGCTGCACCCTGGTGGTCACCCTGGAGCCGTGCACCATGTGCGCCGGTGCCCTGGTGCTGGCCCGGGTCCGCCGGCTGGTCTTCGGCGCCTGGGACGACAAGGCGGGTGCGGTCGGCTCGCTGTGGGACGTGGTGCGCGACCGGCGGCTCAACCACCGTCCCGAGGTGCTGGCCGGTGTCCGGGCCGGCGAGTGCGGCGCGTTGCTGACCCGGTTCTTCGCCGAGCGCCGGTGACGGTATTGTCGTCGGCGGTGGCGTGTCCGAGCGGCCGAAGGAGCACGCCTCGAAAGCGTGTGAGGTGAAAGCCTCCGTGGGTTCAAATCCCACCG
>NZ_DATINC010000150.1:0-29067 GCF_035474675.1 Jatrophihabitans sp. | reverse complement strand
CGCGAGCACCACCTGCTGCGGGAGCTGGCCGAGGCGTCGGTGCCGGTGGTCGAGGCGTTCGGCACCGTGCTGGACCGCAGCGACCACTCCGGCAACCACCTGGACGGGCTGCTGCTGACCAAGCACCTGCCGTACTCACTTCCCTACCGGTCGCTGTTCACCGAGCGGTCGCTGCCGGACCTGCGCTCCCGGCTGCTCGACGCGCTGGCACAGCTGTTCGTCCGGCTGCACCTGTCCGGCTTCTTCTGGGGCGACTGCTCGCTGTCCAACACCCTGTTCCGGCGCGACGCCGGGGCGCTGGCGGCCTACCTGGTGGACGCCGAGACCGGCGAGATGCACCCGCAGCTGTCCCGCGGTCAGCGGCTGCACGACCTGTCCATCGCCACCGAGAACATCGCCGGGGAGCTGATGGACCTGCAGGCCGGCGGCTACCTGTCGCTGGACGCCGATCCCATCGAAATGGCCCAGGGACTGCAGCCGCGCTACGACCAGCTGTGGGCCGAGCTGACCGATGACCAGGTCTACCCGGCCGGCGAGAGCTACCGGGTCGAGGAGCGGGTCCGGCGGCTGAACTCGCTCGGCTTCGACGTCTCCGAGATCGGCATCCGGACCGAGGACGCCGGCCGCAAGCTGCGCTTCGAGACCCACGTCGTCGAGCCCGGCCACCACCAGCGCCGGGTGTACGCGCTGACCGGCCTGCGGGTGCAGGAGAACCAGGCCCGGCTGATCCTGTCGGACCTGGCGCGGTTCCGCGCAAAATGGATCGAGGGTGTCGGCCACGACATCCCCGAGGACCTGGCGGCGCGGCGGTGGCTGGACGAGAAGTTCTACGGGGTGCTGTCCATGGTGCCGCCCGAGCTGCGCCGCAAGCTGCCGGACGCCGAGCTGTTCCACGAGATCGCCGAGCACCGGTGGCTGATGTCGGAGCGGTCCGGCCAGGACGTCGGCCGGCAGGCGGCGGTGCAGGACTACGTGGCCACGGTGCTGGCCCAGCTCCCGGACGCCGGCGTGCAGGTGTTGACCGATCCCATTACTGAGGAGCTTCCGGTGATCCGAGAATGACTGGTTCGTACACGGGTGAGGTTTCGGTCGGCGGTGCGGTCGACGTCCGCGAGCTGTCCGGGCTGACCATCGCCAAGCTCGCCGTCGGGCCGATGTCCAACAACGCCTACCTGCTGCGCTGCCGGGCCACCGGCCAGGCCATGCTGGTCGACGCCGCGAACGAGCCGGACCGGCTGCTGGAGCTGGCGCGGCTGGGCGGCGATACCGTGACCACCGTGCTGACCACTCACCGGCACGCCGACCACTGGCAGGCGCTGGCCGCCGTGGTGGCCCAGACCGGGGCGCGGACGCTGGCCGGCGTCGACGACGCGGCCGGCATCCCGGTGCCGACCGAGCGGCGGCTGGAGCACGGCGACTGCGTGCACGTCGGCGACGCGGAGCTGTCGGTGATCGTGCTGCGCGGGCACACCCCGGGCTCGGTCGCGCTGCACTACCGCGACCCGGACGGCTCGTCGCACCTGGTCACCGGCGACTCGCTGTTCCCCGGCGGGCCGGGGCGCACGACCTCTCCGGACGACTTCGGGTCGCTGATGCACGACCTGGAGCGGCGGGTCTTCGACGTGCTGCCCGATGACACCTGGTTCTATCCGGGCCACGGCAACGACTCGACGCTGGGCGCCGAGCGTCCGCACCTCGGCGAGTGGCGCGCCCGCGGCTGGTAGGGCTGTTCTTCCGGCCCTGCGTGATACTCACGCGGCGCTCTGATGACCGCTGGGTATCACGCTCACCGGCTACCCATCCGGGGCGACATCCAGAGCGCGTTAGGCGCCCGCGGGCCACACGCAGAACTCGTGGCCGTCGGGATCGGCCATCACCACCCAGTCGAGCTCACCCTGGCCGATGTCGATCCGGCGCGCGCCGAGGGCGACGAGCCGCTCCACCTCGGCAAGCTGGTCGCCGCCGGCGGGTGGCGCGAGATCGAAGTGCAGGCGGTACTTCCCGGTCTTCGGCTTCAGCGGCGGCCCACCCCAGGTGATCTTCGGGCCGCCGCGGGGCGAGCGGATGGCGGTCTGGAGGTCCTGGTCCCACACCAGCGGCCAGCCCAGTGCTTCGCTCCAGAAGTACCCGACCTCCTGCGAGCCGTCGCACGCCACCGCCCCGACGAATCCGCAGTCGGCGAGGAAGCCGTTGCCCGGCTCGATGACGCAG
Source organism: Jatrophihabitans sp. (assembly GCF_035474675.1). GTDB lineage: Bacteria > Actinomycetota > Actinomycetes > Mycobacteriales > Jatrophihabitantaceae > Jatrophihabitans_A. The sequence goes on along the minus strand of NZ_DATINC010000150.1, from coordinate 26,856 downwards.
AACTCGTTGCCCTCGGGGTCGGCGAGCACCACATGCGGCTCCTCCGGCCGTTGACCGACGTCGATATGCCGGGCGCCCAGGTCGAGCGCCTTCGCCACTGTCCGCTGCTGGTCGTCCAGGGAGGTGCTCGTCAGGTCGAAGTGCATCTGGTTCTGGACGGTTTTCTGCTGCTGGGTCGGGAGGAAGCGGATCTGAAAGCCGGTGTCATCGCTCGGCACCAGCGTCGTGCCTCCGTAGCGGTCGGCGGCCGGCTCCCAGCCCAGCAGGCCGGCCCAGAAGCGCGCGAGGCGGGCCGGGTCGTTGGCATCGAAGCACAGGGCGAGCAGCCGGGCGGTCATCGCCGGCTCACCAGCCCAGCTCGTGCAACCGGTCGTCGTCGATGCCGAAGTGGTGGCCTACTTCGTGGATCACCGTCCGGCGTACTTCCTCCACCACGTCCTCCTCGCTGCCGCAGAACGAGCAGATCGCCTGCCGGTAGATGGTGATCTGGTCGGGCAACGCACCTGAGTAGTTGCTCGTGCGTTCGGTCAACGGGATACCGCGGTAGAGCCCCAGCAGGCCCGGCGGGCCGTCGTCGTGCTCGACGACGACCGCCACGTTGCGCATCAGCCGGCCCAGGTCCGGAGGCAACCCGTCCAACGCTTCGCCGACCATCGCCTCGAAGCGAGCGGGATCTACCTCGACCATCCACCCAGTATGAGGACGACGAGTCGGCGCTCTGCGTGGCCGGCTCACCGGCGATGCCGCCAGTGGCATCTCAGCGCGGAGCTGCGTAGCGTGACATATCACTGATTTCGGACGAAGTTCCGACTGTGTAGGAGGCCACGATGCGCCACGTCCGGATGGGATTCCTCGCGGCATCCCTCACCGCCGTCCTGACGGGTGGGTTGGTCGCCGTTCAACCGACAGTCGGCGCGGTATCGGCTGTCTCGGCGCTGGGCACCGTCTCGCCGAACTGCAACACCGTCGCGCCGCAGTCGGTGACGGCCACCGTGGCCTCGGCCCAGGTCGAGGCCACCTTCAACGACCCGGTCGCCCACGGTGGCCAGGATCTCGCCCAGCTCAACGAGATCATCCGGCTGGTCAACTGCACGCCGGGCGGTGCCACGATCCGGATGGCGATCTACAGCATCACCGCCAACACCGTCTACCGGGCGATCGCCGACGCGGTCGCCCGTGGCGTGCTGGTGCAGGTGGTGCACAACGGCGAGGACAAGAACTCCAGCGACTCGAGCCCGACGGACCTCGCCGCACTGCTCGGCGCCAACCACCACTGGTGCGACCACGGCTCGGCCGGGCTCGCCTACGGCGGCGGGTGCCTGTCCAACGACCCGAGCAGCCTGATGCACGCCAAGTACCTGCTGTTCAGCCAGACCCAGGACCTGGCCGGGGTGATGCAGTCCAACGTCACCTGGTTCGGCTCTCCCAACGAGACCTTCGCCTCGGGCGCGAACCTGTTCAACAACAGCGTGACCGTGTATGGCGACGCCACCCTGTACGACGACTTCATCAATTACGTGTGGACGCCGATGTGGCAGGAGAACAGCTACCCCGGCAACGATTTCTACGACGTCTCCACCCCGCGCGGCTACTTCAGCTCGGGCTATTCCGGGGTGACCGGCTACGTCTCGCCGCAGCAGCAGACCGACCTGGTGGTCGATCGGCTCAGCTACGTCAACCCGAACTCGTCCTGCCAGCTCCGGGTCATGGAGGCCACCATCCACGACACCCGCTCGGCGGTGGTCACCCAGCTGGCCAGCCTGCACAAGGGTGGCTGCAAGGTCTACGTCACGGTCGGCAGCATCGACCCCGGCGTGCTGAAGACCCTGGTGAGCAACGGGATCGCGGTGCACTCGGCGCCGGTGCACGACAAGCTGATCATCTTCTACGGCAGCTACGCCGACGTGACGACCAACCGGTACACGATTTTCACCGGCTCGCACAATCTCACCAAGAGCGCGCTGAGCATCAACGACGAGCTGCTGGTCAAGATCCAGGGCGTGCCGCAGGTCCTGTACCAGGCCTTCTACAGCCACTTCGGCGACGCCTACAGCACCGGCACGGTGTGCACCGCCACCTCCTGCCCGGCCCAGGGTGGCGGCGAGTAGCGGGCTGGCATCAGCGCGGACCCTCGACACCTGTCGCGGCGACACCTGCTTCCGTCCCGGCCGGGCAGCGCCCGATCCCTGCGTGAGCAAGGCGTTCGCGCCGGACGGCTAGCTGGAGGCTCGCACCGCCCATGCCGTCGCGTCGACGGTGAACGGGCCCGGCGGAAGGAGTTCCGCGCAGCGGGCACGCAGGCCCTCGCGGTGCTCCGCGGTCAGGTTCGCGACGTAGGTTCCGGCGGGTCCGACGCCGAGGGTGAACGGCCGCCACCAGGCGTCGACGTCGGCGAACAGGGCGCTCACGGTGAGCGCGGCCTGCTCCACCGGGTGCAGGCCGACGCTGCGGAACAACTCGGCCAGCTGCCCCTCGCGGGTGCCCGGCAAGGTCGACTCGTCGGGGGCGTCCGGATCGAGGTCGCGCACCGCGCGCCAGAAGGTAGCGAGCGGCCCCAGACCCCCGGCGTGGTCCCAGACGCACGCGGCCACCACGCCGCCGGGCCGGGTGACCCGGGCCATCTCGGCGATCCCGGCCCGGGGGTCGTCCATGAAGTGCACCACCAGCTGGGCGAGCACGCGATCGAACGAGCTGTCCGGGAACGGTAACCGCTCTGCCGGTGCCTGCCGGGCGTCGACGTCGGGCAGTCGCAGCCGGATCGCCGACACGGCAGCGGCGGAAGGGTCGACCGCCGCGACTGCCCGGGCGCCGAGCAGTTCCACCAGCACCGCGGTCAGGGCTCCGAAACCCGCTCCGACATCCAGGGCGCGCTGACCCGGGCCGGCGTCGGCGAAGGCGGCGAACTCGGCGGCGAGCGGTTCGGAGTAGCGGCCCATGAATTCGCCGTAGGCCGATGCGTCGACCTCGAAGCTCATGGCGCCAAATCTAGCCGCCGGCCGGTCGCGGTGCCCGCACCTCACCAGCCCAACTCGTGCAAGCGGTCGTCGTCGATGCCGAAGTGGTGGCCCACTTCGTGGATCACCGTCCGGCGTACCTCCTCCACGACTTCGGCCTCGGTGTCGCAGATGGAGCAGATCGCCCGGTGATAGATGGTGACCATCGCCTCGAACCGGTCCGGAGCTACCTCAACCATGGCGACCCCGCGCTGCCGGACCGGATCGGCCGCACGCCGGCGACCTGTGCACGATCACCATGCTCGTCTCGATCCCCATCGTGTTAGCGGGCAGTCCCGTCGCTCGAGCAGCTCCGGCTCGACGCCGGAAGGCGAGCCGACCTTTCTCGTCGGGCGCCATGGGCGCCTGCGAGGCGCATACTCCCAGCATGGGTGAGCAGGAAGAAGAACCAGACGACATCGCCGAGCCGGCAGCCGACTCGCAGCGGTTCAAACGGCTGCCTGAGCGCGTGAGATTGGAGGACACCGTAGAGACCAAGGATACGAACGTCGCACGAGATCCCGAAGGCGGGCGCGATACCGACCGCGACTTCATGTTCCGCCATCTGGGCGGCTGACGCCGCCGGCCCTGGCAGGGCGCGCACGACTGCTGCCGGAAGGCACTGACGCGATCGTCATAACGAACGGCGGTCATGACGAGCGATTGTTATGACAGTCCACTGAAGGGGTGTGGATCGGGCAACAACCCACGGCAGCGCGGGAGAATGGACAGTGCCGCCGGCGGAGTTACCAGCCGGCGGCACCGTATGGTGCGCTCGCGCGCGAATGCCTTCGAAACTATTTCTTGCGGGCCACCACCGACACCAGGGTCTGACCCCCGCACTGGTCCGCCTCGCGGATCGCCCACCGCCCGTCGTAGTCGGCCGACGACCAGTCGGACTCGGCGTCGTGCGGCTCGGTCTCACCGTTCTTCGGGGTGAAGCCCTTGGACGGCAGGTCGGACTGCAGGCCGGCCAGCACGTCCTTGAACGCGGTGGCCGTCACCCCCTGCACCACCAGGCCGGAGTTGCCACGGTCCTCGGCGTTGGTGATGACCAGGCCCTTGGGCAGCGGGAACGCGGCCGGGAAACCGGGTGGCGCCGGCACCGCCTTGGCGTCCTTGGCGCAGGCCGCCGAACTCGCCGACGCCTTCAGCGCTTTCTCGTCCTTCTCCTTCGCCTTCTCGGCCTCGCTCTCGCAGCCGGCAACCAGGATCAGGGCCGTCGCGGTCGCGACGGCCCTGCCCAGTAACGTCACTTGACCGCCACGCTGATCGAGCGCCGGTTGTCCGCCTCGTTGGACTCGGTAAGCGCGTTGGCCGGATCGGCCAGCGCCTGCACCGTCTGGCTGCCCTTGAGCTGCTTGGTGCTCCAGGCCGCGGTCACCGTCTTGGACTGCCCGGCCGCCAGCGTCACCGGCGCCGAGGTGCTGAGCACCTTGCCGTTGACGGTGAACTGGACCGGGGTGGTCACCGCCGACTTGCCCAGGTTGGTCACCGTGGCGGTGATCGAGGACGAGCCGTTGGTGGCCACCGCCGAGGTCAGCCCCGACACCGCCACGTTGGGCAGCGGGTCGTTGGCCGCGAACATCGTCAGCCCGGCGTACTGGCGGGCGATGGTGGCGTAGGCGTCGAAGTTGTTCACGCCGCTGGTGACGCAGCTGCCGGTGCACCCGTCGGCGTAGGCGACCTCGACCCAGCCCTGCTTGTCGATGGTGGAGCCGATGAAGTCGAGCAGGTTGCGGTCGTTGCCACAGGTGGTGCCGCCGGTGCAGATCGAGCCGATCTGCACCGGGTCGTTCGGGGTGTCGTCGACCGTCACCCAGCTCTGGCCGCCGTCGTAGGTGAAGGCGGTGTAGAGGTGCCAGATGCCGTGGAAGTTCGCCGCGTCCTGGTAGTTGCCGGCGGTGGTGGTGCCGATGAAGCTGACCGCGGCGCGGTTGTCGTCGCCGGCCACCGCGGTCGGGAACACCACGTTCTTGATGCCGGCCGAGGCGCCGACGTTGAAGTCCCGGGCCCAGGTGGCGCCCTTGTCGTGGCTGACCGCCACGTGCTGGGTGCCGTCGCCGTTGGCGTAGGCCAGGTACACGGTGCCGTTGGCGCCGATGCTGACCGCCGGGTCGCTGTCACCCGGGATGCTGTTGGGCACCGTGTGCACCGTCCAGGTCTTGCCGTTGTCCGTAGACACCGTCACGCCCTGGGCGCCGCCGCAGCTCTTGTTCGGCACGTAGGCGGTGCCATCCGGCGCGACCTGGATGTGGCCGTGCAGGCCGCCGCAGTCGAGCAGGCTGTAGACCGGCACGCCGACGCCGAAGGTGGTGCCGCCGTCCCGGGACAGCGCGCAGAACGCGGTGGCGATGTCCTGGCTGCAGTAGTAGACCGCCCGCGGGTAGAGGTTCACCGCGTTCAGCGGGTCGCCGGCCACGAAGTTGCCGCCGCCGAGGGTCTGGTGGTCGACACCGGACGGGATGCCGCCGCCGGTGCTCGGGTTCCAGGTGGCGCCCTCGTTGTCGGTGTAGCAGGTCAGCGAGTTCAGCCCGGACAGCTGGGACTCGAAGGTCCGGCCGGTGGTCTGGTCGGTGTAGAGGATCGGGTCCAGCGACGCGGTCGAGCCGACCAGGCAGCCGTTGGCGGCCTTCGCCGACACGTCGGCCCAGGAGGCGGCCGGCGGGGTCACCGCGTCGTTGAAGGTCACCTTGTAGGTGGACAGGTACGACTGGTAGAACGTCGAGCCGGTCTTGAAGCTGTTGCCGATGGACGGCTCGCCGGCGTTGTGGGCGTCCGGCAGTGACTCGGGCGCGCCGTAGTTGGCCATCGACGGCGGGGTGGCGCTCGACGGCGGGGCGCCGTCGGTGGCCTTGGCGACCATGCCGGCGCTGGCCGAGTAGCTCTGGCCGAGCGGGGCGAACGGCACCACCCGCACCGTGTAGGTGCCGCTGGTCGGCGGCAGCACCACGACCTCGGGGTCCGCCGAGGACGCCGCCGTGCCCACCACGGCACCGGCGGAGTTCAGCACATAGACGTCGAAGTCAGCCGCCGAGTTGGGCCAGCCGACCGAGATCTTGAGGTTGTTGGTGTCGCCGTAGCCGGCCGGCGTCGACACCGTGAGGGCGTAGTCGTCGCAGGACTGCGGCAGGGTGCACACCGGGTCACCCGCCTGGGCGGTGACGTTGGGGGTGAGGAACGGGCCACCGGTCCAGGTCTTGGCACCGCTGGTGTCGGTGACGGTGCCGGCGGCGGGGGTGGCTCCGGACGCGGTGACCACTCCGGAGATGGCGAGCGCGGTGGCGGCGACGGCGACCAGGGCCAGCCGGCGGCGCGCGGACGGGGTCTTGATGCCGGGGGTACGGCGCATGCTCAGCATGCCTGGGTAACGACGCATACCTATACACGTTACGGATTTGCTGTGAGTTGGCGGTTTGCCACTGGCCGGTGGTGGCACCATGCCATGGCAAGCCCGGCAACTCGCCCGTTTTATCCGGAACAGCCCTCGGGTTGGCGGCCGAATCCCGGTGGTGGGCGGCACTAGCCTGGAAGGCACATGTCCTCGCCAGCGCCGCCCCCCGAGCAGTCCGGGCCGTCCCAGCAGTCCGGGCCGTCCGGGGTTTCCGGGATTTCCGGGGTTTCCGGGCCGTCCCAGCCGTCCCAGCAGTCCCGGTCACCCCGGCGGTCCCGCCGTTCCCGGCCCGCCGACCGGCGCGGAGCACACCGCGAGCCGGGCCGGCCGGCAGCGCCGGGGCAGGCCGCGGAACTGGGCCGCCGGATCGCCGAGCTGGGCCGCCGGATCGCCGAGCTGGGCCCGCGGGAGTCCGCCCGGCTGAGCCGCCGGCTGCAGCAGGCCGGCGCCGACCCGGCCCGGCTGGTCGCGCTGGAGACCGACCTGCACCAGGCCGAGCAGCGGCTGCACACCCGCCGGGCGGCGGTGCCGGCGATCAGCTACCCGCCCGAGCTGCCGGTCAGCCAGCGCCGCGACGACCTGCTGGCGGCCATCGCCGAGCACCAGGTCGTGGTGGTGGCCGGTGAGACCGGGTCGGGCAAGACCACCCAGCTACCCAAGCTGTGCCTGGAACTGGGCCGCGGCGTGCGGGGGATGATCGGGCACACCCAGCCGCGCCGGATCGCGGCCCGGGCGGTCGCCGAGCGGCTCGCCGAGGAGCTCGGCACCGAGGTGGGGCAGGCCGTCGGCTTCGCGGTCCGGTTCACCGACCGGGTCTCGGACACCAGCCTGGTCAAGCTGATGACCGACGGCATCCTGCTCGCCGAGATCCAGCGCGACCGACTGCTGCGCGGCTACGACACGATCATCCTGGACGAGGCGCACGAGCGCAGCCTCAACATCGACTTCCTGCTCGGCTACCTCAAGCAGCTGCTGCCCCGCCGTCCGGACCTGAAGCTGATCATCACCTCGGCCACCATCGACCCGCAGCGCTTCGCCGAGTACTTCGACGGCGCCCCGGTACTGGAGGTGTCCGGCCGCAGCTACCCGGTCGAGGTCCGGTACCGGCCGGTCGTCGACCCGGACGAGCCGGAGGATGCCGAGGACCGTGACCAGATCACCGCGATCTGCGACGCGCTCACCGAGCTCAGCCGGGAACCGGCCGGCGACGTGTTGGTGTTCCTGTCCGGCGAGCGCGAGATCCGCGACACCGCCGATGCGGTCACCGCGCTGAAGCTGCCCGACACCGAGGTGCTGCCGCTGTACGCCCGGCTGTCGGCGGCCGAGCAGCACCGGGTGTTCACCAACCACCGCGGCCGGCGGGTGGTGCTGGCCACCAACGTCGCCGAGACCTCGCTGACGGTGCCCGGCATCCGCTACGTCGTCGACGCCGGCACCGCCCGGATCTCGCGCTACAGCCAGCGCACCAAGGTGCAGCTGCTGCCGATCGAGCCGATCTCGCGGGCCTCGGCCACCCAGCGGGCCGGCCGGTGCGGGCGCACCTCGGAAGGCATCTGCATCCGGCTGTACTCCCAGGAGGACTACGAGTCCCGGCCGCAGTTCACCGACCCGGAGATCCTGCGCACCAACCTGGCCTCGGTGATCCTGCAGATGGCCGCACTCGACCTCGGGCCGGTCGCGGAGTTCGGCTTCCTGGACCCGCCGGACGCCCGCCAGGTCGCGGACGGCCTGGCGCTGCTGACCGAGCTGGGCGCGCTGGCGACCGGTGCGGCGGGACGCGCGCCGGCACAGCACAGCCTGACCGAGCTGGGCCGGCGGATCGCCCAGCTGCCGGTGGACCCCCGGCTGGCCCGGATGATCCTGGAGGCCGACCGGCGCGGCTGCGTCCGGGACGTGCTGGTGCTGGCCGCGGCGCTGTCCATCCAGGACCCGCGGGAGCGGCCGGCCGAGCACCAGCAGGCCGCCGACGCCCAGCACGCCCGGTTCGCCGACCCGACGTCGGACTTCGCCGGTTACCTCAACCTGTGGCGGCACGTCCGCGAGCAGCAGGAGCAGCTGTCGTCCAGCCAGTTCCGCCGGATGTGCCGGACCGAGTACCTGTCCTACCTGCGCATCCGGGAGTGGCAGGACCTGTACGGCCAGCTGCGCCAGATCGTCAAGACCATGGGCGTCCGGATCGGCGACCAGCCGGCCGACCCCGAGCAGGTGCACCGCAGCCTGCTGTCCGGGCTGCTGTCCCACATCGGGCTGAAGGACACCGCCCGGCGCGACTACCTCGGCGCCCGCAACGCCCGGTTCGCGATCTTCCCGGGCTCGGCGCTGTTCAGGAAGCAGCCGACCTACCTGATGGCCGCCGAACTGGTGGAGACGTCCCGGCTGTGGGCCCGGGTCAACGCCGGCATCCAGCCCGAGTGGGCCGAGGAACTGGCGCCGCACCTGGTCCGGCGCACGTACAGCGAGCCGCACTGGGAGCGCAACCGGGCCGCGGTGGTGGCCTACGAGCGGGTCACCCTGTACGGGGTGCCGCTGGTGCTGGCCCGCAAGGTCGACTACGCCGGCATCGACCCGCGGCTGTCCCGGGAGCTGTTCATTCGGCACGCGCTGGTGGAGGGCGACTGGCAGACCCGGCACCACTTCTTCGCCGCCAACCGGGCGCTGGTGGCCGAGGTGCAGGACCTGGAGAACCGGGCCCGCCGGCGCGACCTGCTGGTCGACGACGAGTCGGTGTTCGCCTTCTACGACCAGCGCATCCCGGACGCGGTCACCTCCGGCCGGCACTTCGACGCCTGGTGGAAGAAGACCCGCCGCCAGCGGCCGGACCTGCTGGACCTGTCCACCAGCCAGCTGGTCCGGCCGGGCGCGGAAGCCATCTCGGCCGAGCAGTTCCCGGACCGGTGGACGGCCGGCGACTTCCAGCTGGAGCTGAGCTACCACTTCGAACCGGGCTCGGCCGCCGACGGGGTGACCGTCGACATCCCGCTGCCGGTGCTCAACGAGGCCACCGCCGCCGGCCTGGACTGGCAGGTGCCGGGACTGCGTACCGAGCTGGTGACCGCGCTGCTGCGCACCCTGCCCAAGCAGCTGCGCCGCTCGGTGGTGCCGGTGCCGGACACCGCGGCGGCACTGGTCGCGGCACTGGCCGACGACCTGGGCAACTCCACCGGCCGGCTGCCCCGGGTGCTGAGCGCGGAACTGCGCTCGCTGCGCGGTATCGACATACCGGAGGACGCCTGGGACCTCGACCGGCTGCCCGGCCACCTGCGCCCGACCTACCGGGTGCTCGACTCGCACGGCGCGGTGCTCGGCTCCGGCAAGGACCTGGCCGAGCTGCAGGCGAAGTTCGCGCCCGCCGTCACCGCGACCCTGCAGAGCGTTACCGCGGACCTCGCCCGCGACCGGCTGGCCGACTGGGACATGGACTCGCTGCCCCGCACCGTCCGCCGGGAGGTGGCCGGCTACCCGGTGACCGGTTACCCGTCGCTGGTCGCCGAGAACGGGGCGGTCGCGATCAGAGTGCTGGACTCGGCGGCCAAGCAGCGGCGCCAGATGGCGATCGGCACCCGGCAGCTGCTGGTCAACACCATCCCGTCACCGGTCAAGCAGCTGATCCGCGGGCTGAGCCTGCCGCAGCGGCTGACCCTGAGCCGGGCACCGCACGGCTCCCCCGCCGCGCTGCTGGCCGACTGCGTGGCAGCCGCGGTGGACCAGCTGATGGCGGCGGCCGGTGGCCCGCGCTGGGACCGGGCCGGCTTCACCGAGCTGCGCGCCCGGGTCGCGGCGGAGCTGCCGGCCACCGCGGCGGCCATCGTGGCGACGGTGGAGAGGGTGATGGTTGCCGCGCAGGAGGTGGAGCTGGCCCTGGAAGCAGCCACCGCTCCCCCGCTGGCCCCGGTGGTCGCCGACGTCCGGACCCAGCTGGCCGGCCTGGTCTACCCCGGCTTCGTCACCGACACCGGCGCGGAGCAGTTGCCGCAGCTGCCCCGCTACCTGCGCGCGATGGCGCACCGGCTCGCCGACGCGCCGGGCAACCTGGCCCGCGACCGGGACCGGCAGGCCCAGGTCGAGGTGGTGCTGGCCGATCTTGCCGAGCTGCGGGCCAAGCTGGGCGAGGGCAGCCCGGCCGGCGCGGGACTGGCCGAGCTGCGCTGGATGATCGAGGAGCTGCGGGTCAGCCTGTTCGCGCAGCGGCTGGGCACCGCCCATCCGGTGTCGGTGCCGCGCATCCAGAAGGCGATGGACGCGCTGGAGGAGTCGGTGGAGTCGGCCGGGTCAGCGGGTGTCCTCTGACTCGACCGCCTCGACCATGCCGTGGTAGTACCGGCCGCGGAAGAACACCAGCGGCTCGGTGATCTCCCAGTGCACGTTCATCCGCTCGATCTCGGCGATCACCACCGAGTGGTCACCGGCGAGCACCTCGCTGCGGACGCTGCACTCCAGCCAGCCGAGCGCGTGGTGCAGCAACGGTGCGCCGTTCTCACCCACCGACCAGGACTCGTCGCCGAACCGGTCCGCCACCCGGGTGGCGAACTTGCGGCTCAGCGCCTCCTGGCCGGCCGACAGGACGTTGATCGCGATGTTGCCGATCTCGCGCAGGATCGGCCAGGTGGAGGAGGAGGTGGCCGGGCAGAACAGCACCAGCGGCGGGTGCAGCGACAGCGAGGTGAAGGAGTTCATCGACATGCCCACCGGGCCGCGCTCGGCGTAGCCGGTGATCACCGCCACGCCGGTCGGGTAGTGCCCCAGCACGTGCCGGAACAGGTCGGCGTCCGGACCGCGCAGGTCTGGGCGGAAGGCGGCCGCCACATCCTCACTCACGAGGCCAGCGTAGCCACGCGGGTGCCGTCCGAGTTATCTCGAACGTGCCTGCTTGCCCGGCCGTCCGCTCGTTCTCAGAACCTGCCGGCAGCCGGTGCATAGGGTGTGTCTGCACCCCTGACACCGTTGAGAAAACCCGATAGGACCGCGAGTGGACCTGACCGAAGCGATCCGCAGCCGCCGCAGCACGGCTCCGGTCACCGACGCCGCCCCCACCGACGCCCAGCTGTACGACTACCTGGCGCTGGCCGCCCACAGCCCCGACCACGCCGGCCTGCGACCGTGGCGGCTGGTGGCGCTGCGCGGCGGCGACCGGAACCGGCTGGGCGCCGCCCTGGCGGACGGTTTCGGCGACCCGCCGGGCAGTCCCGCGGCTGCGAAGGCGGCGGCCCGGCCGCTGCGGGCACCCCTGCTGCTCAGCATCATCTGCTGCCCGGTGGAGCATCCCAAGGTGCCGCGGTGGGAGCAGTTGGCCGCCACCGCCGCCCTGGTCGCCACCCTGCAGCTGGTGCTGTTCGACGCCGGGTGGACGGCCATGTGGCGCACCGGCCCGGGGGTCGAGCTCGCGCCGGTGCGGCAGCTGCTCGGCGTCGGCGAGACCGAGCAGCTGCTGGGCTGGCTCTACACCGGCGGCCGGACCGGGGCGCCGGGCGACAACCCGCCCGAGAACCGGGCGGACCCCGACGTCCGCGGGAAGATCACCTCGCTGCCCTGAACCCCTTCCGGCGCACCAGCGGGGCCGGTGCCGCCGGGCGATACGGTGAGCACGCACGAACAGCGACAAAGGAGTCGAGGAAGATGGCGCACTATCGCAGCGTGGGAGCCGTTCCGCCCAAGCGGCACACCCAGCACCGGGATCCCGAGGGAAAGCTGTACTTCGAGGAGCTGATGGGCGAGGAGGGCTTCTCCTCGGACTCCTCGCTGCTCTACCACCGCAACATCCCGTCGGCCATCACCGAGGCCTGCGAGTGGCAGCTGCCCGACCAGACCCGGCTGCCGAACCGGCCGCTGACGCCCCGGCACCTGGTGCTGCCCGGGCTGTTCGACGACGAGGCCGCCGCCGAGATCGACGCGGTGACCGGCCGGCGGCTGGTGCTGGCCAACGCCGACGTCCGGATCAGCTACGTGGTGGCCGGGCTCGCCTCGCCGTTCTACCGCAACGCGGTAGGTGACGAGTGCGTGTTCGTGCAGGCCGGCACCGCGCGGGTCGAGACGGTGTTCGGGGCGCTGGAGGCCGGCCCCGGCGACTACCTGGTCATCCCGCGCGGCACCACCCACCGCTGGCTGCCCACCGGCGAGGGGCTGCTGCGGCTGTACTGCATCGAGGCCAACTCCCACATCACCCCGCCCAAGCGCTACCTGTCCCGGTTCGGCCAGCTGCTCGAGCACGCCCCGTACTGCGAGCGGGACCTGCGCGGCCCGACCGAGCCGCTGCTCGCCGAGGACCGCGACGTCGCCGTCTACGTCAAGCACCGGGACCCGGTCGCGCCGGGCGGCATCGGCGGCACCGTGCACGTCAGCGCGCACCACCCGTTCGACGTGGTCGGCTGGGACGGCTGCCTGTACCCCTACGCCTTCAACGTCGCCGACTTCGAGCCGATCACCGGACGGGTGCACCAGCCGCCCCCGGTGCACCAGGTCTTCGAGGGCCAGAACTTCGTGATCTGCAACTTCGTCCCCCGCAAGGTCGACTACCACCCGCTGTCGATCCCGGTGCCCTACTACCACTCCAACGTCGACTCCGACGAGGTGATGTTCTACGTCGCCGGCAACTACGAGGCCCGCAAGGGCTCGGGCATCGGGCCGGGCTCGATCTCGCTGCACCCGGGCGGCCACTCGCACGGGCCGCAGCCCGGCGCGTACGAGCACAGCATCGGGACGGAGTACTTCGACGAGCTGGCGGTGATGGTCGACACCTTCCGGCCGCTGGAACTGGGCGAGGGCGGCCAGGCCGCCGACGACGGCCGGTACGCCTGGAGCTGGTCGGGCGGGCGAGGGTGAGCATTCCGCCTTTGTTCAGGGGCCTGTTCGACGACGCCGCGCTGTTCCCGCCCGGCAACGCGGCGATGCCGGCGGCGGTCGGCGGGCATGCCGGCTACCGGCAGAACTGGTACTCCGGCCTGGTCGCCAGGTTCGTCTGCCCGGCCGGCCGGCTGGCCGAGCTGGACCGCGCGCTGGCCGAGTTCGGCCGGGAATGGTCGGGCCCGCCGGAGATCTCGATGACGGTGCCGGGCGGGCCGGCCGAGCTCGCCGGGGCGCTGGCCACTGCCGAGGGGTTGCCGGAGCTGCGGCTGGGGGTGGTGGAACTGCCGGTCGGCGCCGCCGAGCTGCCCGGCGTGCTGGACGAGCTCGACGACATCTCCGAACAGGGCCTCGCGGTGTTCGCCGAGGTTCCGGTCGCCGAGGTGACCGAGGAGCTGGCGGCGGCCCTGCACGCGGCCGGGTTGGGGCTCAAGCTGCGCACCGGCGGCACCTCGGCGGCCGCCTTCCCGGCCGGTGCGGAGCTGGCCGCCGCCATCGAGGCGGCGATCGCCGGCGGGGTGCGGTTCAAGTGCACCGCGGGATTGCACAACGCCGTCCGGCACGACGACCCGGCCACCGGCTTCGCCCATCACGGCTTTCTCAACGTGCTGCTGGCGGTGCATTCGGCGCTGGCCGGCGGGCCGCCGCCGGCCGAGCTGCTGGCCTCCGACGACGGCCCGGCGCTGGCCGAGCGGGCCCGCACCCTGGCCCCGGACGAGGTCGCCGGGGTGCGGCGGCGGTTCGCCTCGATCGGCAGCTGCAGCATCGAAGAATCCCTGACCGACCTGATCGAGCTGAAACTGGTGACGCCCGCATGACCGAGACCTGGCTGGACCCGACCGCCGTGGCAGCCGACGACCCGTTCGGCATCGCCACGCTGCCCTACGGCGTGGTGCTGGACAGCGACCGGCAGCCGCAGCCGGCCGTCCGGATCGGTCAGCTGGCGCTGCTGCTGCGGCCGGCCGTCGCGGCCCTGCTGCCCGAGCACGCGGACCTGTTCGCGGGCGGGAACCTGGATGCGTTCCTGGCCGCCGGGCCGGCGAGCTGGCTGGACGTCCGGGCCGCCGTCACCGCCTGGCTGACCGACGAGGCCTACCGCGAGCAGGTGGAGCCGCTGCTGGTGCCGCTGGCGGGCCTGGAGGCGGTGCTGCCGTTCACCGTCGCCGACTACGTCGACTTCTACGCCTCCGAGCACCACGCGCTCAACGCCAGCCGGGTGCTCCGGCCGGACAACGCCACCCTGCTGCCCAACTGGAAGCACCTGCCGGTCGGCTACCACGGCCGGGCCGGGACGGTGGTGGTGTCCGGCACCGGCGTCCGGCGCCCGCACGGCCAGCGCCGGGCCGGAGACGGGGTGGAGTTCGGGCCGTCCGTCCGGCTGGACTTCGAGGCCGAGGTGGGCTTCGTGGTCGGCGCCGGCTCGCCGCACGGCAGCCGGGTGCCGGTCGGTGAGTTCCCGCGCCACGTGTTCGGGCTGGTGCTGCTCAACGACTGGTCCGCCCGCGACATCCAGGCCTGGGAGTACGTGCCGCTCGGGCCGTTCCTGGGCAAGTCGTTCGCCACCTCGATCTCGGCCTGGATCACTCCGCTGGCCGCGCTGGAGTCGGCCCGGGTGCCTGCGGTGCCGCGGGATCCGGCGCCGCTGCCCTACCTCGACGACACCGGGGACTCCTGGAACCTGGACCTGGAGCTGGAGGTCCGGCTGAACGGCGAGCTGATCTCCCGGCCGCCGTTCGCCACCATGTACTGGACCGGCGCGCAGATGATGGCGCACCTGACCGTCAACGGCGCCTCGCTGCGACCCGGCGACCTGTACGGCTCGGGCACCGTCAGCGGGCCGGCGGACGACCAGCTGGGCAGCCTGCTGGAACTCAGCCGGGGCGGCAGCCGGCCGTTCCGGCTGTCCGACGGCACCGAGCACGCTTACCTCGACGACGGCGACGAGGTGGTGATGACGGCCACCGCACCCGGCCCGGACGGCAGCCGGGTCGGCATCGCCGAGGTGCGCGGCCGGATCCTCGCTGCCGACACCCCGGCGGACTGACACCATGTCGCCGGTGTCACCGATCTCGCCGGTGTCGCCGGTGTCCCGGGACCGGCTGCACCGGCTGATCGCCGGCGAGCGGGAGCGCTACGCCGCCGGCCATCCGGCGTCGCTGGCGCTGTTCCGGCAGGCCGGCCACCTGCTCGGCCGGGTGCCGATGACCTGGATGAGCAAGTGGTCCGGCGGCTTTCCGCTCTACCTGGACAGCGCCGCCGGCGCCACGGTCACCGACGTGGACGGCCGCCGCTACGCCGACTTCGCACTGGGCGACACCGGCGCGATGGCGGGCCATTCCGCCCCGGCGGTGACCGCGGCGATCCGCCGCCGGGCCGAGGAGCGCGGTGGCCTGACCGCCATGCTGCCGACCGAGGACGCCGAGTGGGTCGGCGCGGAGCTCGCCCGCCGGTTCGGCCTGCCGCTGTGGTCGTTCTCGCTGTCGGCCACCGACGCCAACCGGTGGGCGATCCGGCTGGCCCGGCTGGTCACCGGACGCGGCAAGATCCTGGTCTTCTCCTACTGCTACCACGGCAGCGTGGACGAGACCTTCGTCGTCCTCGACGACGACGGCACGGTCCGGTCCCGGCCGGGCAACGTCGGCCCCGCGGTCGACCCGGCGAGCACCACCCGGGTGGCGCACTTCAACCACCTGGAATCGGTCCGGGCCGAACTCGCGCACGGCGACGTGGCGGTGATCGTCACCGAGCCCGCGATGACCAACATCGGCATCGTGCTGCCCGAGCCGGGCTTTCTCGCGGGGCTGCGCCGGCTGGCCGACGAGTACCGCACCCTGCTGCTGATCGACGAGACGCACACCCTGTCTGCCGGCCCCGGCGGCATGACCGCCACCGAGGGACTGCGACCCGACCTGGTGGTGCTCGGCAAGGCGATCGGCGGCGGAATCCCCTGCGGCGCCTACGGGATCACCGCCGAGCTCGCCGACCGGATCGCCGAGCGGGTACGCAGCGGCGCCGCCGATATCGAGGACGTGGGCGGCGTCGGCGGCACGCTGGCCGGCAATGCGCTGTCCACCGCGGCGATGCGGGCCACCCTGTCGCAGGTGCTCACCGAGCCGGCGTTCCGGACCATGGCCGAGCTCGCCGGCCGGTACGCCGCCGGAGTACAGGCCAGCATCGACCGGCACGGGTTGCCGTGGTCGGTCAGCCGGCTCGGCGCCCGGGCCGAGTACCGGTTCACCTCCCCCGCCCCGCGCACCGGAAACCTCTCGGCCGCCGCGGCCGACCCCGACCTGGACGAGTACCTGCACCTGTACCTGGCCAACCGGGACGTGCTGCTCACGCCGTTCCACAACATGGCCCTGATGTGCCCGGCGACCGAGCCCGCCGACGTGGACCGGCACACCGACCTGTTCGCCGAGGCGGTCGCCCAGCTGCTCGGCTGACCCGGGCGGCCCCGGCTGGCGCGGATCTGCCAGGATCGCGGGCATGGTCCTCGAAGTCGCCGAGTTCGACGTCCGGCCGGGTGCCGAGGCGGCCTTCGCGGCCGGCTACCGCAGCGTGGTCGGCGTACTGACCGACTCGCCGGGGCTGCTCAGCGTGCGGATGACCCAGGGCATCGAGACCCCCACCCGGTTCGTGCTGCTGGCCGAGTGGGAGTCCGTCGAGCACCACCAGGCCTTCCGGGACTCCGACCGGTTCGCGGTCTGGCGGGGCGGGATCGGGCAGTACTTCGCCGGGCCGCCGCAGGTCGAGCACGTCGCCGACGTGCCCGTCATCCCCTGACGCTGCCGGTGGGCTGGTGCAGGCCGGCGGGCCGGTGCAGCAGCACCTCGACCAGGTTGCCGGCCGGGTCGCGCAGCTGGGTGCCGTAGTAGTGCAGCTGGGCGGACTCCCAGTCCCGCGGCGCCTGCACCACCGGGATGCCCGCGTCCCGGGCGGTGGCATGCACCGCCCGCACCAGGGCCGGGTCGCTGACGGCCAGCGCCAGGTGCGCGCCGGTGGTGGCGGTGGTCCCGGCCACCAGCATCAGCACCGGCCGGCCCGCGGGCTCGCCGTAGCCGACCGCGGCCACCGTGCCCGGGTCGCCGTCCTCGCCCTCCGGATCGGAGAAGTCCTGAGTCGGCGCCAGGCCCAGGCAGCCCAGCAGGGCGTCATAGACTGCCCGACTGGCTCCGAAGTCCTCGGCAACGATGGTGACGTGATCCAGCGTCGTGCTTACCGGCATGGCGTCATCTCTACCGGATCGAGGCGATCGCCGTGCAGGTACATCCCGAGGTAGCGGCCGCGCTGGCCGCCGGCCGGCCGGTGGTGGCACTGGAGAGCACCATCATCAGCCACGGGCTGCCGCGTCCGGACAACCTCGGCATCGCCCGCGAGATCGAGCAGGCGGTCCGGGACGGCGGTGCGGTGCCGGCCACGGTCGCCGTGGTCGACGGCACGCCCCGGATCGGGCTGGACGACGAGGCGCTGCGCGAGATCGCCGGATCCGAGGAGGTGGTCAAGGTCAGCGTCCGGGACCTGGCCAGCCTCGCCGCGCGCCGGGGCACCGGGGCCACCACGGTGGCCTCGACGGCGCACCTGGCCGCCCGGGCCGGCATCGCGGTGTTCGCCACCGGTGGCCTGGGCGGCGTACACCGGCAGGCCCGCGACTCCTGGGACGAGTCGGCCGACCTGGGCACGCTGTCCCGGACGCCGATCACCGTGGTTTGCGCCGGAGTGAAGTCGATCCTGGACGTGGCCGCCACCCTGGAACGGCTGGAGACGCTCAACGTCGGCGTGCTCGGCTACCGGACGGACGCCTTCCCCGGCTTCTACCTGGCCGACTCGGGGCACCGGCTGGACTGGCGGGTGGACTCGGCGGCCGAGGTGGCCGCGGTGCTGCGGGCCCGGACGGAGCTGGGTACCGACCGGTTCGGCCTGGTGGTGGCCAACCCGATCCCGGCCGCCGACGAGCTGGACCGCGACCTGCACGACCGCACCCTGGCCGCGGGCCTGGTCGCGCTCAGCCGGGCCGGGGTGACCGGCAAGCAGGTGACGCCGTTCCTGCTGGACTTCTTCCACCGCGAGACCGGCGGCGCCTCGCTGACCGCCAACGTCCGGCTGGTGCTGAACAACGCCCGGGTCGCCGCCGAGATCGCGGTGGCCTACGCCGGCAGCCCGGCCGGACGTCCGGCCTGATGCCACCGGGTGGCGGAAGGGTCCGGCCGGTCGGCCGGCTCGGGCCCGACGGCCGGGTGGTGTGCGTCGGCGACGTGCTGCTCGACATCTGCGCGCTGCTGCCCGGACCGCTGGTGCACGGCTCCGACACCCCGGCCCCGGTCAGCTACCTGCACGGCGGGTCGGCGGCCAACACCGCGGCCTGGCTGGCGAGCCTGGGGGTGCCGTGCCTGTTCGCCGGCCGGGTGGGCGAGGACGCATTCGGCCGGGAAGCGGTGGCGGCACTGCGCGCACAGGGCGTGCGGACCCGAGTCGCGACCGACCCGGTGGCGCCGACCGGTGCCTGCCTGGTGCTGATCGACCCGGACGGCGAGCGCACCATGGTGCCGTCGGCCGGGGCGAACGCCAACCTCAGCCCCGCCGACCTGGGCCCAGACCTGCTGCGCGCCGGCGACCACCTGCACCTGTCGGGGTACGCCCTGCTCAACGACGGGTCGCGGGACGCCGCACGGTACGCCCTGGAGCTGGCCGGCGCGGCCGGCGCCTCGGTGTCGGTGGACGCCGCCTCGGCACGGACGACCCGGACGCCGGCACGGTCGACCCGGACGCCGGCATCGCGGCGCTGGTGGCTCGCGGCCTGGACGTGGTGGTCAAGCGCGGCAGCCGGGGCAGCATGCTCGGCACCCCGGCCGGGCGCTGGCGCGCACCCGCCACCCCGGTCGAGGTGCTGGACTCCACCGGCGCCGGGGACGCCTTCGCCGCCGGGTTGCTGGCCGCGCTGTGCCACGGCGCCGGGCTGGTCGAAGCGCTGGCAGACGGCAACCGGCTGGGCGGCCTGGTGGTCAGCCGCCTCGGCGCCCGTCCGGGGCCGGGGTCCTAGCGGGAGGCCGGCGGGATCGGCTCAGCCGTTCCGCCCCCCGCTCGTTGCCAGCACACCGGGCTACCGACCCCGCCTGCGGTCACGGCTAATAGTCTGATTTCAACCGCTGTAGATGCATTGCCTGATTTACACCTTGAGTCCTAGAGTGGAATCCCGGCTTTTGGAACCGGGACCGCTCTCACTAAGGAGTCATCATGAGCACTGCACTACTCACCCGTCCCGAAGCCCTGGTCGACCAGTGGCGTACCAGCGCCGACGACAACCCGGCCGGCCCGCTGTTCTCGACCCCCTTCGCGGAGGCCGAACTGATCGGCATGGACATCATCGAGACCAGGCAGGGGTGCTCCTCCTGTACGGCCTCGCGTACCGCCAGCTGCTGCTGACGCCCGGCTGAGCAGCACGTGTCCGTCGAGGAGGGTGCCCTCGACGCCAGCTTCCGCTGCCTCGTCGACCCGGCTCTGACCGAGTTGGCCGCTCAGCTGACGCAGGTCGCCCTCCTCGGCGACGCGGAACGGCAGGCGATCCTCGCCGGAGCCACGGAGTCAATCACCGAGGTGGTCCGGCGCAAGGTGAGCCGGTTGCTGGTGCTGGAACTCAACGCGGCCCGGGTTTCGGGAAGCCTCCAAGCTCCGGACAGTGCCGGACGCTGGGCCGAGTTCGTCGAGCGGTCTTCCCACCGTGAGTTCTGGGAATCGCTCACCTCGCACTACCCGACGCTGCTGGGCCGGTTGGGTGCCGTGATCGAGGGCCGGGCCGCGGCAGCCGCGGAGTTCGGGCGGCGCTTCGCCGCCAACCGGCACCGGTTCGGCGCGCTGGTCCCCGACGCCGGCGAGCTGAGCAGGGTGAGCTTCGGCGCGGGCGACAGCCATCACGGCGGCCGGACGGTGGCGCTGGTGGAACTGCAGCAGCACCGGCTGGTCTACAAGCCGCGGTCCCTGGGAGTCGATTCGGTCACCGCCACCTTCCTGCACCGGCTGTTCGGCGCCACCCCCACCGAGGACCGGATCCGGGTTCCCGCGGTGCTGCTGTGCGGCACCTACGGATGGTCGGAGTACGTCCCGCACCGGTACTGCGCCTCGGCGGCCGAACTGACCACCTACTACAACCGGCTGGGCCACTGGCTCGCGCTCGCCCGGCTGTTCGGCACCACCGACCTGCACGCCGAGAACGTGATCGCGTGCGGTCCCACCCCGGTGGTCATCGACTGCGAGACGCTGTTCACGCCCAATCCGGTGATCGCCCCGGCCGGCCTGGGCGATGCCGTGGACCAGGCAGCGGCCCTGCTGGCCGGCACCGTGCTGGGGTCGGGATTGCTGCCCAGCCGTGGAGTCGGTCTGGGCTGGCGCGGCATCGACATCTCGGCGGCCGGCGCACTGCCGGACCAGCAGCCCACCGTCGAGGTACCGCAGATCGTCGGCGCCGGCACCGACCAGGCACGGCTGGCCACGGCGCGAGTCCCCAGTCCGCAGACGCTGAACAACCCCAGTCCGGCACCCGACCTCGATCGGTACTGGCCGCGCGTGCTGGACGGGTTCGACGAGCTGACCGACCGGCTGCTGGCGCTGGACCGGGATGACGTGCTCGCCCCGATGTTCGCCGCCTTCGCCGACGTCGACATCCGGGCCGTGCTGCGCTCGACCGAGGTGTACGACGAGCTGGGCCGGATGCTGTGGCACCCGGTGTCCCTGCACGACGAGCCCGCCGCGGTCGAGCGGGCCGCGGCCCTGCTGGCCAAGCAGTGCGAGAACCTGCCGTCGGCGCCGAGCGACCCCGCGGTGATCGCCGCCGAGGTCGCCGACCTGCTCGACGGCGACATCCCGTTCTTCGGCACCACTCCCGGCACCGGGTGGCTCTACGGGCCGCGCAACACCGGCTGGGGTGAGCGGCACGACGTGCTCGCCGACACCCTTGCCCGCTGGCGGTCCGCCGACCACCGGGTGGAGCGTGAGCTGATCCAGTCCTCGCTGGTGTGCGCCTACATCAACGACGGGTACCTGCCCACCCCCGAGCCGATGACTGTGGAACGTCCCGACCCCACGGCATCGGACGAGCGCAGGCAGCGACTGGTGGCCGGGATCCTGGAACGGCTGGTTGCCACGGCGATCCGCGGCGAGGACGGCACCGCGACCTGGATCGCAGCGGTGATGAACCTGGTCGGCTGGTCGGTCCAGCCGCTCAGCCCGGACGGCTACTCCGGCGCCCCGGGCCTGGCCGTGCTGATAGCCGGCTGCCTGCAGGAGGTGGCGGCCGGCCGGATGACGGCCGTCGACGGCCTGCCGGACCTGCTGCCGGCCACCATCGCCAGCATGCGGGCGACCGATGACTACCGCCTCCGGCAGCTGGCGTCGGGATACCGGCTCAGGCCCGAAGCACCCGGTCTGTACGTCGGTCTCGGCTCACAGATCTGGTGCTGGTCGCTGCTGGCCGACCTGGGGGCGGTCGATCCGGCCGAGGCGCGCCGCCGGTGCGACCAGATCGGTGAGCTGCTGCCCGAGGCGCTTGCTGAAACAGCCGAGCCCGACCTGCTCAGCGGCCGCGCCGGGCTGATCGTCAGCTGTCTGCAGATGGCCGCTCGCACCTCGGACGCCCGCTGGTCGGAGCTGGCCGTCACGGCCGGTGAGCAACTGCTCGAACTGGCGGTGCTGGACGGCGGCCGAGCCCGCTGGAGCGCACCGCTGTGGCCGGTCGGCCTCGGCGGTTTCGGGCACGGAGCCACCGGCATCGGATGGTCGCTGGCCCGGCTCGGCCAGGCCACCGGACGCAGCGATTTCGCCGCCATGGCCGAGGCCGCCTTCAACTACGAGGAATCGCTCTGGGACCCGGCGGAGGGCAGTTGGCGCGACGTCCGGGAGGAGTCCGGAGTGGCGACGGCATGGTGCCACGGCGCCACCGGCATCGGCCTGGCTTCAGCCGACCTGCTCCGGCGCGGCTTCGGTGATCCGGCGCGGCACCTCGACGTCGTCCGGCGGGCCGCCGCGGCCTGCTGGAACCGCGGCATGGGCTGGAACCACACCATCTGCCACGGCGACCTGGGCTGCTGGGAGCTGCTGGAGCAGGCCTTCGCGCTGGGGGTGGCGCCGCCCGGTCTCGACCGGCCGACCCTGGCCGCTCACATCATCGGCAGCCTGGAGAAGTACGGAGCGGCCAGCG
Organism: Jatrophihabitans sp.; assembly: GCF_035474675.1. Lineage (GTDB taxonomy): Bacteria > Actinomycetota > Actinomycetes > Mycobacteriales > Jatrophihabitantaceae > Jatrophihabitans_A. The sequence continues at coordinate 4,445 of NZ_DATINC010000150.1, read as the reverse complement.
GCCTGGCACGTGCCGCGTTCTGCCCGGGCCTGATGCCAGGGCTCGGCGGGGTGGCCTACCAGTTGCTCCGGATGGACCCCGACTGCGATCTTCCCTCCCTGCTGGTGCCCGCCTGACGCCCCGATGACCGACTGACGCCCCGATGACCGACTCCGAGCCCGATCTGGACGACACCGCGCCCCCGTACTGGGCACTGGACACCGCCGGTGCCGAAGCACCCCGGCTGCGAACTATGGTGCGCGAGCTGCCCCGCACGTGCCGGCCGATACTGGCGACGGCGTACCGGGCCGCACCGGGGCCGGCCGTTGCCATCGTGGTGTTGCAGGTGCTGTCCGGCCTGGCATCGGCCTTCGGCCTGCTCACCACGACCACGGTACTGGACCGGTTGCTGGCAGCCGGGCCGAGCACCGAGCGGGTATCGGCGGCGATACCGGCCCTGATCGCGGTGGCGGTTCTCTACACCGTGCGGGGCGCCGTGGACGCGGCCGTGGCGCTGGCCCAGGCCCGGATCGGGCCGGCGGTCCGCAAGTTGTCCGCCACCCGGTTGATGCAGGCAGCTGTCGGCGTCGAACTTTCCGCCTTCGACGACGACACCTTCTACGACGGCCTGCACCGGGCCCGGGACCGGGGGCTGCTCAACCTGGACCGCTCGATCACCAGCCTGGTCGAACTGCTCGGCGCCGGGCTGGCCATGCTCGCGGCTGCCGGCGCCCTGCTGGTCCTGCATCCGGTGCTGGTGGCGGTGCTGCTGCTCGGCATGGTCCCCGAGGCGTGGTCGGTGCTGCATGCCGCGCGGCTGGGATATCAGGGACGGCTGCGGATGACCACGCTGAGCCGCCGGATATGGATGCTGGGTGAGCTGATCACCGGCCGGGAGGCGGCGGCCGAGCTGCGCTGCTACCAGGCCGAGCCGTTCGTACTGGCCGAGTACCGCCAGGTCAGCGCAACGCTGGCCGATGAGGAAAGCCGGGTGGAAGCAGCCCAGGCCAGGTCTCGCGCGCTGGGCCGTGCGCTGGCCGGTGCCGGTACCGCGGCCACCTTCGTGGCGCTGGGGCTGCTGCTGCGGGCCGGCTGGATCCCGCTGGCGGTAGCAGGCGGCTCGGCGGTCGCGATCCGGACCGCGACCGCTGGGCTGGGCCGGGTGGTGATCGCGGTCAACCAGTTGTTCGAGCAGGGCTTGTTCGTCGGGGACTACCAGGACTTCCTCACCACGGCAGCCCGGCGCACGCCGGCCCCCGGTGGTGCCGCAGTGCCCGCCGGCCCGGAGCGGATCGACCTCGACCGGGTCAGTTTCAGCTACCCCGGCACCCAGGGCGCCGAGGCGGTGTCCGACATCAGCCTGTGCATCGACGCCGGGCACACCATCGCACTGGTCGGTGAGAACGGTTCGGGCAAGAGCACGCTGGCCAAGCTCATCGCCGGCCTCTACTCCCCCACTGCCGGTGAGATCCGGTGGGACGGGCGGCCACTGTCCGACCTGGACCGGTCCGCCGTCGCCGACCGGGTCGTGATGGTGTCGCAGACGCCGGTGCGGTGGCCGCACACGGTGCGCGTCAACGTCCGGCTCGGAAGGCACGACCGCAGCGATCCCGGCGACGTCCTGCTGCACCAGGCGGGCGAGCAGGCCCGCGCCGACGAGGTGGTCGCTACCCTGCCGGCCGGCTGGCAGACCCTGCTGTCCAAGGAATTCCGCAGTGGGCACGAGCTGTCCGGCGGGCAGTGGCAGCGGCTGGCGATCGCTCGCGCGCTGTTCCGGGACGCGCCGGTGCTGATCTGCGACGAGCCGACCGCCCCGTTGGATGCCCGGGCCGAACGCGCGGTCTACGAGTCGCTGCGCAGGCTGGCCGACGGCCGGACCATCGTGCTGATCAGCCATCGGCTGGCCAGCGTGCAACAGGCCGATCTGATCTGTGTGCTGCACCGGGGCCGCATCGTCGAGCGCGGCACCCACGCCGAGCTGCTGGCTCTCGACGGTCACTACGCCGAGCTGTACCGCCTGCAGGAGGAACTGCTACGGACCGGGCTGACCACGGCCGGCGCCCAGCCCGAAAGCTAGCTCAGGGTCAGGCCGCGGGCGGTGGCAGCGATGTGCACCCCGTCCTCGTCGGCGACCAGGCGCTGGATCCGGAGGTGGAACGGCAGGCCACGCAGCGACAGTTTGCTCTCGAAGAGGGAGCTGAGCTGGTCGGTGACCTCCTTGGGGATCGAGATACCGGCCTGTGGCACCCCCACCCGGACCGAGGAGAAGGTCAGCTCGTCCCCGCCGGCGACGCCGACCGCGGCGCTGGCCGTCCCGGTCACGGTCTGCCCGAGCACCTCCACCGAGCTGCTGCCCTGCACCCGGCCGCCGCCGGCGTAGCTGAGCGTGACCCCGAGCGCCCGGGACAGCTCGGCGTAGCTGAGCACTGCCATGCCGTCGGCGGTCTCGACGCTCACCCCGGAGAAGTTGTCGATGGTCTTCACGTCGTGCAACCGGGCGTCCAGGTCGGCCAGCCGGACCCGGCGGTCACTGCTGCCGACCATCAGGTCCTGCGCCGTCAGGTGCACCGTGGGATAGCGATTGGCCAGCACCTGGGTGAAGAACGGAAACCCCTCGATGTCGACGGACGGCCGGCGGTCCAGGTCCTGCGAGGACTGCACTCGCTTGGCGATCTGCCGCTCGGCGACCAGCAACCCCACCCGGTCGGCGACCACCACCAGCACCGCCAGCACGACGAGCAGCACGAGCAAGGTGACCAGCGGCGAACGCCGCCGCCGGGGCCGGACCGGTGGTGGCGTGCTCACAGTGGACAAGATCCGTTGCCTTCCCGGTCGGCTCCGACGATCCACCGGCCGGTGGCGTCGGTTTGTTCGCCCACCAGAATGGCACCTCGAACGGTGAGGCTCACCGAACGCCCGCGGCGTCCATGCCGCGTAGCTCCTTCTTCAGCTCGCCGATCTCGTCACGCAACCGGGCAGCCACCTCGAACTGAAGCTCGCGGGCGGCGCTGAGCATCTGCTCGTTGAGCTTCTGGATGAGGTCGGCGAGCTCCGCCCGTGGCAGGGCGGCCACGTCGAGCTTGCCGTCGGCGTGCGCGCCGATGCCCACCACGCCGACCGAGGCACCGCGACCGGCCCGGCCCGGTGTCGGGGACTTGCCGCGCGACTGGGACCGGCCCGATCCGCCGGCCGCCAGCAGCTCCTCGGTGTCCTCGGCCTCCCGGGCCAGCATGTCGGTGATGTCGGCGATCCGCTTGCGCAACGGCTGCGGGTCGATGCCGTGCTCGGTGTTGTAGGCGACCTGGATCGCCCGGCGTCGGTTGGTCTCGTCGATGGCCAGCTGCATCGACCGGGTGACGGTGTCGGCGTACATGTGCACCTGGCCGGAGACGTTGCGGGCCGCCCGGCCGATGGTCTGGATGAGCGAGGTGCCCGAGCGGAGGAAGCCCTCCTTGTCGGCGTCGAGGATGGACACCAGCGACACCTCGGGAAGGTCCAGCCCCTCACGCAGCAGGTTGATGCCGACCAGCACGTCGTACTCGCCCATTCGCAGCTCGCGCAGCAGCTCGACCCGACGCAGGGTGTCGACCTCGGAGTGCAGGTAGCGCACCCGGATCCCGAGTTCGAGCAGGTAGTCGGTCAGGTCCTCGGACATCTTCTTGGTCAGGGTGGTGACCAGCACCCGCTCGTTCTTCCCGACCCGGGTGTTGATCTCGCCCATCAGGTCGTCGATCTGGCCTCGCGTCGGCTTGACGATGACCTCGGGATCCACGAGACCGGTCGGACGGATGATCTGCTCGACGACGTTGTCGATGCCACCGCCCTTGCTGATCTCGTAGTCGCCCGGGGTCGCCGAGAGGTAGACGGTCTGACCGATCCGGTCGAGGAACTCCTCCCACCGCAGCGGCCGGTTGTCCATCGCGCTCGGCAGCCGGAAGCCGTGGTCGACCAGGTTGCGCTTGCGCGACATGTCGCCTTCGTACATCCCGCCGATCTGGGGCACGGCGACGTGGGACTCGTCGACGACGAGCACGAAGTCCTCGGGGAAGTAGTCGAGCAGCGTGTTGGGGGCGCTCCCGCGGGTGCGGCCGTCCATGTGCATCGAGTAGTTCTCGATGCCCGAGCAGGAGCCGACCTGGCGCATCATCTCGACGTCGTAGGTCGTGCGCATCCGCAGGCGCTGGGCCTCCAGCAGCTTGCCCTGCTTCTCGAACACGGCGAGCTGGTCGTCGAGCTCGAGCTCGATGCCCTTGATCGCGCGCTCCATCCGCTCCGGGCCGGCGACGTAGTGGGTGGCCGGGAAGACGTGGAGCTCGGTGTCCTCCGAGATCACCTCGCCGCTGATCGGGTGGAGCGTCATCAGCCGCTCGATCTCGTCGCCGAAGAACTCCACGCGCACCGCGAGCTCCTCGTAGACGGGGAAGATCTCGAGGGTGTCGCCCCGCACGCGGAAGGTGCCGCGGGTG
>NZ_DATINC010000149.1:0-1744 GCF_035474675.1 Jatrophihabitans sp. | reverse complement strand
CTGGTCTGGAACAACCTGAACACCCACGTCAGCACCGCGATGGCCGAGCTGATCGCCGCCCGGCCTGGCTGACGGTGTACCGGCTGCCGCCGTACGCCCACGAGCTCAACCCCGTCGAGCCGGTGTGGGCGCACCTGAAGCGGTCGCTGGCCAACCTGACCAAGCACAACCTCGCCGAGCTGACCGCGCTGGTGAAGACCCGCCTGAAACAGATGCAGTACCGCCCCGGGCTCCTGGCCGGCTTCCTCGCCAGCACCGGTCTCGACCTCAGCCGGGTGTAACCCTCGCCGCTAATGATCTTTAGTACTGCAGCCGTAGTTCGTGATCATTGGTTCTCGCGGCGTCGGTAGTGGCATTCGCGAGCTCGGTGTTGATGTCGTCGTCGCCAGTTCGACCAGCTCAGCAGGGTGGTCAGGGTCGGGTGGCCGCCGAGTAGCAGGGCGTCGAACAGCCGCCGGAACTCGTTGACGGTCAGCTCGATCAGCCCGGTCGGGGCGGGGTGGGCGTGGCGTTCGATGGCGGTGGCCACGGCGAGGAAGGCGTGGGCGAGCATGGCCAGGGTGGTCCAGCGATGCCAGGAGGTCCAGCGGCGGAGCTGGTGCTGGTCCAGGCCGGTCAGTCCCTTGACTGCTTGGAATGACTCCTCGATCCGCCAGCGCTGCCCGGCCACCCGCACCAGGTCGCGCAGCGGCAGTCGGTGGGGGCTGTAGCAGCGCAGATAGGCCAGCTCGCCGGTGGCGTCGGTGCGGCGGATCAGCAGGTGATGCCGCCCGGTGTCGGCTGCGTCCTCCGGTTGCAGCGCGATCCAGGCCCAGGAGTAGATGCGGTGGCCCTTGCTACCGGCCCCGGCGGAGAGCTTCTGCCAGGCCCGGTCGGGCAGCAGGGCCGGCAGCTGGTCGACGCGGATCGCTCCGGCCTGGGTGGGCACCCGCCGGTTCGCGGCGACCTGCAGCACATACCCGAGCCCGAGCTGGCGCGCGGTGCGGCGCAGGGTGGGGTCGGCGCCGTAGACCTCATCCCCGGCCACCCAACCAGCGGGGACCCCGGCTGCGACCGCTCGGCGGATCAGCCCGGTCGCCAGCGCCGGCTTGGTCGCGAACACGATGTCGTCTGGAACGCCGGCCGCGGCACACCGATCGCGATCTTCAGTCCAGGACCTCGGCAGATACAGGGCGCGGTCGATCAGTGCGTGGCCGCGTCGGGCGGCGTAGGTCAAGAACACGGCGACCTGGGCGTTCTCGATCCGCCCCGCGGTGCCGCTGTACTGGCGCTGGACCCCGACCGAGTGCACCCCCTTCTTCACATCGCCGGTCTCGTCGACCACCAGCACCGCGTGCGGGTCGGCGAAGGCGTCGATGACGTAGTCACGCAGGTCATCGCGCACCGCGTCGGCATCCCAGCACGCCCGGGCCAGCAGATGCTGCATCCCGTCCGGCGTGAGATCGCCGCGGTGCTCGGCGATCGTCCAGCAGTTCTTGCGATCCAGTCCGGACAGCATCCCCAGCATCAGTCCGGCGGCACGCCGCCGCGGCTCACACCGGGCAAATCGCGGGGCAACCCGATCGATGACCGCGCCGAACGCCGTCCACCACCGCTCAGGATCTACGCTGTGCGCCGCGGCCACCGCGGCGTCTTCGTTGTTCCACACAAGCACCGAATGCTCGCCCGGTGGCCGCCCTGATCAGCGCAAACACGCCCGACCCGCGCCGGCCAGGCAGATCACGATCTACGGCTGCAGTACTAG
>NZ_DATINC010000148.1:0-22425 GCF_035474675.1 Jatrophihabitans sp. | reverse complement strand
AAGGACGTGGCGGGCCTGTCGCTGCTCAAGCTGTTCGTCGGCAGCGAGGGCACCCTGGGGGTGATCACCCGGGCGGTGCTGCGGCTGGTGCCCGCCCAGCAGCCGCCGAGCACCCTGGTGGCGCTGTTCGCCGGCGTCCCGGCCGCCGCCGAGGCGGTGGTCCGGATCAGCCGGAGCACCCGGCCGGCGATGCTGGAGCTGATGGACCAGACCTCGATCAATGCCGTCGAGGACTACCTGTCGATGGGGTTGGACCGGGGCACCGGGGCGCTGCTGGTGGCCCAGTCCGACGCCGGGTCCGGCGCCGAGGCCGAGCTTGCCGCGATCGCCGAGGCCTGCACCGGCTGCGGTGCGGTCGAGGTGTTCGCCACCACCGACCCGGCCGAGGGCGAGGCCTTCGCGATGGCCCGGCGGGCGGCCTTCCCGGCGATCGAGCGGCGTGGCTCGCTGATGCTCGAGGACGTCGGGGTGGCGGTGCCCAGGCTGCCCGAGCTGCTGGCCGGCATCGCCGCGATCGCGCAGGCCAACCGGCTCGAGATCCCCACCGTCGCGCACGCCGGCGACGGCAACACCCACCCGATCATCGTCTACGACGCGCAGGACACCGACTCCACCGCCCGGGCCGCAACCGCCTTCACCCAGATCATGGACCTGGCGATCTCGCTCGGCGGCACCATCACCGGCGAGCACGGCGTCGGCCGGCTGAAGAAGGCGAAGCTGCCCGACCAGCTCGGCCCGGACGTGATGGCGCTGACCCAGCGGATCAAGCACGCGCTGGATCCGCTCGGCATCCTGAATCCGGGAGCCGTGTTGTAGGCGCGCATAGCGCTTACTTGACCCGGCTCTGGCTACCCTGTCGCCACCATGACAGCGGCTGGGTGGGTCTGGGTGGCTGTCGCCGCCATCCTGGCGGTACTCGACTGGGCGGCGGTTGCCGCGCGGGTCAAGCTGCTGGAGCGGTGCGCCAAGCCCGCCGTGCTGCTGGCGCTGCTGGCCGCGGCGCTGACCGCCCACCCGAGCCATGCCGGGGTGCACGGCTGGCTGCTGCTGGCGCTGGGATTCGGACTGGTCGGCGATGTCGCGCTGTCCTTCGCCTCGCCCGGGCAGCTGCCCGCTCCCCGTCGGGCCCAGCCGGACGCTGCCGGCGGGAGCCAGCCGGAGGTGGCTGGCGAAACCCAGCCGGAGGTGGCCAGCCTGTCCCAGCCGGACGGGCCGCACACCGGCATCCAGGCCCAGCTGGACGAGCTCCTGACCAGCCCGCCGCCTTCCCCGGTGGGAGCAGCGGCCCGGCCGGCAGCCGGTGCACACCGCGCCGGCCGCACCCGCCGGTCCGCCCGGCTGGCCGAACGGGCCGAACCCGTCGGGCTGGTGGAGCCGGCTACCGCTGCCGGCCCGGCTGCCGCCACCGGGACCCAGCCACCGGACGTGCTGTTCAGCGCCGGGCTGGCCAGCTTCCTGCTCGGTCACCTGTGCTACTGCGCCGCGATGCTGCGCTACGGCACCGACCAGCTCAGCCTGGGCTTCGGCCTGGTGCTGGTGCTGCTGGCGCTGCTCGCCTTCGGCCAGCGGGTGCTGGCCGGGGCGCAGGCCCAGGGCGGCACCGGCCTCACCGTCGCGGTGGCCGCCTACATCACCGCGCTGGGCTCGGCCGTGGTGCTGGGCATCGGAACCTCGTCGCTGCGGGTGGCCTACGGCATCGTGCTGTTCGCCTGCTCCGACCTGGTGCTGGCCAGTGACCGGTTCGTCCGGCGGCTCCTCTGGGCTCCGGTCACCGTCGCGGTCACCTACCACCTGGCCCAGGCGCTGCTGGTGCTGGGCCTGGCGCACTAGCGACGCCGGACCGGCGAAGTAGGCTTCCCGGATGCCCCGCCGCCCGAGCAGGACCGTGCCGACCGTGTTGCTGCCGGCCCCGGCCGGGGCCTCCGGAGACGACTGGCAGGCCTGGCTGGCCGCCCGGCTGGCCGAGGCCGGCCGCGAGGTGCGGCTGGCATCCTGGCCGGCGCCGGAGGCGGCCGACCTGGCCGGGTGCCTGGCCGCGCTGCGCCAGAGCCTGGCCGGGCTGCCGGACCTCGGTTTCGACCTGCTCGCCCACTCGGCGGCCTGCCTGCTGTGGATGCACCATGCCGCGGGCGGGGAGGCCGACAGTGCCGCTGCTGCCGACAGCGCCGCTGCTGCCGACAGTGCCGCCGCGGCGGGCAGCCCGGACGCCGGACGCCTGCCGCGGCCGGACCGGGTGGCGCTGGTGGCCCCGCCGGCCCCGGACCGGCAGCTGCCGGCCTGGGACTTCCTGCGGCCGGTGCCACTGGCGGTGGATGCGTTACGCCGGGCTGCCGACGGCACCGTGCTGGTCGGCGGCGAGGACGACCCGAACTGCCCGGGTGGCGTGGCTCGGGTCTACGGCGCGCCGCTGAAGATGGCGGCCACCGTGATCCCGGGCGGCGGCGCGCTCGGCGCGGCAGACGGCTACGGGCCGTGGCCGGCGGTGCTGGACTGGTGCGGCCGGGACAACCTGGCGTTCCTGGCCTGAGACAGCCGGACGGATCAGCCCGGTCGGCCGGCGTCCAGGCTGCGCAGCCCCCGGGTCTGGGCCGCCCGCGCGGCCAGCTCGGCCTCGGCCGGGTAGCCGACCGCCACCAGGGTCAGGCCGCGGGCCGGGGCCACCGTGATGTGGTCACTGCGCTCGCCAAGGCCGAGCAGCCGGTAAGGCCACTCCTCGTCCCGGCTGCCCTCGCCGACCGCGGCCAGCGCGCCGACCAGCGAGCGCACCATCGAATGGCAGAAGGCGTCGGCCTGCACCTCGATCTCGACCAGCTCACCGCGCCGCCGCACCGCCAGCTGTTCCAGCCGGCGCACCGTGGTGGCACCCGGCCGGCGCCGGCAGAAGGCGGCGTAGTCATGCAGGCCGAGCAGCCGCTGGCCGGCCCGGTCCATCGCGGCGGCGTCCAGGGTGCGCTTCCAGCCAACTGTGTCTACCCGGCGCAGCACCGGCGCGCCGTACTCGGCATCGCAGATCCGGTACCGGTAGCGGCGCCAGAGCGCTGAGAACCGGGCGTCGAAGTCCGCCAGCGCCTCGGTCACCGCACGCACCCGGACGTCCGGGGGCAGCAACCCGGCCAGCCGCCGGACGATCCGGCCCCGCTGCTCGGCCCAGCCGGCCGCGGCGACGTCGCAGTGGCAGACCTGGCCAGTGGCGTGCACCCCGGTGTCGGTACGGCCGGCCACCACCACCGCGACCCGCGGCACCCGGAACAGCGTGCTCAGGGCCGCCTCCAGCACCTGCTGGACGGTGCGCAGGCCCGGCTGGCTGGCCCAGCCGGCGAAGCCGGTCCCGTCGTATTCCAGGTCCAGCCGCAACCGGACGAGCCCGCCTTCCCGGGAAGGAAAGGCGGGCTCGTCCGGTGCGGTCATGGCAGGACCCGGGGAGGCGTTACTTGCCTTCGGCCTCGGTGCTGTCGGCCTCGGTGCTGTCGGCCTCGGCGGCTTCGGGAGCGTCCGTGGACGCCGCCACCGCTTCCTCGGTGGCCGCGTCGCCGGTCAGCGACGCGTCGGCGACGATGTCCTGGCTCTCGACGGACGCGACGGCCTCGTCGGCGGTGTCCTCGTCCGCAACCGTGCTCTCGGCAGCGGTGTCGTCGGAGGCAGCCGCGGCCTTGGCAGCTTCGGCGTCGGAGGCCACCCGGGCCGCGGTCGGCGACTCGGCGGCGGCGTCGGAGGCGATCTCGGCGGTGCGGCCGGTCGGAGCCTTGGCCGGCGCCACCTTGGTACCGCGGGACCGCTCGGCCTCGCGGACCACCCGGGCCGCGGCGCTCAGCTCCTCGACCAGCTCGATGACGGCCATCGGGGCGTTGTCACCCTTGCGCGGGTTGATCTTGATGATCCGGGTGTAGCCGCCGGCGCGGGCGGCGAACTTCGGCCCGATCTCGGCGAACAGCTTGTGCACCACGTCCTTGTCCCGGATGACCTTGAGAACCTGGCGCCGATCGTGCAGCTCGCCGTGCTTGGCGAACGTGATCAGCTTCTCGGCCAGCGGGCGCAGCCGCTTGGCCTTGGCCTCGGTGGTGGTGATCCGGTCGTGCTCGAACAGCGCGGTCGCCAGGTTCGCGAGCAGTAGGCGCTCGTGGGCCGGACCGCCGCCGAGGCGGGGGCCCTTGGTGGGCGTGGGCATGACGTGCTCCTAGGAAAGGTTCTCGGCACCCGCGGCCGCCGGGGTGGGTCCGGCGGCCGCCGCGGCCAGGGTCAACGGACGTTACAGCTCTTCGGTTTCGGCGTAGTCGGTGTCATCGCCGAACTCCTCGCTGCCGTAGGAGTCGACCACCGCGTTCAGGTCGAATCCGGGCGGGCTGTCCTTGAGCGACAGGCCCAGGCCGTGCAGCTTGACCTTCACCTCGTCGATGGACTTCGAGCCGAAGTTGCGGATGTCGAGCAGGTCCGCCTCGCTGCGGCCGACCAGCTCACCGACGGTGTGGATGCCCTCGCGCTTGAGGCAGTTGTAGGACCGGACGGTGAGGTCGAGCTCCTCGATCGGCATCGAGAACGCCGCGATGTCGGCAACCTCGGTCGGCGACGGGCCGACGTCGATGCCCTCGGCCTCCTCGTTCAGCTCGCGCATCAGGCCGAACAGCTCGACCAGGGTGTGGCCGGCGCTGGCGACGGCGTCCCGCGGGCTGATCGAGGACTTGGTCTCGACGTCGACCACCAGGCGGTCGAAGTCGGTGCGCTGCTCGACCCGGGTGGCCTCGACGGCGTAGGTGACCTTGAGCACCGGCGAGTAGATCGAGTCGACCGGGATCCGGCCGATCTCCTGGCCCGGCTGCTTGTTCTGCACGGCAGTGACGTAGCCACGGCCCCGCTCGACCACCAGCTCGATCTCGAGCCGGCCCTTCTTGTTGATGGTGGCGATCTTGAGGTCCGGGTTGTGGATCTCGACGCCGGCCGGCGGCGCGATGTCGGCCGCGGTGACCTCGCCGGGGCCCTGCTTGCGCAGGTACATCACGACCGGCTCGTCCGAGTCGGAGGACACGACCAGTTCCTTGAGGTTCAGGATCAGGTCGGTGACGTCCTCCTTGACCCCCTCGACGGTGGTGAACTCGTGCAGCACGCCGTCGATCCGGATGCTGGTGACCGCCGCGCCCGGGATGGACGACAGCAGGGTGCGCCGCAGCGAGTTGCCCAGGGTGTAGCCGAAGCCGGGCTCGAGCGGCTCGATGACGAACTTGGAACGGTTGTCGGCGATGACCTCTTCGGTCAGCGTCGGACGCTGGGAAATCAGCAAGGTGGTTCTCCTTGATTCAGGGACGCCCGCTATATGACGTCCGCAGACAGGTATTCAGTTGTGTGCCGGACCTTCCCGCTCGTGCTGGGAAGGCCCGGGCCGGGCAGGCGCTGCCACCGGAGGTGGCGGCCTGCTACTTCGAGTAGAGCTCGACGATCAGCTGCTCGGTGAGCGGGATGTCGATCTGCGAGCGCTCGGGCAGCTGGTGCACCAGGATGCGCAGCTTGGACGGGATGACCTGCAGCCAGGCCGGGGTCGGCCGGTCGCCCAGGGTCTCACGGGCGATCAGGAACGGCGTGGTCTCCAGCGACTTCGGCTTGACGTCGATGATGTCCAGCGGGGTGACCCGGTAGCTGGGGATGTTCACCTTGTGGCCGTTGACCAGGAAGTGGCCGTGGCTGACCAACTGGCGGGCGGCCCGCCGGGTACGGGCCAGGCCCGCCCGGTAGACCACGTTGTCCAGCCGCGACTCCAGGATCTGCAGCAGGTTGTCACCGGTCTTGCCGGTGCGCCGAGTGGCCTCTTCGTAGTAGCGGCGGAACTGCTTCTCCAGCACGCCGTAGGAGTACTTGGCCTTCTGCTTCTCCTGCAGCTGCAGCAGGTACTCGCTCTGCTTGATGCGGGCCCGGCCGTGCTGGCCGGGCGGGAAGGGGCGCCGTTCGAAGGCGGCGTCGCCGCCGACCAGGTCGACGTTGAGACGACGGGACACCCGGGTCGCGGGTCCGGTGTAACGAGCCATTTCTCTCTCTTCTCCTATCCTCGGACCGAACTCAGACCCGGCGCCGCTTGGGCGGCCGGCAACCGTTGTGCGGCTGAGGAGTGACGTCGGAGATGGTGCCGACCTCGAGCCCGGTCGCCTGCAGCGAGCGGATCGCGGTCTCGCGCCCGGAGCCCGGGCCCTTGACGAACACGTCGACCTTCTTCACGCCGTGTTCCTGCGCCTTGCGGGCGGCGTTCTCGGCGGCCATCTGGGCGGCGAACGGGGTCGACTTGCGCGAGCCCTTGAAGCCCACGTGGCCGGCCGAGGCCCAGCTGATCACGTTGCCGGTCGGGTCGGTGATGGAGACGATGGTGTTGTTGAACGTGCTCTTGATGTGAGCGTGGCCGTGCGCGACGTTCTTCTTCTCTTTGCGACGGACCTTCTTCACGGCACCTGTGCCGCGAGTCTTGGGAGGCATCTGCCTTTAGCTCCTGGGGTGTGATCGGAACGAAGTCGAGGTCGGCCCGCGGCGAGTGCCGGGGGGCCGGCGAGGAGTTACTTCTTGGCCTTCTTCTTGCCGGCCATCGTCTTCTTCGGACCCTTGCGGGTACGGGCGTTGGTCTTGGTGCGCTGGCCGTGCACCGGCAGGCCGCGGCGGTGCCGCAGGCCCTGGTAGCAACCGATCTCGATCTTGCGGCGGATGTCCGCGGCGACCTCGCGCCGCAGGTCGCCCTCGACCTTGTAGTTGCCTTCGATGTAGTTGCGCAGCTTGACCAGGTCCTCGTCGCTCAGGTCACGAGCCCGCAGGTCCGGGCTGACCCCGGTGGCCTCGAGGGCTTCCTTCGCGCGGGTCGGCCCGACGCCGTAGATGTAGGTGAGTGCGATGACCATCCGCTTCTCGCGGGGCAGGTCGACGCCGGCAAGACGTGCCATTCGGGGCGTTCTCCTTCGTTCCTCCGGAGGTGTTGTGCGCATCCGTCCGCTGTGCCCTGACCGGCCTGACCTGGGTCAGTTCCGGTGCAGCGGCCCCGGCCTCCGTCCGGGGGTGACCCCGCTCCGAACCGGCTGGCCGGCGGAACGGGGAGGATTGCGCGTGCTGGGGTGGTGCTGGGGTGGTGCTGGCTGGTGCTACTGCGTGCTGGTGCTTCTACTCAGCCCTGGCGCTGCTTGTGGCGCAGGTTGTCGCAGATGACCATGACCCGACCGTGGCGACGGATGACCTTGCACTTGTCGCAGATCGGCTTGACGCTGGGCTTGACCTTCACGCCTGTTACTCCTGGTTTCGAACATGCGGCTGCCGCCGGGCGGCAACCGACGTCATCGGTCGGCTTACTTGTAGCGGTAGACGATGCGACCGCGGGTGAGGTCGTACGGTGAGAGCTCCACCACGACCCGGTCCTCGGGCAGGATACGGATGTAGTGCTGGCGCATCTTGCCGCTGATGTGCGCGAGCACCTTGTGCCCGTTGCTCAGTTCCACCCGGAACATCGCGTTGGGCAGTGGCTCGACCACTTTGCCCTCAACCTCGATGGCCCCGTCCTTTTTGGCCATATCCTCCGCTTTTCGTTACGTCTTGTGTCGTACAGTACGGACGCGGCCAGCAGGCGCGGACCACCGCGGTGATGACGTGCGTCCGGCGCTTGTCGATGAGGGTCGATCACCACTCGCGGCCACAGCGAGACGCCCAGAAATCTGGGCATGGTAACCGGCGGCATGCGCCAACGATTGAGTTTACCCACTTCGGGACCCGATACCAAAACGCCCGGACCCGGGCGGGCGGGGAAGAGCGCCGGACGCCCGGTGGTTGGAGCCGAGGTGAAGCATGTTCCGCTGTCCATCCTGGACCTGGCGCCGGTCAGCAGCAAGGGCGACACCACCGAGGCGCTGCACTCCACCACCGAACTGGCCCGGCGGGCCGAGGCCTGGGGCTACCAGCGCTTCTGGGTGGCCGAGCACCACAACATGCCAGCCATCGCCAGCTCGTCCCCGGCCGTGCTGCTGGCCCACCTGGCGGCGGTGACCAGCACCATCCGGGTGGGCTCCGGCGGGGTGATGCTGCCCAACCACGCACCGTTGGTGGTGGCCGAGCAGTTCGGCACCCTGGAGTCGCTGCATCCGGGAAGGATCGACCTGGGCATCGGCCGGGCGCCCGGCACCGACCAGCGGACGGCGCTGGCGCTGCGCCGGACGATCCAGGGCCTGTCGGCCGAGGACTTCCCCGCCGAACTCGCCGAGCTCATCGCCATGCTGGCTGGCGACCCGGCCCGGGTGCAGGCAGTGCCGACCGCCGCGGCGCTGCCGCAGGTCTGGCTGCTGGGCTCCAGTGACTACAGCGCACGGCTGGCCGGCCTGCTGGGCCTGCCGTTCTCCTTCGCCCACCACTTCTCGGCCGCCAACACCGAGCCGGCACTGGCGATCTACCGCGCCAGCTTCCGGCCCTCGCAGTGGCTGGACCAGCCGTACGCGATGGTGGCGGTGAGCGCGACCTGCGCCGACACCGACGAGCGCGCCGAGTACCTCGCCAAGCCGGGCTGGCTGTCGTTCCTGCGGCTGCGGGCCGGCCTGCCAATCCGGCTGCCCAGCCCGGCAGAGGCCGCGGCGTACGAGTTCAGCCCGGCCGAGCGCGCCTTCGTCGAGCAGCGCCGGGTCGGCCAGGCACTCGGCTCGCCGTCGACCGTGGCGGCCCAGCTCGCGGAGCTGCTCGGCCGGACCGGGGCGGACGAGCTGATGCTGACCAACCAGATCTACGACCTCGACGACCGGCTGCGCTCCTACCAGCTGATCGCCGAGCTGGGCGAGCGTCCGGCTTCCGGTCAGACCGGGACGCTGTGCCTCAGCTCGGCGACCGCGCGGTAATCCCTCCGCTACCGCATCGGCGGCCCCGGTAGCGCCGGGCCGTGGCCGGGCCGGCAGCCCGGGGTTGACGGTTGCGGCATCAGCGGCTGCTGCGCTCGCCGGCCCGGGTCTCCGAGTCGGCCCACAGCCGGTACATCGCCACCCGGTCGGCATCGGTGTCGGGCGAGAAGAGCAGGCCCGGCGGGCAGTCCAGCGCCCTCTCGATAGCCACCGCCGTGCGCAGCGAGCAGCTGCTGCGCCGGCCCGTCACCAGATGGTTCACCGTGGAATGACTCAGTCCCGCGCTGCGTGCCAGTTGGCGTTCCGACACCCCCAAGAGGTCGATGTAGTCAGCGAGTGCTCGCCGGCTTCGTAGTTGCATGAATCCCCCGTTCGACTCATTGCTTCCGGCACCGGCCGGATTTGGGGCTCAAGCTACCCGAACTGTCTGACGTCCTGTCACTTATCAGACACTATGGACCGTGTCGTACGGCGCTATCCGGGCAGCCGCGCGGGGTACCGCACCGCATTCCAGCGATTCGGCTAGGAGCACCGGACGGTTCGTCCACCGTGATCGGCGCGGCTCACCAGCGGACGGAGCTGCCTGCCGACTCCCGGCGTGCCATCAGGTCCGACCCGGCCCGGATCAGCAGGTCGCCCAGGTCCTCCCCGGCACTGACCGCCACGCCCAGCACGCAGCCGATGCCGGCCTGCGCGAGCCGGGCGCGCACCCGCTCGGCGACCAGCACGCCGACCGCGGGGAGATCGACCTGGACCAGCGCGGCCAGCTGGCGGGTTCCGTACCGGCCCACCGGGTCGCTCGGGCGCAGCACGCCCAGCAGGCAGCGGGCGATCGCCGCCTCGTGCTGCGGGGGCACCGGATCGATCAGCACCAGGGCGACGCAACCCGGCGCCGAAGCCATCCGCTCGGCGGCCCGGGCCCGCCAGCCGGCCTCCGGCCACAGTCCGGCACCGGCGTCGTGGGCCGCACCGGCCCGGCCGCGGCGCAACCGCTCGGCATGCCGCGCTGGCAGCGAGCAGGGGGCGCCGAGGCCGCCGAGAAGGGCGAGCAGCCCCGGGTACCCGGCGGTCATGCCTGCCGCCGGGACCCGGTCGCCGGCCGGCTCGCCGGCACCGGAATCCGGCCGGGCCGGGCCGGGCGGGCAGCGCGGCAGGGGTAGCTGGTCATGGCACCGTGCCCCTTGCTCCGGCCAAGAAAATTCCGCGCGGTCTGTTTTGGTGCGAAGACCGTACCCCAGCCGGTTTCGCCTGTCACTGGCCGCGCACCCGGGGGGCGCACCGGACGGGTCTCCCCCTGCTCGGCCCGGCACCGCGAGCCGATACTGTCTACATCATGTCTGCACGTACCGGAGTGCCCGCCGACCACGGCGAGCCGTCGCACCCCGCCGGATCCCGATGAGCGCGCTGTCGGAACTGCTGCAGGCTGAGAACAGCAAAGGCCTCAGCGCCCGCGCCATCTCCCAGGCTGCCCGCGGTCAGGGCTTCACCCTCAACCACGACACCGCCGCCCGCTACCTGCGCGGTGAGCACGGCAAGCCGGACGAGGCCACCCTGCGAGCCTTCTCCAGCGTCCTGGGCGTCTCGCTGGCCAAGCTGCGCCGGGCGGCGTCGCTGCCGGCCGACGTGACCGAGCCGTACCGGCCACCGGCCGAGGCCGACCGGCTCAACCGGCGCCAGCGCCGCGCGGTCGACGAGGTGATCCGCGCCATGCTGCAGACGCCGGTGGCCAGCGAGCCGGTGACCAAGCTGGACTCCCGGCGCGGCAGACAGCCGACGCGCGGCAAGGCAGCCCGGCGCGGTCCGGCCGAACCGTCCGGACGCTGAGCCGCACGATCATCCGCCTGGTGCAGGCCTTTCCGCGTTGCGCCTGAGCCAGCCGCGGCCGCTCCGGGAAGACCGCCGGCTGCGGCATGGCGACGTGCGGGCTACCGGATCGGAAAATCGCCCACCTTTGAGGGTGCTTGAGCCGCTACTGTCTACAACATGGCTGCATATACCGATATCCGCAGCGGGGGCGAACGATGAGTGGGCCGAGGCATTCCGGAGCCGGTCGATGACCGCGCTGTCCGAACTGCTGCAGGCCTCGAACTCTGCCGGCCTGAGTGCCCGCACCATCGCTCGCAACGCCCGCGAGCTCGGCTTCAGCCTCAATCACGACACCGCTGCCCGGTACCTGCGCGGCAACCACGGCAAGCCTGACGAGTCCACCCTGCTGGCGTTGTCGAAGGTGCTCAAGGTGCCGATGACCAAGCTGCGCGCCGCGGCCGCCCTGCCCAACGAGGTGACCGAGCCCTACCAGCCGCCGGCCGAGTCCAGCCGGCTCAGCCGCCGGCAACGGCGCGCGGTGGACGAGGTCATCCGGGCGATGCTGGTACCCGGCACGGTAAACAAGCCGGCGACCGAGCTGGACACCGCCCGCGCCAAGAAGGCCGCCCCGCGGGCCGCCCGCCGCGGCTCGGCGGAACCGCCCCAGCGCTGACCCGCGCCCCACCGGATCGTCAGAGGGCTACCCCATACTGCCCGCATGACCCCGCACCCCACCCGCCACCGCCTGCCGACCACCGCCCTCCGCCCGTCCCCGCCCTACGACCCGTGGGCCGACCTCCGGCAGAACTGGCCGGACGTCAAGGTCGTCATCGAGCCGATGACAGACGACCTGCTGGGGGAGGTGCGCGACGACGGCCGCCTGATCGCCCTGCGCGCCGACACCTCCGCCGCCCAGCGCAGGTGCACGTTGACCCACGAGCTCGTCCACCTGGAACGGGGCATCCTCGACTGCGGCCCCTGGTTGCAGCGCGAGGAGGACCTGGTGCACGCCGAGGCGAGCCGCCGGCTGATCCCGCTGGACAGCCTCGCCGCCGGGATCCGGGAGTTGGGTGGCGCGGACGACCAAGGCGCCCTGGCCCACTGGCTGGACGTGGACAGCGAGACGCTGGCGGTCCGGCTGCACCGGATGAGCAGCGCCGAACGCAGGGCGCTGCGGCGCGCGCTGGCCCGCCAGGCGCCGCTGTGGTCGGTGGCCTGACATCCCCAGCCGCGACACGCCGCCCCGGTTCGGCAGCTAGCGCTTGACAAAGCTACGCTTACCAGGGATGTTAAGCATCGTCTGCTGTATGACTCTATGTCAGACGACGATGATTCGTGTCGCCGGATCGGTATCTCGGCGGCGCGGGTACGTCATCGACCTCGGGGGAGGGGCCGGGCGGCATGGCAGGGATTCTCGGCGACTGGGTGGGCGCCGAGCGCGGGCGGAGCGAACCACCGCACCTGCCATGCCGCCCGCTACCCGAGCCGGCGCGCCGGCTCCAGGGGCCGACAGCCACGCCGGCTCGATGGCCGACGGCTGCGCCGCACTCCGCTGACCCTGTGCCGAGGGTGTCGCTGACCCTGTGCCGAGGGTGGCCGCTGACCCTGTGCTGAGAGTGGCCGCGCGGGTCAGTGCGACAGGCTCAGCGCGAACAGCTTCGCCGGATCGGTCCACCAGTGCGTCAGCCGCAGCCCCGCCGAGGCCAGCTCGGCGGTGATCCCGTCGCGGCGGAATTTCGAGGAGATCTCGGTGAGCAACTCCTCCCCCGCGTCGAAGTGCACCGGCATGCCGATCCGGGACAGCCGGGCCCGGATCTCGCGAGTAGCCCGTAGCCGCATCTCGATCCGTTCGGCCACCGGGTTCCACACCGCGCGGTGTTCGAACGCCTCGACCGGCAGGTCGCCGTCCAGCTCGCGGTTGAGCACGTGCAGCACGTTGAGGTTGAACGCGGCGGTGACGCCGGCCGCGTCGTCATAGGCCGGCACCAGGATCTCGGCCGGCTTGACCAGGTCGGTACCCAGCAGCAGCACGTCGCCCGGGTCGAGGGCCGACCGGACGCCGCCGAAGAACGCGGCGCGCTCGGCCGGGTCGAGGTTCCCGATGGTGGAGCCGAGGAACACCACGGCGGTGCGCCCGGACTTCGCCAACCCGTCCAGGTGCCGGGTGAAGTCCGCCCGGATCGGCAGCACGGTGGCCGCCGGGTAGCGGGCCGAGAGCCCGACCGCGGCGTCGGCCAGCGCGCTGGCCGACACGTCCACGGTGATGATCCGGCGCAGCGTGCCGGCCCGTTGCCAGGCATCCAGCAGCAGCTGGGTCTTGGTGGAGGAGCCGGAGCCGAGCTCGATCACCGTCTCGACCGGCGCGGCGGCCGCGATGTCGTCGGCGTGGGCACGCAGGATCTGCGCCTCGGTCCGGGTCGGGTAGTACTCCGGCAGCTCGGTGATCTGCTCGAACAGCTCGCTGCCGCGGGCGTCGTAGAACCACCGTGGCGGCAGCGACTTCGGCGTACCGGCCAGCCCCGTCCGGGCATCCTCGGCGAGCTCGTCGGCGGCGCTGGCCGAGTCGAGGAATCTGTCATCGACGCTGATGGACATGGCCCTCACTTCCTGGGTTGGGCACCGGTGGCACCGGGCAGTGGTTGGCAGTGCACTCCGCCGCGATCGGCCACGACCAGCTGGCCGTCCGGGATCGGCTGCCAGCCGGGAGCGTCGTCGAAGGGCTCGCTGGCCAGCAGCACCCCGGTCGGCGCCTGGCGGGCACACAGCGCATGGGTGACGGTGGTGGCATAGAGCCGCCGGCCGTCGGTGAGCAGGGTGGTCAGGCGGGAGCCCGGCGCCGCCGCCAGCACCTCGGCGACCAGGCCGCCGAGCACCGCCGCCGGGTCGCCGCCGGCGGCCAGCCGGTGCCGCAGCAGCACCCACAGCAGGGCGGCATCGGTCATCACCTGGATGGTCAGCAGGTCGCCGAGCGGCACGCCGGCGGCCAGCCCCGTTGCGGTGTCCGGCCAGCCGGCGAGGTAGCCGTTGAGGCTGAACAGCCAGCGGCCGTCGGTGAACGGCGCGCAGGCGGCGTCGGCGATCGGCATGCCGGCGGTGGCGTTGCGGACGGCCGCCAGCACGCCGGCAGCCGGGGTGGCCCGGGCCAGCTCGGCGAACCCGCCGTCCTGCCAGATCGGCACCGCGCGCCGGTACCGTCGCGCCGGTCCACCGTCGGCGCCGAACCAGCCGGCGCCGAACCCGTCGACGTTGACCTTGCCGCCGCCGCGCATGTCCTTCGGCGCGTAGCTCTGCACGACGAGCGAGTGCGGTGGGTCCAGCACCAGCTCGGCCAGCGTCACCGGCTCACCGAGGTAGCCCAGATGTCGGCACACCGCTGCTCAGCCCAGCTCGGCGTCGCGGGCGGTCCGGAACCCGGCGAAGATCTGCCGCCGGATCGGGAAGTCCCAGTTGCGGAAGGTGCCGCGGCAGGCGGCCCGGTCGGTGCCGAACGACCCGCCGCGCAGCACGTAGTAGTCCTGGCCGAAGAACACCCTGGAGTACTCGGGGTACGGAAACACCTCGAAGCCGGGGTAGCCGGCGAAGGTCGAGGACGTCCACTCCCAGACGTCGCCGATCAACTGGTGCACGCCGTAAGGCGACGCGCCGGCCGGATAGCTGCCAGCCGGTGCCGGGCGCAGGTGCCGCTGGCCGAGGTTGGCCCGCTCCGGCGTCGGGTCGTCGTCGCCCCACGGGTAACGCCTGGACCGCTGCGAGGCCGGATCCCAGCGGGCCGCCTTCTCCCACTCGGCCTCGGTGGGCAACCGCCGGCCGGCCCAGGCGGCGTAGGCCTGCGCCTCGTACAGGCACACGTGCACCACCGGCTCGTTCTCGGCGACCGGGAGCAGGGTGCCGAAGCTGCGCCGCCACCACGAGCCGTCGGCGTCCCGGGTCCAGAACAGCGGTGCGGTGAGGCCGGCCCGCTGGCGGTACTCCCAACCGGGCTCGCTCCACCACCGGCGGTCGTCGTAGCCGCCGTCGGAGAGGAACCGCAGGTAGTCGCCGTTGGTCACCGGCGTGGTGTCGAGGTAGAAGGCCCCGACCTGCACCTGGTGCGCCGGCCGTTCGTTGTCCAGCGCCCAGGCCTCGGTGGAGGTGCCCATGGTGAACGGCCCGGCGGGGATCAGAACCTCGCGGGCCAGCCCCGCGGCCACCGGCGGAGCGGGCGGCGGGGCCTGCAGCGGCGGCCCGGACCGGCGCAGCTGGTGGGTGGCGAGCATGGTCTCGTCGTGCTGCTGCTCGTGCTGGATCACCATGCCGAACGCGAACCCGGACCGGGTCAGCCGGTTGACGTTCAGCGGCGCGCGGTCGAGCACCTCGAGCACCTTCTGCCGGACCTGCCCGACGTAGCCGCGGGTCTGGGCCGGGGACAGCAACGGCAGCGACGGCCGGTCGGCGCGGGCATTCTGAAAGGCGTCGTACATGGAGTCGATATCGGCCCGCACCGCCTCCCGGCCGCCGACGTCGCGCACCAGCCAGATCTCCTCCTGGTTGGCGATGTGGGCGTAGTCCCAGACCAGCGGCGACATCAGCGGCGAGTGCTGCGAGACCAGGTCCGGCTCGTCCACCGCGTCGGTCAGGGCGGTGCTGCGCTGCCGGGTCCGGGCCAGCTCCGCGGCGATGTGCTCGCGCAGCTCGGCGTCGCCGAGCTGGCGCAGATCCACCGGGGTCATCGACTTCCCTCCTCGGTCGGTAGGCCGGCGGTAGGTAGGTCGGCGGCCGGTGCCGCGGCCGGTACGTCGGCGGCCGGTGCCGCGGCGGTCGCTAGGCCGGCAGCGAGTGCCTCCGACCCGGGACTGATGCCCTCGCACAGCCGGCGGTACAGGGTCCGGTCCACCGCCTGCCGGACGGCCGGGGGCAGGTCCAGGCCGGCCAGCCCCGGCAGGGCGATGTCGAGCAGATCTGCCGCCATGCTGGCCAGCACCGGATCGGCCAGCCCCTGCTCGATGGCCTGCGGCCAGCGGTCGGTGGCCTCGGCGGTGCAGGCCAGCACCTGCTGGACCCGGTCCGGGCTGGCGAACAGCGCCGCCAGCAGCGCCACCGGGGCCACCCACTCCTCGCCGGGCTGGGCGTCGAGGTAGCGGAACTCGAGATAGCCCTGCGGCCGGACCGGCGGGAACAGCGTGGACAGGTGCAGGTCGATGTCGGCGGTGGTCAGCGGCTCGCCGGACTCCAGCCACCCGCGCAGCGTCATCGGCTGCTCCGGGCGCCAGTCCCCGCCGGCGCGGTGCCGGGCCAGCACGTGGGTGTCGAGCACCCGTTCGGGATAGCTGTCGAGGTCCAGTGACTTGGGCGGCTGGCTGCGTTCGGGGTCCAGCTGCCACCACGCCGCCATCCGGGTCGAGGCCGCGGCCGGCAGCAGGTTGCCGGCGGTCCGGGGCGAGTTGGCGAAGGCGGCCAGCAGCACCGGTCCCAGCTGGTGGGCCGCCTGCCACCGGTTGCCGGCTTCGGCACGGGTGCCCAGGTCGAGGCAGACCTGCAGGGCGGCGGTGGAGCACATCATCACCCGGCCGGCCGGGCCGAACCTGTCGAACCAGTCGGCCATCGCGTTGTAGCGGGGGGTGGTGAGGATCCGGTGCGGCCGCCGGTGCGGGTCGGCCGCCAGGCTGCCCAGTTCGAACCCGGCCGGGGCGAGCAGAGCCTGCAGGGCCTGGATGTCGGCACTCATGCCGGCGATCAGGCCGGCGACGGAGGTGGCGGGTGGTGAGGAGATCTCGACCTGCCCGCCGGGTTCTACGGTGATCAGGCCGCCGCGCGGAAGGGGTACGGCCGGGCTGTCCGGAACCAGGGTAGGTGGAGCGTGCGGGCCGAGCAGCGTCGCGAGTGTCGATACGTCGGGACGCCGGTCGGGGTCGTGCGGGTCGATCAGGAGCCATTCGAGTTCGATGCCGGTCCGAGCCGGGGGGCCGTGCTTGAAGCACACCCGGGTCATGTGGGTGCCGGCCTCGGCGATGGTCCGGATCGGCTGTGAGTTCTGCACGCCAGGCGCAGTGATACCCATGCCGCCTCCATTCGCTGCTGAGTGATCAGGACTCAACCTAGCGCGCGACCCTGACGACAGCCACCAGACGAAACGACCAGCAAACATCAGCAGGCCGCTAGACAGTGGCGGCCGGCTCAGTCGGCGAGCGCGCTGACCGGCACCCCGCGGGCGGCCAGCTCGGCCCGTCCGCCGTCCTCGGCGGTCAGCACCCACAGCCCGTCCGGGAGCAGCGCCACGGTGTGCTCCCAGTGGGCGGCCAGCGAGCCGTCGACGGTCTGCACCGTCCAGTTGTCCGCCAGCTGACGGGTCTCGGCCGAGCCGAGTGTGATCATCGGCTCGATGGCCAGCGCCATCCCGGCCACCAGCCGGGGGCCCTTGCCCGGCTTTCCGTAGTTGAGGATGTGCGGGTCCATGTGCATCGCGGTGCCGATGCCGTGGCCGCCGTAGCCGGCGACGATGCCGTAGCTGCCGGCGTCCTCCACCGAGGCCTGCACCGCGAAGGAGATGTCGGTGAGCCGGCCACCGACCCGGGCGGCGGCGATGCCGTCCCACAGCGCGGTCCGGCAGGCGTGCGACAGCGCCAGCGCGTCGGGGCCGGCCTGCCCCACCGCCAGGGTGACCGCCGCGTCGCCGTGCCAGCCGTCCACGATCGCCCCGAAGTCCAGCGAGAGCAGGTCGCCGTCGGCCAGCACGTCGTCCGGGCTGGGGATGCCGTGCACCACCCGGGCGTTGCGCGAGGAGCAGATCACGCCGGGAAACGGCGGCGGGCCGGCATAGCCGAGGAAGGAGGACACCGCCCCGGCCTCGGCGAGCACCTCCCGGGCGATCTGGTCCAGCTCGTAGGTGGACACGCCCGGCTTGGCCGCCTCGGCCATCGCGGCGAGGCCGGCGGCGACCACCAGGCCGGCAGCCCGCATCGAGCGGATCTGCTCGGGTGTCTTGAGTTCGATGTCGTCCCGGCGGCGGCGCACGACGGGTCAGGTCATCGCTTTGGTCAGCGCCGCGATCGCCCGCTCGGTGACGTCCTCGACCGGGCCGAGGGCATCGACCACCACCAGCTGGCCCCGGCCGTCGTAGAACTGGATCAGCGGTGCAGTCTGCTCGGCGTAGACGTCCAGCCGGTGCCGCACCGTGTCGGCCTGGTCGTCGTCGCGCTGGAACAGCTCGCCGCCGCACCGGTCGCAGATGCCCTTGACCTTGGTGGGGTCGTACTCGACGTGCCAGATGTGACCGCACTTGCGGCACATCCGCCGGCCGGACAGCCGGCGGACCACCTCGTCGTTGTCGACCTCGAGCTGCAGGACCACATTGAGCGAGGACCCGAGGTCCCCGAGCACCGAGTCCAGCTCGTAGGCCTGGGCGACGTTGCGCGGGAAACCGTCCAGCAGGAAGCCGGCCGCGGTGTCCGGCTCGCCCAGCCGGTCGCGCACCATCGCGATGGTCACCGCGTCGGGCACCAGGTCGCCGGCGTCCATGTAGGACTTGGCCAGCTTGCCCAGCTCGGTGCCGCCGGAGACGTTGGCCCGGAAGATGTCACCGGTCGAGATCTGCGGAATGGCGAAGCGCTCTGCGATGAAGCCGGCCTGGGTGCCCTTGCCCGCGCCGGGCGGGCCCACGAGGACGAGTCGCACTAGGGTCTCACCGGCCCGCTCCGCCGGGTCGCTGCCAGGGCCGGCCGGCCGAAGGTCAGCGTCCGGGCGGGGCGGCCCGGACGGCGGGGACGACGCCCCGCCATTAACGCAGGAACCCTTCGTAGTTGCGCTGCATCAGCTGGCTCTCGATCTGCTTGACCGTGTCCAGCGCCACGCCGACCATGATCAGCACAGCGGTGCCGCCGAACGGGAAGTTCTGGTTGTTGCCACCGGTCATCGAGAAGAAGAAGTTCGGGATCACGGCGATGATGCCCAGGTAGAGCGCGCCGGGCAGCGTGATCCGGGACAGCACGTACTGCAGGTACTCCGCGGTCGGCCGGCCGGGCCGGATGCCCGGGATGAAGCCGCCGTACTTCTTCATGTCGTCGGCCCGCTCCTCGGGGTTGAAGGTGATGCCGACGTAGAAGTAGGTGAAGAAGATGATCAGCAGGAAGTAGGTCGTGATGTGGATCCAGTCCTGCTGGTCGAGCAGGTGGTTGTTGATCCACAGCTGCAGCCCGGAGGTGCTGTTGCCGTTGAGCTGGGACAGCAGCTGCGGGATGTAGAGCAGCGAGGAGGCGAAGATGACCGGGATGACACCGGCCATGTTGACCTTCATCGGCAGGTAGGTGGAGGTGCCGCCGTACATCCGGCGCCCGATCATCCGCTTGGCGTACTGCACCGGGATGCGCCGCTGGGCCTGCTCGACGAACACCACGGCCGCGATGATCGCGAAGCCGAGCATCAGGATCAGGACGAAGGCGAAGCCGCCGGAGTTCTTCAGGATCGCATCGCCCTCGTTCGGGATCCGGGCGGCGATCGAGGTGAACATCAGGATGGACATGCCGTTGCCGACGCCACGGTCGGTGATCAGCTCGCCGAGCCACATCACCACCGCCGTGCCGGCCGTCATGATCACCACCATGGTGCCCAGCGCGAAGATCGACTGGCGGTAGAGCGGGTGGCAGTCGACCGAGCCCTGGAACAGCTGGCCGGATCGGGCCAGCGCGATGAACCCGGATGACTGCAGGACGGCCAGGCCGATGGTGAGGTACCGGCTGTACTGGGTCAGCTTCTGCTGGCCGGACTGGCCTTCCTTCTTCAGCGCCTCGAACCGCGGGATCACCACCACCAGCAGCTGGATGATGATGCTGGCGGTGATGTAGGGCATGATGCCCAGCGCGAACACCGAGAGCTTGAGCAGCGCCCCGCCGGAGAACAGGTTGATCAGCGCGTAGGCGGTCTGGCTGGCTCCGTTGGCCGACTTGATGCAGGCATTGATCGCGGCGGTGTCGGTGTTGGGCGTCGGGACCGAGGCGCCCAGCCGGTACAGCCCGATCATGGCAAGGGTGAAGACCAACTTCTTACGCAGGTCTGGCGTCCGGAAAGCAGACGCGAAAGCGCTGAGCACACATCCTCCTGCGCGTGGGTCGAGGTCAATCCGTTGTGGAAGTCTTCAAGCTGGCCGCCGGGCCCGGCCTGCGCTACGGGGCCGGGTCGGTGTCCTCGGGTGCGAGCCTAACAGTCGAGCAGGTACTACCACCGGTTCGTAGCAGCCGGTGACGATACGCAGGAGGCCGGACAGTTGCCTGTCCGGCCCTGCTGCTGCCGGGCCGGCGTCGCCGGTCGCGGCCTGCGGTGTGTCTACAGCGTGCTGGTGCTTCCGCCGGCGGCGGCGATCTTCTCCGCGGCGCTGGCCGAGAAGGCGTGGGCCGTCACGTCGAGCTTGACGCCGCCGAGGTCGCCGGTGCCCAGCACCTTGACCAGGGCGCCCTTGCGCACCGCGCCGGCTTCGACCATCGCCTCGGGCGAGACGGTGCCGCCGTTGGGGAACAGCTCCGCCAGCCGGGCGATGTTGACCACCTGGTACTCGACCCGGAAGGCGTTGCGGAAGCCCTTGAGCTTGGGCAGCCGCATGTGGATCGGCATCTGGCCGCCTTCGAAGCCGGCCGGAACCTGGTAGCGGGCCTTCGAGCCCTTGGTGCCGCGGCCGGCGGTCTTGCCCCGCTTGCCGCCCTCACCACGGCCGACCCGGACCTTGGCCGTCTTCGAGCCGGGCGCCGGGCGCAGGTGGTGGACCTTCAACAGGTGCTCAGCCATCTCAAACTCCGCTCTTCGCGCACGCGCTCATCGCTGAGTTCGCTGCGCTCCTCGCTCGTGCCTCGCTGCGATGCTCGCTCACTCGGCTACTCAACCTCCTCGACCGCAACCAGGTGGGTCACGGTCTGGACCATGCCGCGGATCTCGGGCCGGTCCTCCTTGACGACGACGTCGCGCACCCGCTTTAGCCCGAGCGAGCGCAGCGTCTGGCGCTGGTTGTCCTTGGACCCGATCTCCGAGCGCAGCTGGGTGATCTTCAGACGAGCCATGGCTCAGACCCCCTGCCCGGCACGCGCCCGCAGCAGACCGGCCGGCGCGACGTCCTCCAGCGGCAGGCCGCGGCGGGCCGCGACCTCCTCCGGACGGACCAGTTGCTTGAGCGCTGCCTCGGTGGCGTGCACGATGTTGATCGGGTTGTCCGAGCCGAGGGACTTGCTCAGGATGTCGTGGATGCCGGCGCACTCCAGCACGGCGCGCACCGGACCACCGGCGATGACGCCGGTACCGGGGCTGGCGGGCTTGAGCAGCACCACTCCGGCGGCCTTCTCACCCTGCACCGGGTGCGGGATGGTCTGGGCGATCCGGGGCACCCGGAAGAAGTTCTTCTTGGCCTCCTCGACGCCCTTGGCGATCGCGGCGGGCACCTCCTTGGCCTTGCCGTAGCCGACGCCGACCGTGCCGTCGCCGTCGCCGACGACTACCAGGGCGGTGAAGCTGAACCGGCGGCCACCCTTGACCACCTTGGCCACCCGGTTGATGGTCACCACGCGTTCGAGCATGGTGCTCTTCTCAGGCGCCGAACGGCCGTCCCGGCGGTCGCGGCCACCCCGCTCGTTGCCGGCGCGGTCGCCGCCGCCGGCGCGGCCGCCGCGCTGCGTTCCCTGGGTTGCGGAGGCCATCAGGCTGCTCCCTCACTGTTGCTGGACATGTGCGTGCGAGTGTTGATCGGGTTGCGGCTCATCAGAACTCCAGGCCGGCTTCCCGGGCGGCGTCGGCGAAGGCGGCGATCCGGCCGGTGTAGCTGTTGCCGCCCCGGTCGAGGACCACCTTGGTGACGCCGGCGGCCTTGGCCGACTCGGCGACCGCGGTGCCGACCTGGCGGGCCCGGGCCGTCTTGTCACCCTCGGTCAGCTTGAAGGTGGAGGCGGAGGCCAGCGTGATGCCCTTGGTGTCGTCGACCAGCTGGACGAACAGGTGCCGGGCCGACCGGGTGACCACCAGCCGCGGCCGGCTCTCGGTGCCGACCACCTTCTTGCGCAGCCGGAAGTGCCGGCGGGCCTTGCTGGTCCGGCGGCTGGCCGAGACCCCGGCCGAACGCCGCGCGCGCTTGACAATCGTTGAGGCACCCATCACTTACCCGTCTTTCCGGCCTTGCGGCGGATGACCTCACCCTGGTAACGCACGCCCTTGCCCTTGTACGGGTCGGGCTTGCGCAACTTGCGGATGTTGGCGGCCACCTCGCCGACCTTCTGCTTGTCGATGCCTTCCACCGCGAACCGGGTCGGGGTGTCGACGCGGAAGGAGATGCCCTCCGGCGCGGTCACCACCACCGGGTGGCTGAACCCGAGCGCGAACTCCAGGTCGCTGCCCTTGGCCGTGACCCGGTAGCCGGTGCCGACGATCTCGAGGTTCTTGGTGTAGCCGGCGGTCACCCCGACCACCATGTTGGAGATCAGCGTGCGGGACAGGCCGTGCAGCGACTTCGACAGCCGCTCGTCGTCGGGCCGGCTCACGGTCAGCGTGCCGTCTTCCTGGGCGACCGTGATCGGCTCGGCGACCACGTGCGACAGGCTCCCCTTGGGGCCCTTCACGGTGACCTGCCGGCCGTCGATCGCGACGTCGACGCCGCTGGGAACCGGGATCGGGAGCTTACCGATGCGACTCATCTCGACTCCTCCCCTACCAGACGTAGGCGAGGACTTCCCCACCCACTCCACGCTTGGCGGCCTGCCGGTCGGTCAGCAGACCGGACGAGGACGAGATGATGGCGATGCCCAGGCCGCCGAGGACCCGGGGCAGGCCGGTGGACTTGGCGTACACC
>NZ_DATINC010000147.1:0-33047 GCF_035474675.1 Jatrophihabitans sp. | reverse complement strand
GGCCATCACCACCGTGGTGCCCTTGCGGTTGATCCGCTCCAGCAGGCCCATGATGCCCTGGCTGGTGTCCGGGTCGAGGTTTCCGGTCGGCTCGTCGGCCAGCAGCACCAGCGGCCGGTTGACGAACGCCCGGGCGATCGCGACCCGCTGCTGCTCGCCACCGGAGAGCTCGTTCGGGTAGCGGTGCGCCTTGCCCTGCAGGCCCACCATCTCCAGCACCTCGGGCACCGAGCGGGAGATCGCCCGCTGCGACTTGTTGATCACCTCCAGGGCGAAGGCGACGTTCTCGAACACGGTCTTGCGGGGCAGCAGCCGGAAGTCCTGGAAGACGCAGCCGATCCCGCGGCGCAGCTCCGGGACCTTGCGGGCGGGGAGCTTGGCGATGTCCTTGCCGTTGACGATGACATTGCCCTTGGTGGGCACGTCCTCGCGCAGCAGCAGCCGCAGCACCGACGACTTGCCCGAGCCGGACGCGCCGATCAGGAAGACGAACTCGCCCTTGTCGATGTCGAGAGATACCCCGTCCAGGGCCGGGCGGGCGCTGGCGGGATAGATCTTGGTGACGTTCCGGAGCGCGATCACGGGAGGCCATCCTACCGTCCGGCGCGAAGTGCCCCGGGCCACCGCGCCAGGTCCGGGCCGGTGGAAATGCCCGAACAGCTTCCCGCGGGTGGGAGGAAGTGCGAGGCTCCGTGCGGATTCGTACCGATGCGGAATCACCGGTTTGCCGAATTCGCCAGGTAGCGGGTTCGCCGGTTGTGGAATTCGTCCAAGAGAAGGAGCGAGCACATGGCACGACGTCTGAGTACCTTGCTGGTCTGCGCGGGGGTGGCTCTCCTCACCGCGGGGATGCTGGCCGGCCCGGCCGGCGCCATCAACACCTACAACGCCTCCCCGGCGCCGGAACGGACCGAGACCGGCGCGCTGCTGGTGCTCTGGGACAGCGACGGCAACGGGGTGGACGACTCGTTCGACTGGCACTGCACCGGCGCCATGATCGACCGCGACACCTTCCTCACCGCCTCGCACTGCATCGCCGACTGGTCGGCCGACCCGGCGCTGGACCACTTCTACGTCTCGCTGGACCAGGACGTGCAAGGCGAGCTGGACGCCGCCGCCGCGCTGGGGCTGTCCGGCCCGGCCGAGGCCGCGTACTTCCTGGCACACGGCCAGGCGGTGGAGGGCACCGGCGTCACCGACCCGAACTACGGCAAGTCCCAGTCCGACCCGCACGACATCGGGGTCATCGACTTCGCGCACCGTGCGGTCACCCCGGCCGACCGGTGGAGCTTCACCCCCGCCACCCTGCCCACCGCCGGCCGGCTGTCGGCGCTGAGTTCGAGCCAGCTGGACGCGGCACCCTGGCTGGTGGTCGGGTACGGCACCGAGGAGGCGCTGACCGGCGGCGGACCGCAGACCCATCCGGGCGGCGGCGTCCGGATGAAGGCCACGCTGGGCTTTGACGCGCTGAACCCGTCCTGGGTGCGGCTGTCGATGATCGAGTCCCAGGGCTACGGCGGTGCCTGCTACGGCGACTCCGGCGGGCCGAACTTCGTGACGCTGAACGGCAGCCTGCTGCTGGCCGGGGTCACCATCACCGGGGACACCCCGTGCTACGCCACCAACGTCGCCTACCGGACGGACTCCTCCTCGGCGCGGACCTTCCTGGCACCGTTCGTCCAGCTGCCCTGACCCGGCGGCAGTTCCCCTGACCGGCCGGCCCGGTGCGCTGGACGGCGCACCGGGTCAGGCCGGCTCGACCGCCCTGCTGTCGGCGGCCGGGCTGGCCGCGCCCATGCCCAGCGAGACCGGGAAGTTCGCCAGCACGAAGCCGCGGGTGGACAGCAGGGTGGCCTGGTTGACCGCGAGCAACAGCATCAGCGGGTCGTCCAGGCCCACCGGTGCGCTGCCCGGCGAGGGGATGGTGACCGTGGTGAGGCCGCGGAAGGAGTCCCACGGGATCTGCACCAGGTTGTCGCCGAGCACGAAGGCCGCCGAGCCGGTCGGGTACCTCGCCCGAGACACCGCCAGCCGCGCCGGGGTGTACGGCGGTGCGCCGGCGCCGGTGGCGTAGCCGGCGATGGAACCGGCCGGAGCCCCGCCGACCGTCAGGGTGGTGACCGGTTCGCTGTAGAGGTTGAAGACGTAGACGTAGCTCCCCATGCGCGAGCTCCTTGGCCGGTTGACGAGCGCCGTGGCACGGGCGCCGCGGCTGCCAGTCCCATCGACCTTGCCAGCCGGTTCCTTAACAGAAGGTTAACAACTGGGGCTCGACCGATCGACGGCCAGAGCCGGGTCGGGCGGCCCTACGCGGAGCGGCGCCAGCGGATGCCGGCCTCGATGAAGTCGTCGATGTCGCCGTCCAGCACCGCCGACGGGTTGCCCACCTCGTGCTCGGTGCGCAGGTCCTTGACCATCTGGTACGGGTGCAGGACGTAGGAACGCATCTGGTTGCCCCAGCTGTTGCCGGCGTCCTTCAGGTCGTCCATCTCGGCCTTCTCCTGCTCGCGGCGGCGTTCGAGCAGCTTGGCCTGCAGCACCGCCATCGCGGTGGCCCGGTTCTGGATCTGGCTGCGCTCGTTCTGGCAGCTGACCACGATCCCGGTCGGCAGGTGGGTGATCCGCACCGCCGAGTCGGTGGTGTTGACGCCCTGCCCGCCGGGGCCGGAGGAGCGGTAGACGTCCACCCGGATCTCGTCCTCGGGGATCTCGACGTGGTCGGACTGCTCGACCACCGGCAGCACCTCGACGCCGGCGAAGCTGGTCTGCCGGCGGCCCTGGTTGTCGAACGGGCTGATCCGCACCAGCCGGTGGGTGCCCTGCTCCACCGACAGGGTGCCGTAGGCGTAGGGCGCCTTGACCTGGAAGGTGGCGGACTTGATCCCCGCCTCCTCGGCGTAGGAGGTGTCGTAGACCTCGGTCGGGTAGTTGTGCCGCTCGGCCCAGCGCAGGTACATCCGCAGCAGCATCTCGGCGAAGTCGGCGGCGTCCACCCCGCCGGCCTCGGACCGGATGGTGACCAGCGCCTCGCGGGAGTCGTACCTGCCCGACAGCAGCGTCTGGACCTCGAGCTCGCCGATGGCCTTGGTGAGCTTGCCGAGCTCGGCCTCCACCTCGGCGCGAGCTTCGGAGGCCTCGCTCGCCGAGCCCGCCTCGGTCTCGGCCATCTCCCACAGCACCTCGGCGTCGTCCACCCGGCTGCGCAGCTCCTCCACCCGGCGCACCTGGCCCTGGGTGTGGCTGAGCTTCGAGGTCACCTTCTGGGCGTTGTCCTGGTCGTTCCACAACTCCGGGTCCGACGCCTGCCGCTCCAGCTCGGCAACCTCGGCACGCAGCTTCGGCACGTCGAGCACCGCCTCGATGCTGGACAGGGTCGCCGACAGCTCTTTCAGCTCGGCGGGTACGTCGGTCACAGCAGGCAGCCTACTGGGCCGGTCGAGCGGGCGTACTCCTCGAGGCGGCAGCCGGGTCGGCGGTCGCGGCCGGGTCGGCCTCGCCGGCGCGCTCGGAGGTAGCGGTCGCGGCCGGGTCGGCGGTTGCGGCCCGGTCGGGCTCGTCGGCCAGCACCCGGCCGTACCGGTTGAGCACCCGCTCGCGCAGCCGCTGGTCGCCGCGCGGCACCGGCTGCAGGAAGATCTCGTCCAGCGACGGGAACTCCGCCCGCAGCTCGGCGTCGATGCGCACGCAGGCGGCCTCGATCTCGTCGGCGGTGGTGCCGTCGACGAAGTCCAGCCGGGCGCACAGCAGCACCCGGTGCACCCCGGTCATCATGGTCAGCACGTCCACCAGGTCCAGCACCTCCGGCTGCGCCTCCAGCCGGGCCTCGACGGCGCGGATCATCCGGACGTCGGCCTGCTTGCCGATCAGCAGGCCCTTGTTGGTGTGGGCCAGCGAGAAGGCGGCCACCACCAGCAGGGCGCCGATGGCCAGCGAGGCCAGCCCGTCCCAGAACTCCGAGCCGGTCAACTGGTGCAGGCCCACCCCGGCGGCGGCCAGCACCAGGCCGACCAGGGCCGCCGAGTCCTCCACCACCACGCTCATGACGGTCGGGTCGTCCGGGTCGCGGAGGTAGGACCGGACCGACCGGCGGCCGCTGGCCGCGGCCCCCTTCGCCTGGCCGACCGCCTGCCGGAACGAGACGCCCTCCAGGACGAAGGCGATGGCCAGCACCGGGTAGTTGATCCACAGCTTGTCGTGCGGCTCCTGCGCACCGCCGAAGATGGTGGTGACGCCCTGGTAGATGGAAAACGCCGCCCCGGAGATGAAGATCGCCACCGCGGCCAGCAGCGACCAGAAGTAGCGCTCCTTGCCGTAGCCGAACGGGTGCACCCGGTCGGCCGGCCGGTCCGAGCGGCGCAGCGCGGTGAGCAGCAGCAACTCGGTGGAGCTGTCACCGGCCGAGTGGGCGGCCTCGGACAGCAGGGCGCCGGAGCCGGTCAACAGGCCCGCCACCAGCTTGAGCAGGCCGATGCCGGCGTTGGCGCCGAGCGCCAGCAGCACCGTCAGGGTGCTCTCGTCACTGCCATCTTGCCCGGCGGCGTCGGCGTACCCGGCGGTCGCGTTGCCGCCTCGGCCCGGCAGGGTGTCCGCCGGGGCGGAGGGATGGCCGGGTGCGCTGGATTCGCTGGGTTCGCTGCCACTGGCGGAGTTCACAGCTTCCATTCTGCGCACAGGGCGGTGTTGCCTTTCCGTACGGGGAGCGGGCGCCGGTGGCGCAGACAGCGTGCAGTCACCGCAGCGCTCCTGGCCAGGGCCCGTACGGGATTGGGCATTCGCTGGCTGGTGAGCCCGACTGCGGCTATTATCGAACATATGTTCGATACCGGTTCAGCTGTAGTCACCGCGGAGGTGAACGGTGCGCGCTGAGTTGCCTGGCTACGGCACGGTCCAGTATTGCCCGGCCGGGCACCGGCAGCCGAGCCCGGGCATGCGGGTCGCCGGCCAGCCGATGGCCACCTTTCGGGTCCGGCGGGATGCGCGCAAGCTCGAGCTCAACGGCCAGCCCACCGAGTGGCCGGCCGACCAGCTGTTCGTCCGCCGGTGCACCGTGGTGGTCCGCATCAACGATCCGAACACCGGCCGCGAGGTGTCGATCCTGTGCGGGCAGGAGTGGGTCGAGTCGATGGCGGGCGCGCGGGACTACTGAGCGCGCGGGACTATTGAGCGCCCGACTGAGACGGCGCCGGCTGGGAACGGGCGGGCGCGGCACGCAACCGGGGCAGCTCGCCGGTCTCGATGACGTCCAGGGCGATCAGGTGCAGCTTGCGGTGGGTGTGCTGGCTGGTGATGCGCAGCGCGTCGAACGCCTGCTGCTTGGTCACCAGCCTGGTCGCCATCAGGATGCCGATCGCCACGCCGATGTCGCGATTGGTTTCCAGGGCGTTGCGCAGGTGCTGGTTCTGCTCGCGCTGAGCGGCCGTGGTCAGCGCGATCGAGCAGTGGGTGGCGAGATGGTTGAGGGCGGTCCCGTCCAGTTGGGCGAAGGCCGCGGGCCTGCGGGAGTACAGGTTCAGCGCGCCGATGGTGTCGGAGTCCTCCAGGAACAGCCGGTGCGACATCATGCTGACGACGTCAGTGGTGGCAGTGACCTCGCGGGTGAAGGCGGGCCAGCGGGCCTCGCTGCGCAGGTCGTCGGAGCGGGACACATGGTGTTCCTCGAGGGCCTGCAGGCACGGGCCCTCCAGTGCCTGGTACTGGATTGCGTCCACCTGGCGGGGCAGCTCACCGGTGGCGGCGACGGTCTGGTAGCGCTGCTCGCCGCGCTTGACGGTGATACCGGCGTCCTCGGCTCCCGGCACGGTGGCCACCGCACGCTCGACGATGGCCTGCAGGGTGTCGGCCAAGGTCGGTTGAGTAGCGAGTTCGCGGGCGAGTTCGGTGAAGCTGTCGATGTCGGTGAAGGGCATTTCGGGTCCGTTCGGGGTTGGGGCTCGTTCAGAGAGCCAGCACCCGCTGTCGGAGTTGAAAGCGTTTACCAGGCTATCTGGCTGCAGGATGGGTGTCCAGGAATGGCTGCGGAGCGATGCCGCTGTTCGGCTGCCGGAGCCGTTACTGCACGACCCCTTGGGCCTGGGAGCGGGCGTGCTGGTCGAGGCCGTCCGGGTGGCCGATGAGGCCTGCGAACACCGGCCGGGTGTGGACGTGGCAGTCGGCGAGCACCGTGCTGCCGTCGGCGGACAGGGCGGCCTCGATCCGGACTTCGCCGCGGCCGGCGTCTTCGGCCAGGTAGCGCTGCACCGCTGCCTGCACGGCGGCCAGCGGCAGGGTGGCCGACAGTTGCCGGGTGCGGGCCGCCGGGCCGTCGATGGCGTTCGCGCCGGCCACCGCCGCGCCGTCGCAGATGCTCTGCAGGTCGCGCTGGCGGGTGAAGGCGTCGCTGGCCAGCACCGCACCGGCCACCACCAGCAGCCCGATCAGGAAGAAGCCGAGGATCAGCGGGATAGTGGAACCGCGGTCGTCCGATACTGGTGCCAGAAGGCGTTTCAGCAGAAGGCGTTTCCGTTTCATCGCGCGGGCCTCCGGTTCATCGCGCGGGCCTCCGGTTCATCGCGCGATGATCCGGAAGTCGTCGACGTGCACGACATACCGTCCGATGAGCGTGATGCCCCGGCCGGCCAGCACGCTGGGGACGGCCGGCAACGGCTGGTGTCTGATCACGCATACCGCGAACACCGACGCCGGGGCCAGCGACGGCACCGTTGCCGCCGCACGACAGTCCGATCCCGCGTCGACGTAGCGCACCTCCACCTCGGCCGGCGTCAGGCCCTGGCCGTGCAGGGCGGCCCGCAGCGCCGCCTGTGCCCGCGCCTCCGCCTGCCCGGCCGTGGTCGAGGTGGCGATCGCCCGCCCGACGTCCCGGGCGGCGTTGGTGGTGGCCAGCCGGCCGCGCTGCACCACCGCGACGGCCACGACCAAATAGATCAGCGGCACGAACACCAGCACCGCCACGAAGACGAACTCGACGATCGCGCTGCCCTGCTCACCGCCGCGCCGGCACGGCATGCCTCGGCGACTGAAGGGCGTTCTCACGGGTCGTCCTTCAGCGACCGGCCGCTGACCTCGACCCGCACCAGCGCGCCGAGCGGCAGCAGCACCGACCGAATGGTTCCCCGGCAGCGCACCTCGGCGGTGGCCAGGCCAGTGGCAGCGTCGGCGACCAGGCCGCCCTCGCACGGCAACCGGCGTGCCATGCCGGCCCCGAGGGCCTGGGCCAGCAAGGCGGTAGCGCGTTGTGCGCCGGCCTGCGGGGCCACTCCGGCATTGGCGGCGTACCGCGCCCCGTCCGCTGCCGCCGAGGCCGCCACCGAGCGGACGTAGAACAACGCGGCCACCTGCAGCACGGCGAGCAGCAGCATCACCAGCAGGATCGACATCAGGCAGAAGTCGACGACCGCGGAGCCCCGGTCCCCGGCCAGCCGGGAAGTACGGCGAACGGTCCGACGAACCGGCACGCCTTCAGTTACCGGTCTCGCCGGTCACCGAGTCGATCGCGTTGCTCACCGCGTCGGTGATCTTCGCCTTGAACAGGCCGAAGATCACCACGACCAGGCCGGCCGACATGACGGTGACCATCACCCACCCGGGCACGTCACCGCGCTCGACGCTGTCGCCGCGGACCCGCCGCCGGGCGTGCAGGTAGCCGTTGCCGAACCAGGCCGCCAGCAGCTGCGCCTGAACCATCCGTCAATCCCCTTTCCTGAGCACGGGAAACCGTGCTCGTTCCCATGCGTTACTTGGACAGCGATACCAGGGTCAGCAGCCCCGGGTAGAGCGCGAACAGCACCGTCACCGGCAGGATCAGGAACACCACCGGCACCATCATCTGCAGCTCCTTGCGGCCGCCGGCCTCCAGCAACGCCCGCTTGGAGAACTCCCGGACGTCGGTGGCCTGGGCCCGCAGCACCTCGGCCAGCGGCGTACCCCGCTCGATGGCGACGAGCAATCCCTGCAGGAACCGGCTGAACGGCTCCAGGGTGGTCCGCTCGGCCAGCTCGCCCAGTGCCTTTGCCATCGGCTTGCCGGCCTTGGCCTCGTCCAGCGCACCCTGCAGGTCACGGGTCAGCTCGCCGCGCGTCAGCCGACACACCCGTTGCATGGCGTCGACCGGTGCCTCACCGGCCAGCACGGCCAGCGCCAGCAGATCGGCAATCACCGGGAACTCGGCCAGCATCGCGCGCTCGCGCCGCTGCACCTGCCGGGTGAGCCACCAGTCCCGGCCCAGCACCCCGCCCGCCGCCCCGAGCCCAGCGGCACCCATCACCAGCACCGGGTCGACGCCGCCGCGCAGGTAGGTCAGTCCGGTCAGGGAGCAGGCCGCGCCGATCATGCCGACACCGCCCCAGACCACCTGCTCGATCCGGAATTCCTCGATATCGACAGCCGATCCCAGCCCGCCGAGCCGGCGCCGCACCGAGGCCGAGCCGCCGACCAGCCGGTCCAGCCAGCTGACCAGGCCGGCGGCGGCCGGCCCGAGCAACCGCCGCACCACCTCCAGCGGCGCGGCGGGACCGGCCGAGTGGGCCAGCAGCCGGGACGGCGCCGGGGTATCGGCAAGGTAGGGCGCGATCCGGTCACCGATCCGGAGCGCTCGCATCGGCGGCGCCGACCGGATCGCCAGCACGGCACCCAGCGCCGCGGTCAGGCCCAGGACCGCACCCAGCCACCAGCTGGTCATCGCAGCACCCGGGGTTCCTCGGGCAGTCGGCCGATCCGCACCATGATCCGGTACGCGACCAGGCACACCGCCGCACCGACAGCCAGCAGCACCACCCCGCCGGAGGAGTCGAAGCTCTGCAGGCTGGCCGATTGGCTGCCCAGGAGCAGCAGCACGATCCAGGGCGCGGCCACCGCCAGCCGCGCCGCGCTGATCGTCCAGCCCTGCCGGGTCTCGAGTTCCGCTCGGGTCCGGGCGTCGACGCGCAACAGTTCGGACAGGGTGCGCAGCACGGTGCCGAGGTCGCTGCCGCCCACCTCGCGCGCCACCCGCAAGGTCTCGCACACCCGGTCGCCGACCGGGTCGGCCAGGTCGTGCTTGAGCGAGTCCAGGCATTCGGCGAACCGCCCGCTGGCCCGGTAGGCCACCGCGAACCGGGCGAACGCCGGACGCAACGGTTCCGGCCCCCGGCTGCCGAGCCCGGATACCGCTTCCGGCAAGGACATTCCGGCCCGGACGGCCGAGGCGAGGTTGTCGATGGCTTCCGGCCAGAGCTCGCGCAGCGCGACCTGCCGGCGCTGGCGCAGCCGTCGGAGAACGGCGAGCGGGCCCAGGAAGGCGAAGGCCGCGAAGCAGCCGGCGACCGCCACCGTGCCGGTGACGAGCTGGACCACCAGTCCGGCCAGCAGCGCCGCCATCAGCTGCAGGCTGAGCAGCTGGACAGAGCTGACCGAGTCGACCCCGGCCTGCCGGATCAGCTCGTCCCGGCGAGTGGTCCAGCCCGTCCGGACGGTGCCGCGTTGCGGCGCGCGCGAGCCGCTGCGCCAGATGAGCAGCAGCCCGATGCCGGCGACCAGCCCCACGAACGCCCCCACGTCAGGCGCCTGCCGCTGACGCGGTGCGGTCGGCCTGGCCGAGCAGCTCGCTCAGGTGGTAGCCCGCCTGCTCGTAACGCTCGGCATGCGGCGGGTAACCGTTGCTCCGGCGCAGCTGGCCCTGCCGGTAGCCGAAGATTTCCGAGGTCTCGATGACCTCGCCCTCGGCCCGGCCGGTGACCGCGACGATCTCCCGGACCCGGCGCTGGCCACGGGAATCGGTGCCCAGGTGCACCACCAGGTCCACCGAGGCGGCCACCGTCGGCACCACGAACGCGGCGCTGACGTTCTCGCCGGCCAGCAGCGGCAGGGTGCACATCTTGACCAGTGCCTCCCGGGCGGAGTTCGCGTGCAGGGTGCACATGCCGGGCAGCCCGGAGTTCAGCGCGATCAGCAGGTCCAGGCACTCCTCCTGCCGCACCTCGCCGACCACGATCCGGTTCGGCCGCATCCGCAACGCTTCCTTGACCAGCCGGCGCAGGCTGATCTCGCCGGTGCCTTCCAGGTTGGGTTGCCTGGTCTGCATCGACACCACGTCGGGCAGCGGCACCTGAAGTTCGAAGACCTCCTCGGCCGTGATCACCCGCTCGGTCGCCGGGATCGCCGCGCACAGCGCGTTGAGCAGAGTGGTCTTGCCCGCCTGGGTGCCGCCAGAGACCAGCACGTTCAGCCCGGCGGCGACCGAGGCCTCCAGGAACCGGGCGGCGGGCTCGGGCAGCGAACCGAGCCGGACCAGCTCGCCCAGGCCGGCCACGCTGATCACGAACTTGCGGATGTTCACCGCCATGTGCCGGCGGGTGATGGACGGGATCACCACGTGCAGCCGGGAACCGTCGGGCAGCTGCGCGTCCACGAACGGCACGCTGAGATCCAGCCGGCGGCCGGACAGCCGCAGCATCCGCTCCACCAGGTCGGCGACCTCGCCGCTGGTCAGGATCACCGTGGTCAACTCCGACCGGCCGTGCCGGGCGACGAACACCCGGCCGGGCTCGTTGATCCAGATCTCCTCCACCGCCCGGTCGTCGAAGAACGGCTGCAGCGGCCCGAACCCGGCCACCTGGTCGAACACCGTGCGGGCGGTGGCCTCGGCGTCACCCAGCGGCGGCAGCGCTGAGACCGCGGCCCGGTCCAGGTAGTCGAGGAGCACCTCGTCGACCAGCCGGCGGGTTGCCTCCGGTTCCAGCACCGGATCGAGCTGCCGGCGGCGCACCAGCTCCCGGACCTCGCCCTCGACGATCGCCTGCGCGCTCGGCATACCCACACCTCCCCCGACCGATGTCCAAGATCAACTCGAGGCAGCTTAACCACGTCATGCGGAGCTTGCCCACTTAGGGCCGGATGTGTGGATAACCACTAGATAGTCCGTCTAGTGCGGGCGCTTCCTCAGCCGAACACCGGACGCCAAACTCACCTCACGTCGCTGGCCGGAACCGCACCGTGTGAACTTTATGATCGGGCGCTATGACCCTCGCCACGGACGTCAGGACTCCCCGCCTGGATCTCCTGGCAGCCGACCGGCTGCAGCTGATCGTCATGCCGACCGAGCAGTGCAACTTCCGCTGCAGCTACTGCTACGAGGACTTCAGCATCGGCGCCATGACCGATGCGGTCTGGGCAGGCCTGCATTCGTTCCTGGCGCGCCGGCTGTCCGGCCTGCGCGCGCTGCACCTGTCCTGGTTCGGCGGCGAGCCGCTGCTGGCGGCCGACCGCGTCGTCGAGCTTTCCGGCTTCGCGCAGGAACTGGCGAGGAAGCGGTCGGTCGCGTTCGCCTCCGACATCACCACCAACGCCTCCCTGCTGGAGCCGGCCCTCTTCGAGAAGCTCGTCACGAGCGGTGTGACGGTGTACCAGGTGACGCTCGACGGGCCGGAAGCGGTGCACAACACCTACCGGCGATCCGCCGGCGCGCGGACCACCTTCGACCGCATCAGGGCCAACCTCGCGCACATGATCGAGACCGACCTGGAATTCTCGTTGATCATCCGGGTGCACGTCCGCGAGGAACTGCGCCGCGAGTTCCCGGCCATGGCGGAGCTGCTTGCCGGGTTCGACGATCCGCGGGTCCGGTTCTTCTTCCGCGGCATCTCAGACCTGGGCGGACCCCACTCGGGCCAGATCACCACGATGCCCGCTCAAGACTGCGACGCGCTCTGCGACGAACTGCGGGAGTTGGCAGTGCGGGCGGCTCCCAGGACTCAGGGCTTCGTGCCGGCGGAGGAGGCGGCGTGCTACGCGGCCGCCGCCAATTCCTGGGTGATCCGGGCGGACGGACGCGTTGCCAAATGCACCGTGGCGCTGAACGACGCCAGGAACACGGTGGGGAGACTGACGCCCGACGGCGGCTTGAATATCGATCCCGACCGGGTCCGGCCGTGGATCCGGGGCATCTTCAGCCACGACGAGGTCGAGCTTGGCTGCCCGTTGGTCGGATTGCCGGAAGACCGAAGAACCGTTACCGCACTTCCCCTGCCGACGATCCGTACCGCAATCCCAGGGAGTGAGAGATGAGTCGCCGTCCCACGATGAGAAGTGCTGGTGCCCGATGAGCATCCCGGTAGGTCCCGACGACATCGACTTCGATTCCGACGGCAATGTGGTCATCAGAAATGCCGAGCTTGCCGGACTGCTGCGCGAGCGGGCCGAGTCGGAGTCGGCGCAATCGGTGACCGTCGACCTGTACTGCTCGACCTCCGACAACGAAGACCGCCCGCCGCTCACCGGATGTGGCCTGTCCGGCGGGAACACGCTGTGCAGCTGCACCTATCCCATGGGCGGCCGGATCTGCCGCTGAGGGCCCCTCTCCAGCCCGGGGCCAGGTAATCAGCCGTAGCGCTCCTGGTTTCTAGAACGTTTCCGTAGTGCTGTGACTACGCAGCGCAAGCTGTGGAAATCCGGCCCACATTGTCGTCACACAGGGCTATGTTCTCTCCACGTCCATCGGGGGAGGACACATGGCACTGCGCCGTGCACGTCTGGTTCTGTCTGCCGTCACATCGACTGCCTTGGCCGTCGGCATGCTCGGCGTCAACGCGCCGGCCTACGCCGAGCCGGGCGGGGTGGTGATCTCCGAACTGCACTACCACGCCGGCACCGACCTCGACACCGACGACTTCCTGGAACTGGCCAACACCGGCGCCAGCCCGGTCGACGTCTCCGGCTGGAGCTTCACCGCCGGGGTCACCGTCACCCTCCCCGCCGGGGCAACTATCCCTGCCGGCGGCTACGCGGTGGTCGCCAAGGACGCCACCCGGTTCCAGGCGCTGTACGGGTTCGCGCCGCTGGCGGTGTACTCCGGCAACCTGAGCAACGGCGGCGAGACGGTCACCCTGGTCAACGCGGCCGCCGCCGTGGTGGACACCGTCACCTACGCCGACGCCGACCCCTGGCCCGCAGCGGCCGACGGCACCGGCCCGTCGCTGGAACTGCGCGGCCTACTGTTCGACAACACCCTCGCCGAGAACTGGGGAGCGTCCACCGTGATCGGCGGCACGCCCGGTGCCGTCAACTCCCTGGACGGCACCGCGCCACCGCCCCGGGTCACCGCGGTCCAGGCCACCCCGCAGCGACCGGCGCCCTCCCAGCCGATCGTGGTCAGCGCCCGGTTGCCGATCGGAGCCAACGCGAGCCTGTCCTACAAGGTCATGTTCGGCGCGAACGTGCCGGTCCCGCTGCTCGACGACGCGGCCAGCCCCGGCGGCAGCGGCGACGGCATGTACTCCGCGACCATCCCCGGCCAGGCGGCCGGCCGGCTGGTTCGCTACCGCATCGACGCCACCGCCGCCGGCCAGGCCTTCTCCTACCCGCCGGCCGGCGACTCGGTGCAGTACGCCGGCGTCGTGGTGACGAATCCCGCGGTGAGCACGAACCTGCCGGTCATCGAGTGGTTCATGGAGGACGCGGTCTACAACGACCTGCTGGCCAACCACCGCTACGACAACGTCACCGGGCCGGCCGTGCTCGCCTACGACGGAACGGTGTACGACAACGTCGCGATGCGGATTCGCGGCAACACCAGCCGGTCGCGTCCCAAGGTGTCCTGGAAGGTCGAGATGGCGTCCGGGCACGACTTCGACATGGGCGCGAAACTGCCTTACCAGCTCGACGAGTTCGCCATCATGGGCGATGCCGAGCCGCTGGCCGACGTGTCCTGGAACACCGTCGGCGCGGCCGGCGCCCGCCGGCTGGCGATCCTGCCGGTCCGCACCCAGCGCAACGGGCAGTTCTGGAGCGTCGGCAAGGTCATGGAGCTCGAGGACGGCACCTGGCGCGACGACCAGGGCGTCTCGAAATGGTCCATCTACAAGGGCGACGGCGGTTCGCTGATGCGGACCGCGTCGCCGCAGGTGCTGGCCACCACCACATCCGCCGGCTGCCCGCTGTGCGAGCCCGAGCCGTGGCTGGACAAGAAGACCCGGGAGGACGAGGACTTCACCGACGTCTGGACGCTCAGCCAGGTGCTGGACGCGCCGGCCTCGGCATCGCAGCGCGCCTGGATCGACCAGAACGTCAACGTGCCCGAGATGATCAACTACATGGCCATCAACAGTGTCATGCGGCACGCGGATTCCGGTTGGTACAACTGGTGGGTCGCCCGGGACACCGAGGGCACCGGCCGCTGGGAGATGTGGCACTGGGACCTGAACTGGACCTTCACCACGCCGGCCGACGACGGCAAGGGCGAGTTCCTCACGCCCGACACCTCGAACCGGTTCACCAAGGCGATGCTGGGCTATCCGGACCTGCGCGACATGTTCTACCGGCGGCTTCGCACGCTGGCCGACCAGTTGCTGGTGCCGCCCCGGTACGAGCAGGAGTGGGACGCCATCAGCGGGCCGTACCTGAGCGACTGGAACCTCGACCGCACGGTCTGGGGCGGCTACACGCCCAGCGCCTCGCGCACCAACTTCCTCAACGGGCTGGCCGACCGGCGCACCGTGGTCAGCGCCAACACCGGCCCGGGCAAGCCGGTGCCGCCGTCGCAGTCGACGGCCCCCGAGGTGGTCATCAACGAGATCATGTACCACCCCGCGGGCTCCCCCGACGCCGAGTACGTGGAGCTGTACAACCCCTCCGCGGCTGAGTCCGTCGACATCTCCGGCTGGACGCTGGACGGCGCCGGGGTCACCATCCAGCCCGGCACGGTGCTGCTTCCGCAGTCCTACGCCGTGCTGGTCCGCAAGGACACCGCGTTCCGGGCGGTCTACCCGGGTGGCGGCCGGTTCGTCGCCGGCCAGTACGCCTCGAGCCTGCCCGACACCGGCGGGACGCTCACCCTCCGGCAGGGCGCGCGAATCGTCGACACGGTGAGCTACTCCGCCACCGACCCGTGGCCGAGCGCCGCCGACGGCACCGGCCCGTCCCTGGAGCTGCGGGACTCCACCAGCGACAACGCGCTGGCCGCGAACTGGTCGGCAAACCCGGCCGGAACCGGAACGCCCGGCAAGATCAACTCGATCGTCCCGCCGCCGGACACCACGCCGCCGTCGGCGCCGGGCACCCTGACCGCGTCCGGGATCGGCCAGACGCAGCTCACCCTGAACTGGGGTGCGGCCACCGACAACGTGGGCGTGACCGGATACCGCGTGACCCGCAACGGAACGGCCCTGCCGGGCACGGTTACCGGCCTGACCTTCACCGACACCGGGCTGGCGCCGGGCACCACCTACAGCTACACCGTCCAGGCGCTGGACGGCGCCGGCAACGTCGGGCCGGCCGGCAACACCCTCCAGGCCAGCACCACGACCGACACCGGAATCCTGTTCTCCGACACCTGGACCGGCGCCGACGGCGCGGCCTGGGGCTCGGCATGGACGCCCGGCGCGGCCACCGGCACCGTGACCCAGCAGGGCGGCACCGGTCAGCTGGCGGTCAACGACACCGCCGGCGCGTACGCCCGGGCGCAACTGACCGGGCTCGCGGCGCGGGCCGACAGCGACACGACCTTCTCCTACCGGTGGAACGCCGGCACCCCGGTCAGTTACCTGAGCATCTTCGTACGGGGCTCGGGTGGCTGGCGCAACAGTTACCGGCCCACCAACGGCTACGGCCTGGAGCTGGCGTCCAATTCCTCGTCCGTCACGCTCTGGAAGACGGTGGCCGGAACCAACACCTCGCTGGGCACGGCCAGCGGGGCCCAGCAGGTGGGCTCCGGACGGCAGTGGGTGCGGTTGCGGGTATCCGGATCGACGGTCCAGTACAAGACCTGGCCGGATGGGCAGGCCGAACCCGCGACCTGGCGGGCCACCGTCACGGACACCTCCGTGACCGCCGCGGGTCAGTTGTTCGTCTCGCTGAACCGGGGCAGCTCCAACACCGGGGCGAAGTCCGTGCAGCTCGACGACCTGGCGGTGCGCTAACTCGGACTAACGGCGGCCTTAGTCCGAGTTAACCCTCCTAACTCGGACTAGTGGTACCGTTAGTCCGAGTTAGGAGGTCCGATGTCGCCGGTCGCCCGAGCAGCTGCC
This sequence comes from Jatrophihabitans sp., assembly GCF_035474675.1. Taxonomy (GTDB): domain Bacteria; phylum Actinomycetota; class Actinomycetes; order Mycobacteriales; family Jatrophihabitantaceae; genus Jatrophihabitans_A. Next base: position 17,055 of record NZ_DATINC010000147.1, on the reverse strand, counting down.
TTGCGCTGGCCGGTGCACGAAAAGCGGACCTTCCCGTGGCAGCAGTCGCATCGCGGGGGCAGCAAGGAAGACCGGATGCTGCGCGAGGTCACGGTGTCCCTGCCGCCGTTGATCGCCGAGCAGGATGTCAGCGTCGACGCTTCACTGGCAGCGGATCTCGAATCAGCAATGCAGGAGATCACCGCTCTCGACACCGCGCACGGCACGCAACTGGCAGCGCTCGGCATGCTGTTGCTGCGCACGGAGTCGGTGGCATCGTCAAAGATCGAAGCAGTCGAAGCCGGCCTGGACGACTACGCCCGTGCCCTGCATGGCATCCGCAGCAATCCGTCGGCGGTCTCCATGGCAGCCGCTACCACTGCCCTCGCCACGATGATCGACGACGTGGCACGCACCGGCTGGATCGAACGAGCCTCCCTCACCGCGGCCCACCGGGTGCTGATGCAAGACGATCCTGTCGAAGTGCGCTACGCCGGCCGGTTGCGGGACATGCAGAACTGGATCGGCGGCAGCGACCACTCACCACGGGGCGCGCTCTACGTGCCACCGCCGCCGGACACCGTCGAGGGCTACCTCGACGACCTGCTCAGCTTCGCCAACCGGAACGACCTGCCGGCTCTGGCACAGGCAGCGCTGGCGCACGCCCAGTTCGAATCGATCCACCCTTTCACCGACGGCAACGGCCGGATCGGCCGAGCACTCATCAACGCCGTGCTGCGACGGCGCGGCGCCACCACGAGCGTCGTCATTCCGCTGGCCTCAGCTCTGGTGGCGCGCCGGGACCATTACTTCGAACTGCTGCACTCCTACCGCCGCGGAGACATCGATCCGCTGTTGACCACCTTCGCCGAGTCGGCGCGCATCGCCGCCGCACAGTCGCGGGTCACAGCGACCCGCCTGAACGACATCACCGACGAGTGGCGCGAGAGGGTGGGATCGATACGGAGCGGCAGCGCCGCCGCCAAGCTGCTGACCCTGCTGCCCACCCGGCCGATCCTGTCATCGGAAGATGCCATCGCCCTGGTGGATGCTCCGCGCAGCAGTATCTTCGCCGCCCTCAATCGGCTGTCCGATACCGGTGTGCTCCGTCCCTTGACCGACCGGAAGCGTAACCAGGTCTGGGGCGCCGGTCTGATCCTCGACGAGCTGGACGACCTCGGCCTGCGCATTGCACACGCCACGCTTCCCACCTGATGGTTCAGCAGCTTCGACTGTTCGGGACCTGCAGTATGAGTCGCTGAGAATGGGCTTGGAGGAAGCTTCGACGAGCAAGCCTTGATTCCGAGCACTCGGGCAGAGCGAGAGTGGCATCCCCTTCAGGAGGGTGTTTCCTGCACGCAAGCAACGCTTTGTTATCAACCGCCACACACGCCGAAGCACTTGGGCATCATGCTCTGCATGGCGATCTACACGTGGTGGGCGAGCGACCCTCATCAACGATTTTGGATGGAGATCACGGACCGTGATGATCTCGGTGCGGATCTCTTTGCGCCAACGGCTGACGGGAGCGGCCGACCCTACTGGGGCTATGAACTCATCACCTATGTCCAACCCGGTGACGTCATCGTCCACTGGCACAAGACCCTAGCCGGTGAACCCGGGATCGTTGGATGGTCACAGGCGACCGGCTTCTACGAAGAGACAGACATTTCCTGGCAAGCGCATGGGACGGTCGGCAGAAGGGCTGGCAGCCTGGAACCACGTCCCGCATGGCGCATGCCGCTACTGAACTTCACACCGCTTGCGCGCCCGGTGCTTATCAGCGAAGTCCGAGCGTGGGAGCCGGAGCTCCGGAAGGTGCTGGCGCAGCTTGAAGTTCAATACCCCGACGGCAGGCTGTACTTTCCGTTCGGCTTCAGCGACAGGCGAGAGCTTCGTGCTCAGCAGACCTACTTCGTCAAGATGCCTCGCGAGGTCCTGGAGATCCTGGCGCTAGAGGACTTGGGTGATGTCACCGGCCCGAAGCCAGGCGCGACTTCAACCGAAAGGAAGTCCGCGAAGCGCGGCGGCAGCGGTTACATCGCTGACTCCGCGGTTCGTAGCGCTATCGAGTGGCGGGCCGTGAACCTAGCCATCGAGGCGTATGAGGCCTTGGACTATGAGGTCGAGTACACCGGGTCGACGAAGCCTTACGACTTGGTTGTGACTAAAAGGGATGAAATCCGGCGGGTCGAAGTGAAGGGATCATCGGGGGCAGCCAAGACGGTCGAATTGACATATGGCGAGGTCGACAACTCTCGTGACTGGCAACCCACTGATTTGGTCGTGGTCGACGGCATCCAGTGGTGGCGGGAGTTAGACGGCTCTGTGCAAGCCGATGGAGGCGAGATCCGCTGGTGGAAGAATTGGACCGCCGAGGCGTCACGGCTACAAGAGATCAGGTTCCGCTACAAGCTGCCGCCCAGCGGATGGTCCGGCAAGTAGGACGTCCTTGACGGCGCTCAGGTGCCGAGGCTAACCGCCGCGTGGACGGCCCGCGCGAGCCGCGCGCCCCACTCGGACCGGACTCCGCAGAACGGCTCGGAACCTTCGGCGGGGCACACGACCGTGACGGCGTCCGATGGCGTTCCGGTGCCGGGGATGCCGCGTTCGAGCAGGGCCTGGGTCTTGGCCTCGGTGGCGGTGCACAGCGCGCCGAGCAGGGCGGCGGACGTCAGGTTCACCGGCAGGAAAGCCACGATGTTGATCGTGCCGGCGGCCGGCGGAACGGAGTCCACACCGGTCGGCGAACCGGACTCGGCGGCCGCGGCCCAGGTCGGGTGGGTGAGCCCGACGGTGGCCTCGGCGCTCACCCCGCCGTCCGTGGCCCGCCGGACCCGGGTGACGTCGGCGGCGGTGAACATCGCGACCCCGGCACCGGCGAGCCGGACACCGGCCGCCAGTTCGGCAGCGTGCGCGTCCAGGTCGTGGCGGGCGTAGTCATGGCTGACCTGGGCGTTAATGATCCAGCTCCGGGTGCCGACACCGCCGCCAGACGATGCGGTGGACGCGACCAGCAGCGGACCCAGGAAGCGCCACACCAGGTACGGCAGCACCGCCCCGTCCTCGGGCCGGGTGTGCAGGGTCATCGCGATCACGGCGCGCCGGCACCCGCGATCACGGCGTCGTCCTGCGGTACGGAACGACCACCAGCCGGCCGTCCGCACCGGCCATCACCCGCACCTGGGCACCGAACGACTCGGCAAGCACGGTGGGATCCAGCACCGCCTCGGGGGTGCCCACCGCGCGGACCTCGCCGCAGACCAGCAGCACCAGCCGTTCGGCGAACTGGGCGGCCAGCGTCAGGTCGTGCAGCACGCTGAGCACGGTCAGGCCGTGCTCGCGGCGCACCTCGTCGACGAGTTCGAGCGCCTCGACGCGGCGCCCCAGGTCGAGCGCGCTGGTCGGCTCGTCCAGCAGCAGGACGGGCGCCTGCTGGGCGAGCGCCCGCGCCAGCACCGCCCGCTGGATCTCTCCGCCGGAAAGCGTGCCGAGCGGCCGCGCGGCGAACCTGCCCATGCCCAGGCGGTCCAGCACCGACTCGCTGATGTGCAGGTCAGCCGCGGACTCCCGGCCCAGGTAGGGAATGTGCGCGGTACGGCCGAGCAGCACGTAGTCGAGCACCGGCATGGCCGCGGGCAGCTCGGGTTGCTGCGGCACCAGCGCGATGCAGCGGGCCCGTTCCCGCCAGGACAGTGCCTTCGCCGGCCGGTCGCCCACCCGGACGGCTCCCTCGTGCGGAACCAGTCCGGTCGCGGCGCGCAGCAGGCTGGACTTGCCGGCGCCGTTCGGCCCGACCAGGGCGACCCATTCGCCTTCGGCGACGGTGAAGCTGGCATCGGTGACCGCGGGGGTGCCGGCGTAGCGGACCGTCACCTGCTCGAAGCCGAGGCTGGTCACGCCGGCCCCCGCCGGGGCGCAACGGCCGGAGTCACGACGGCCCGGGGCGCAACGGCCCGGATCACGACGGCCGGAGTCACTGCAGCCGAAATCACAGCAACCCCTGCCGGGTGCGGCGGGAGCGCAGCACGGCGAGGAAGAACGGGCCGCCGACGAGGGCCGTCACCACCCCGATGGGCACCTCGCCGGGAGCCGTGACGGTCCGCGCGACCAGGTCGGCCAGCACCAGGAACGCCGCGCCGCCCAGCATCGCCACCGGCATGACCACCCGGTAGCTGGCGCTGGTCAGTAGCCGGACGGCATGCGGGACGATGATGCCGACGAAGCCGATCAACCCGCTGACCGCCACCGCGGCGCCGGTGCCGAGCGTCGCCGCGGCGACGATGAGCAGCCTGGTGCGGGTCGGGTGCAGGCCGAGGGTGCCGGCCTCCTCCGCACCCACCCGCAGCACGTCCAGCACCCGCCGGTGGGCCAGCAGCACCAGCATGCTCACCACCAGGTACGGCAGCGCCAGGCCGACGTCGCGCCAGCTGGCCACCGAGAAGCTGCCCAGCAACCAGTTGTAGATCTGGCGGATCTCCTCGGAATGCTGCTGCTGCAGGAAGGTCTGGACCGCGGTCAGCATCGCCGCGACCGCGACGCCGGCCAGGATCACCGTGTACCCGCTGGCCCGGTCGGACCCCATCGAGGCCACCAGGTAGGTCAGCACCACCGCCGCCACCGCCCCGAGGAACGCCGCGACCGGGAGCAGGACCGATCCCGATCCGCCCGAGACGATCGCCACCGTGGCGCCCAGGCCCGCACCGGCCGCCACCCCGAGCAGGTACGGATCTGCCAGCGAGTTGCGCAGCACGCCCTGGTAGGCCGTGCCGCTCGCCGACAGCGCGGCGCCGACCAGGGCGGCGAGCACCACCCGCGGCAGCCGCAGGTTCCAGACGATGGCCTGGTCCACCGGCGGCACCGAGGTGTGCGCGCCGAACAGCTGCGCCAGCACGGTGCCCACCACCCGGTCCGGACCGATGGACACCGGCCCGATGCAGGACGCCAGGACGACGGCGCCGACCAGCACAAGTGCTGCGACCGTGCCGGGAAGCCGCAGCTGGTGGCGGCGCGCGCGCACGCCGCCGCCGGTCGGCGCCGAAGCTGTCACCTGATCGGGTGCTCCTTCAGCTCGGCCGAGATGGTCTGCAGCAGGTCGACGACGCGCGGTCCCCAGCGGGAGGCGACGTCGTCGTCGAGGGCCTCGATCCGCCCGCCCTTGACGGCCCCGAGCACCGCCCAGCCCGGCCGCGCGGCGACCGTCTTCGCCGACTGCCCGCAGCACTTGGTGTCGGCCAGGAACAGGTAGCCCGGGTCGGACTTGACGACGTATTCGCTGTTCAGCTGCGGGTACCCGCCGGCGGCCGCGGCACCCTTCGCCGCGTCGGCGATGCTGGTCAGGCCGAGCAGCTTGAACAGCTGGCCGACGAAGGTCGACGTGGTGACCGAGTAGTAGGTCTGGTCGAGCTCGTAGTAGTAGCTGGCGCCAGCCGGCGGCTTCGGCGTGGAGGCGACGATGTCGGTGATCTTCTGCTGCATCGAGGCGACCAGCGCCGCCGCCGCCGAGGCGTTGCCGGTGGCCTTCCCCAGATCGGTGATCTGCTCGTAGACCTGGTCGAGGTTGGCAGCGGCCGGCTCGTCGATGACGGGCAGCTTCAGTGCCTTGAGCTTGGTGACCTGGGCCGGCGCCACCCCGGACACCACGACCAGGTCGGGACGGTAGGCCGCGACGGCCTCGGCGTTGAGCTGGTAGGCGTCCAGGGCGGTGTGCGGGGCCGAGGCCGGGTAGCTGGAGTTCTTGTCGACCGCGATCACCTGGGCCCCGGCGCCGATCGCGAATAGGTCCTCGGTCACCGTCGCCGACAGCGAGACGATCCGGGCCGGCTTCTTCTCGATCGTCACCGCGGTACTGCCGGTCCCGAGCGTCACCGGGAACACGGCCTCGGCAACGGTGCTGGCGCTCGAACTGCCACCCGGCGACGAGGCGGCCGGACTCGAGCCGCTGCCGGCCGGTTGCGAGGTGTCCGAGCTGGAGCAGCCAGCCGTGGCCAGCAGGGTCACTGCCGCCACGGCGCATATCGGCGCCGTCCACCAACGTCTTTCCATTTTGATTCATCCTCCGATCGACCAGGGAGGACGAAGTGCGCTCGCCAAGACCGGCGACGGGAGAAGCCGCGCAGGCCTGTCCGAACCGCCCTTCCTCCGAGGACAGGTGTCGTGACGCAGGCAGGCGTCCGGGCTCGCCCCTGGCGGGGCAGTACCGTTGCGGGACAGCGCCGGATTCTCACCGGTCTTCGCTGCTGATGCGCCGTCTCACACCAACCGTGAGACGGGCAGAACGATAACACGCCGCGACAGCGGCACCGCACCAGTCGCGTCCCGGGGAACCCGAGCCACCCCACCCGGAGGAGGACAGCCAGATGGCACTTATCGCCAACCCGCTGGGCAGCCCGCTGCCGCTGGTGGCGGCACCCATGTCCGGCGGCGCCACCACCGTCCGGCTGGCTGCCGCGGCCACCGAGGCGGGAGCGTTCGCCTTCCTGGCCGGTGGCTACAAGACATCCGACACGCTGGCCGCCGAGATCGCCGAACTGCGCCGGAGGACCGACAACTTCGGGGTGAACCTGTTCGCGCCCACCCCGAGCAGCATCAGCGAGGCCGACTACCGCCGCTACGCCGAGGAGTTGCGGGCCGAGGCCGAGCGCTTCGGACTCGACCTGCCGCCGGTGCCGCAGACCGACGACGACCGGTGGCAGGACAAGCTCGACCTGCTGCTGGCCGATCCGGTGCCGGTGGTGTCGGTCACCTTCGGCCTGCCCCGCCCGGCCGACCTCGCCGCGCTGCGCCGCGCCGGCAGCCGGCTGCTGGTCACCGTCACCACCGTCTCCGAGGCCCGGGCGGCGGCCGAGGCCGGGGCGGATGCCCTGATCGTGCAGGGCAGCGACGCCGGCGGCCACAGCGGCACCCACGATCCCCACCGGACGATCACCCCGACCCGCACCGACGAGCTCGTCCGGGCCGTCGGGCAGGCGACCGGGCTGCCGCTGCTCGCCACCGGCGGCGTGGACGGCCCGCGGGCCGTCGCCACCCTGCTGGACGCCGGTGCCGACGCGGTGGCCGTCGGCACCCTGCTGCTGCGCACCGACGAGAGCGGCGCCTCCAAGACCTACCAGGACGCCCTGGCCGACCCGGGCTTTCCCGGCACCGTCGTCACCCGGGCCTTCACCGGCCGCTACGCGCGCGGGCTACGCAACCAGTTCATCGCCGACCACGAGGCAAGCGCGCCGGCCGGCTACCCGGCGATCCACCACCTGACCCGGGGGCTGCGGCAGGCCGCGGCCGCTGCCGGCGACCCGCACCGGCTGCACCTGTGGGCCGGCACCGGCTACCGCAACGCCCGCCCCGGGCCGGCCCGCGCCGTCTTCGAATGGCTGGCCGGCGACCTGTAGGACGGCTGACGCCGGGGCAGCAACCCCATTCGGTGCTGCTGCCCCGGCCCGGCGGCTGCTGCTTAACCGCCGGCTCCGTCAGGACACCGGTACTTCAAGGAGAAGCCAGCCGCCGGACCGATACGCCCGGGCGGCCGGCAAAGCCGGCAGGCGAACCCGCGCGGCCGGTGCCGTGCCACGGTGTCCGGCACACCTCCACAGCGATTGCGCCCGGTAATGCGAGGATGGCATTTCCCTTCGCTACCTCAGGAGCATCCATGCACCGCACCTTCCTGGCGCGCACGGCCCTGGCAGCCGGCGCTCTGGTCCTGCTCGCCGGCTGCAGCAGCGACAAGAAGTCCGACGACTCCGCCCAGACCGGCGGCATCAAGCTCATCAAATCGGGCCAACTCACCACCTGCACCCACCTGCCCTACCCGCCGTTCCAGTCGATCGAGGGCGGCAAGGTGGTCGGCTTCGACGTGGACCTGATCGACCTGGTCGCCAAGGACCTCGGCGTGACCCAGAAGATCGTCGACACCCCGTTCGAGAACATCAAGACCGGTGCCGCGCTCAACGCCGGCCAGTGCGACGTCGCCGCCGCCGGCATGACGATCACCGACGAGCGCAAGAAGAACCTCGACTTCTCCGACCCCTACTTCGACGCCACCCAGGCGCTGCTGGCCAAGAAGGGCTCCGGCATCACCTCGATGGACACCGCCAAGGGCCACAAGGTCGGCTCGCAGGCCTCCACCACCGGCGAGGACTACGTCAAGGCGCACGGCGCCGACCCGGTCTCCTTCGAGACCTCCGAGGCCGAGCTCAACGGCCTGCGCAGCGGCCAGGTCGAGGTGATCGTCCAGGACCTGCCGGTGGTCAACGGCTGGCTCAAGGACTCGGCCAACTCCGGCTTCGAGATCGTGGCCAACCTCGACACCGGCGAGCAGTACGGCTTCGCGGTGAAGAAGGACGGCAACGACGAGCTGCTGTCCAAGATCGACGCGGCGCTGGCCAAGGCCCACAGCGACGGCACCTACGACCAGCTCTACAGCAAGTGGATCGGTGACAAGCCGACTGGCTGACGCGCCCGGCGAGGCTGCCGGCGTGCGCCGGCCCAGGCTGACCCGCCGGCAGCGGCGGCGGATCAGCCTGGGTATCCAGTACACGGTCTTCGTGGCGGTGGTGGCGACCCTCGCCGCCCTCGCCGACTGGCACACCCTGCGGCAGAACTTCGCGCGCGGCGAGATCGCCCGCGAGATGTTCCCGGACGTGCTCACCGTGGCGCTGAAGAACACCGTGATCTACACGCTCACCGGCTTCGCCGCCGGGCTGGTGCTGGGCGTGCTGATCGCGCTGATGCGGCTGTCGTCGGTGCCGCCGTACCGCTGGGTGGCGATGGCCTACGTCGAGATCTTCCGCGGCCTGCCGGCACTGCTGATCTTCATCTTCGTCGGGGTCGGGGTGCCGCTGGCGTTTCCGGGCACCACCATCCCCGGCGGCACCGTCGGCAAGGTCGCGCTGGCCCTGGCACTGGTTTCGGCCGCCTACATGGCCGAGACGGTCCGGGCCGGCATCCAGGCCGTGCCGCGCGGCCAGCGGGAGGCGGCCCGGTCGCTGGGCATGTCCAGCAGCCGGGCGATGATCAGCATCATCATCCCGCAGGCCTTCCGCATCATCATCCCGCCGCTGACCAACGAGCTGGTGCTGCTGTTCAAGGACAGCAGCCTGGTGCTGTTCCTCGGCGTGCAGCTGGAGGAGCGCGAGCTCACCAAGTTCGGCCGGGACCTGGCCAGCACCAAGGCCAACATCACCCCGATCCTGATCGCGGGCCTGTGCTACCTGGTCATCACCGTCCCGTTGAGCTACCTGGCCCGCCGCCTCGAGGGCCGCAACGCCAAGGCGAACGCATGACCGGCAACGCAGCGGAGCGCAGCCGGGACAGCGCCGTCATCGAGGTCCGGGCGCTGCACAAGTCCTTCGGCGCCAACCACGTGCTGCGCGGCATCGACTTCGCCGTCTCGCGCGGCGAGGTGGTCTGCGTGATCGGGCCGTCCGGCTCGGGCAAGTCCACCCTGCTGCGCTGCATCAACCTGCTGGAAGAGCCGCAGTCGGGACAGGTGTTCGTCGGCGGCGTCGAGCTCACCGATCCGGACGTCGACATCGACGCCGCCCGGCGCCGGATCGGCATGGTGTTCCAGTCGTTCAACCTGTTTCCGCACCTGACCGTGCTGGAGAACCTCACCATCGCCCAGCGCCGGGTGCTGCGCCGGTCCAGGCAGCAGGCCGAGCAGGTGGCGCGCGGCAACCTGGTCAAGGTGGGCCTGTCGGAGAAGGCCGGCGCCTACCCCGCGCAGCTGTCCGGCGGCCAGCAGCAGCGCGCGGCGATCGCCCGGTCGCTGTCGATGGGGCCGGAGGTGATGCTGTTCGACGAGCCCACCTCGGCGCTGGACCCGGAACTGGTCGGCGACGTGCTGGCCGTGATGCGCGACCTGGCCGCCGAGGGCATGACCATGATGGTGGTCACCCACGAGATGAGCTTCGCCCGCGAGGTGGCCAACCGGGTGGTGTTCATGGACGGCGGCGTGGTGGTGGAGGAAGGCAGCCCGGAGCAGGTGATCGCCGCGCCGCGGCACGAGCGCACCCGGTCGTTCCTGTCCCGGGTGCTCGACCCCGCCGCCGCCGAGGGCCCGGCCGAGCGGTAACCAGCCGAACGGTGACCAGCCGAGTGCGGCAGCCGGCAGAACGCGGCAGCCGGGTCAGAACCGGCCGCGGGTCGCCGGGCCGAGCAGCGGGCCGGGATCCGGCTCCTGGTCGTCGGGGTAGCCGTGCAGCGCCCAGTTCACCAGGTCCGGCAGGGCCAGGATCTCCTGCGCCAGCAGGGTGGCCAGCACCACCGGCAGGATCACCGGCACCACCACCGCAGTGATCAGCGCGACCCGCACGTCGGTGGTCAGCCCCACCGCGGCCAGGGCGGCCAGCAGCACGCCGGCAGCCCCGGCATGCCAGCCCAGCGAGTGCGACCAGCCGGCAACGGCGGGATCGGCGCCGGACAGGCACACCACGATGACCAGCAGCGCGGCCAGCACCGCGAGGGTCATCAGCCGGCGGCGCAGCCCGGCCGCCAGCAACACCGCGATGCCCAGGAACACCAGCCAGAACCAGCGCTCGGACAACCACCCGTCGACCCGGCGCGGGCCACCGCCCAGGGCCACGGTGAGCGCATGCCAGGCCAGCACGCCGAACAGTCCGGCCAGCGCCCCGAGCAGCAGGGCCAGCCACCTGGCATAGGTCAGGAACCGGCCGAACGAGACCCCGGTGAAGAACAGCCAGCTGCGCACCGGAGGAACGCCTTCGGAGCGCAACGCCTCCCGGAACAGGTAGTCGGCCTCCTTGCGGATCTGCACCGGTGTCCGGCCCGGCGGCACCGGCTGCCCGGCGGCGTTGCGGTCGTCCGGTTCGGCAGGCACCTTGCCCTCGGCGACGTTGCAGAGGTGGTCGTGCAGCAGCGCCGGGCGCAACTGCCGCCCGTACGGACCGAGCAGCCCCCACAGGAAGCCGGGCACCGACGCCAGGTCGGTGTACTGGCCCTCGACGTCGACGCCGCCGGTCTGCGCCGGCACCGCGAAGTACCGGCCGTCCTCGGCGCGGTAGCCGTAGGTCGTGCACAGCTGCCAGCGCGGCGTCTTCACCTTCCGTGCCGCATCGGCGGGCACCCGCTGCTTGACCTCGCGCACCGAGAAGTAGGCCAGCCGGATCGGCTCGGGTGGCCCGTCCGCCGGCAGGTCCGGATTGGGCCGGCGGGCGATGAACGGCATGTCAGCCGGCACCCATCAGCTCACGATGCCCATTCGGCGCAACGCCTCGACCACCTGCTCGGCGGCCTGCTCGGCCGAGGTGGTGGTGGTGTCGATGTGCACCTCGGGAGCCTGCGGCACCTCGTAAGGCGAGTCGATGCCGGTGAAGTTGGGCAGTTCACCGCGCCGGGCCTTGGCGTACAGGCCCTTGCGGTCGTTGTGCTCGGCCATGTCCAGCGGGGTGTCGACGAAGACCTCGCAGAACTCGTTCTCACCCACCAGGTTGCGGGCCATCGCCCGGTCGGCGGCGTACGGCGAGATGAAGGACGCCAGCACGATCAGGCCGGCGTCCACCATCAGCTTCGCCACCTCGGCGACCCGCCGGATGTTCTCGATGCGGTCGATCTCGGAGAAGCCGAGGTCCCGGTTCAGGCCGTGCCGGACGTTGTCGCCGTCGAGCAGGTAGGTGTGCCGGCCGTCGGCGTGCAGCCGCCGCTCGACCAGGTTGGCGATGGTGGACTTGCCGGCGCCGGAGAGCCCGGTGAACCACACCACGCACGGCTGGTGGCCCTTGAGGGCGACGTGCGCCCGCTTGTCCACCTCGATGGCCTGCCAGCTGATGTTGGTGCTGCGCCGCAAGGCGAAATGGAGCATCCCGGCGGCCACCGTGTCGTTGGTGAGCCGGTCGATGAGGATGAAGCCGCCCATCTCGCGGTTGTCCCGGTAGGGGTCGAAGGCGATCGGCTCGCCGAGGCTGAGGGTGCACACCCCGATCTCGTTGAGCTCCAGCGAGGTCGTCGCGGTCTGCTCCAGGGTGTTGACGTTGATCTTGTACTTGGGCTGGCTCAGGGTCGCGGTGGTGCGGCGGGTGCCGAGCTTGAGCAGGTACGAGCGGGACGGCAGCATCCGGTGCTCGGACATCCACACCACGTGCGCCTCGAACTGGTCGCCCACCTGGGCGGCGTCGCGCACCGAGGACAGCACGTCGCCACGGCTGACGTCGATCTCCTCGGTCAGGGTCAGCGTCACCGACTGCCCGGCCACCGCCCGCTCCAGGTCGCCGTCGGCGGTGACGACCCGCGCCACCGTGCTCTCGTTGCCGTGCGGCAGCACCTGCACCCGGTCACCCGGCCGGACCGAGCCGCGCACGATCATGCCCGACGCACCCCGGAAGTGCTGGTCGGGCCGGTTCATCCACTGCACCGGCATCCGGAACGGCTCGTCCGGGTCGGCGACGTCGGTCTGCACCCGCTCCAGGTACTCCAGCAGCGGCGGGCCGGAGTACCAGGGCATCCGCGGGCTGGGGCTGGTCACGTTGTCACCGGTCAGCGCCGACATCGGGATCACCACCACGTCGGCGATCCCGATCTGGGAGGCGAAGCGCCGGTAGTCGGCCTCGATGTCGGCGGCGACCTGCTGGGAGAACCCGACCAGGTCGAGCTTGTTGACCGCCAGCACGATCTTGCGGATGCCCAGCAGCGAGACCAGGTAGCTGTGCCGGCGGGTCTGGGTCAGCACCCCCTTGCGGGCGTCGACCAGGATCACCGCCAGGTCGGCGTTGGACGCGCCGGTGACCATGTTGCGGGTGTACTGCTCGTGCCCCGGGGTGTCGGCCACCACGAACTTGCGGTGGGCCGTGGTGAAGAACCGGTAGGCGACATCGATGGTGATGCCCTGCTCCCGCTCGGCGGCCAGGCCGTCCACCAGCAGCGCCAGGTCCAGCTCGCCGTCCTGGGTGCCGAACCGCTTGGAGTCGGCTTCCAGCGCGCTGAGCTGGTCGTCCAGGATCAGCTTGGACTCGTAGAGCAACCGGCCGATCAGGGTGCTCTTGCCGTCGTCGACGCTGCCGCAGGTGATGAACCGCAGCATCGACTTGCGCTCGTGCGCGTCGAGGTACTCCTCGATCTCCGCCGGCGACGAGCCCTCGGCGATTGGCGCGGCCATCAGAAGTACCCCTCCTGCTTCTTCTTCTCCATCGACGCCGCCGAGTCGTGGTCGATCACCCGGCCCTGCCGTTCGGAACTGGTGGTCACCAGCATCTCGCCGATCACCTCGGTGATGGTGCTGGCGTCGCTGACCACCGCCCCGGTGAGCGGGTAGCAGCCCAGGGTCCGGAACCGGACGCTGCGCTGCTCGGGCACCTCGTCCGCGCGCAGTGGCATCCGGTCGTCGTCCACCATGATCAGCGTGCCGTCCCGCTCCACCACCGGCCGGGGCTTGGCGTAGTACAGCGGCACGATCGGGATGTCCTGCAGCCGGATGTACTGCCAGATGTCGAGCTCGGTCCAGTTGGACAGCGGGAACACCCGGACGCTCTCACCGGGATTGACCCGGGCGTTGTAGAGCCGCCACAGCTCCGGCCGCTGCCGCTTGGGGTTCCAGCGGTGCGCGGCCGACCGGATCGAGAAGACCCGTTCCTTGGCCCGCGACTTCTCCTCGTCCCGGCGGGCGCCGCCGAAGGCCAGGTCGAAGCGGTACTTGTCCAGCGCCTGCTTCAGGCCCTCGGTCTTCCAGATGTCGGTGTGCACGGCCGAGCCGTGCGTGAACGGGTTGATGCCGGCGGCCAGGGCGTCCGGGTTCTGGTGCACCAGCAGTTCCATGCCGGTCTCGGCGGCGATCTTGTCCCGGAACTCGTACATCTCCCGGAACTTCCAGGTGGTGTCGACATGCAGCAGCGGGAACGGCGGCTTGGACGGGCTGAAGGCCTTCTGCGCCAGCCGCAGCATCACCGAGCTGTCCTTGCCGATGGAGTACAGCATCACCGGACGCTCGCTCTCGGCCACCGCCTCCCGGAAGATGTGGATGCTCTCGGCCTCGAGCTGCTGCAGATGTGTCAGCACTGGTTGTAGTCTCCCGCCTCTTCTACCGGCACCTGCCACCGGACCAACGTCGTCGCCCGCGTCCATCTTCCACGCTGCACGCACGCTACCTGCCCCGGACCGGTTCTGAGGAGCACGTTTGGAATGCTTTCTCCGGGCTCGGGGGGAAGCGTGGGAATTACCCGCCGGAACGGCAGGCGGTGACGCTGTGCTGGGCAGTTGTTGACTCACCGTGAAGAACTGCCCGAAAGTTCGGGGAATACGGCGACATAGCCCTGTGAATACGGTGTGCGCAGCACGCTATCTGCGACCATCTGCCGCATGCGGGAGAACTCGGCGCCAGGCAGTATCGGCGACGAGTCGACCCCCGTCACGGCTTTCCTGCCGCGTCCGGCCGAGCTGCGCTCCGGCTCCGGGCAGGTGGTGACCGAGGACGCCCTGGCCGCCGCCGAGCACAAGCTGGCCGCGGCCCGGGCCCGGCTGGTCGAAGCGCACGACGAGGCGCAGGTGCTGATCCGCGACGCGACCAACCAGGCGATGCTGGTCGCGGCCGCCGCCGAGCAGGCCGCCGAGTCCGTGCTGGCCGCGGCCCGGGCCGAGGCGGAGCAGGAGCGCACCCAGGCCGAGCTGGCCGCGGCCGCGTTCCGGGCCCAGGCCGAGCAGATCCTGCTCGGTGCCCAGCGGGAGGCCGACCAGCGGCACGCGGACCTCGCCGCCGACCTGACCCGGTCCTGGAACGAGCACGAGCGGGAGCTGCGCGAGCTGCAGGCCGTCGCACGGGCCGAAGCGGCCGCGACCCGGACCGCCGCCGACCAGCATGCCGCCGGCGTGCTCGACCAGGCCCAGCAGCAGGCGGCGCAGCTGCTCGGCGCCGCCCAGCAGCGCCTGGACCAGGCGGCGCACGACTCGGCAGTCCAGCTGCAAGCGGCAACCGAGCAGGCGGCGGCGCTGCTCGACCAGGCCCGGGACACGGTGACCCGGGAACTGGCCGCCGCCGGCGAGCAGACCGCCTGGGCACAGCAGGTCGTCGCCGGGCTGATCGGGACCGCGCACCTGGAGGCGGACCGGATTCGCGGCCAGGCCCATGCCGAGGCAGCCGCCGCGCTGCGCCAGCTGCGGCTGCGGGTCGGCGACGTGCTCGCCTCGGCCACGGCGAAGGTGCGCCGGCAGCGCGGTGAGCTCGACGCCGAGCTGCGGCTGGCCGCCGAGGCCCGGGACCGCCAGCTGGCCAGTGCCGCTGCCGAATCGGCCGCCCTGCTGGCCGAGGCGCGGCGGCAGGCCGAGGCGATCCTGGCCGAGGCGGAGCAGGCCGCCGCCGGTCAGCACGACCGGGCCGAACGCCGGCTGGCCGAGGCGGAGGCCGGCGCCCGGGCGGTCCGCGAGCAGGTGGCCGAGCAGGTCGGCCGGTCGCAGCGGGAGATGTACGAGCTGCGTCGCACGGCCAAGACCGAGGCCGGCCTGCTGCTCGGCGACGCCCGTGCCGAGGCGGAGAGCCTGCGCGCCCAGGCCCAGCAGCTGCTGGACTCCGCTCGCGCCGAGGTCGCATCGCTCACCGAACGACGCGACGCCATCGCCGCCGAGCTCGGCGAGCTGTCCGCCGCGATCGAGGTCCTGGCGGATGCGGCCGGGCCACCCGCGGCGCCCGGCCGGCACCTGGCGGCGGTCGAGCCCGCTGCCGAGCCGGTGGCTGCCGAGCCGGTGGCCGCCGAGCCGGCGGCCGCCGAGCTGGCGGCCGCTGAGCTGGCGGCCCGGCCCGAACCGAGCGTGGGCCGGCACGCCTTCGTGGCACTCGACGGCGTGAGCACCGACAGCGCGGCGAGCGAGCCGGTCCGGACCCGGCTGATCACCAACCAGGCCGGCCGGCGGGTGCCGGTCGCGGCAGTGCCGGACGCCCCTGATGCCGACAACGGGGAGGACACCGAGGACGGCGACAGCAGCTTCCTACTCACGCAGATGATGAGAGCGGCCCATGATCCCGAACAGCAACGAGGCCTTCCGGACGGTGATGCGCGGCTACGAGCCCGCCGAGGTCGACCGGCGGCTGGCTGAGCTGACGGCGGCCGCGGCTGCCGCCGAGGAGCGCGCCGACGACCTGGCCCGCCGGGTGGCCGAGCTCACCGCCGCCGAGGCGGCCGCCCGCCTCGCCGCCGAGGCCGGTACCGCGGAGCCCAGCTTCGCCGAGCTCGGCGGCCGGGTCGGGCAGATCCTGGCGCTGGCCCAGCAGGAGGCCGACGAGTTGCGCACCGCCGCCGCGGCCGAGGTGAACCGCCGGCTGCTCGAACTGGACGCCACCAGCGCCCGCACCATGGCCGAGGCCCAGCGCTACGCCGAGCAGACCCGGATCGCCGCCGACCAGGAGGCGGCCCGGGTGCTGGAGGACGCCAGGCGCGGCGCCGACCAGATCATCGACGAGGCCAACCGGCACGCCGCCGCGCGCCGGGCCGAGGCCGAGGCCATCTACGAGGGGCAGCGCGCCCAGGCCGCCCAGGCCGCCGGTGACTTCGAGCAGGCGCTCACCCAGCGCCGGAACAAGGCCGAGGCCGACCTGCAGCAGCGCACCGCGATCGCCGAACGGCAGCTGGCCATCACCCGTGAGCACGCCGAGCAGCTGCGGGCCGAGGCCGAGCACACCGCCGCCGAGGCCGACCGCGAGGCAGCCCTGCTGCTCGCCGACGCCGAGCGCCGGTCCGAGCAGCTGCTCGCCGAGGCCGTCGCGCGGGCCGAGCGAATCCGCTCCGAGTCCGAACGCGAGCTGGCCGCCGCCACCCAGCGCCGGGACAGCATCAACGCCCAGCTGGCGCACGTCCGGCAGATGCTGGCCACGCTGACCGGTTCCGGCGGTGCGCTGGCGCGGGCCGTCACCCCACCCGAGCTCACCGCGGAGCCGGCCGACCGCCAGCCCGCCCCGGCTGGTTAGCCGGCCCGGGTCGCCGCGGTGCGGGTCAGCTCGGCCCGGGGCGCGGGTACTCGCGCCGGTTGGAGTCGGCCTCGATCAGCCGGTTCAGGGTCTGCTGCACGTCGTTGGCCCGCGGGATGTTGACCAGCGTCTCCTGGCCGTTCTCGCCGGCCGACTCGATGTGCAGGGTGCCGGACCGG
>NZ_DATINC010000146.1:0-58005 GCF_035474675.1 Jatrophihabitans sp. | reverse complement strand
TCGCCGTACGGGCCGCTGTGGGTGGCGTTCTCCAAGTGGGTGGCGGCGCTGACCGGCAACCACGCGCTGATCAGCGTGCTGCTGCTGCGGCTGCTGCCGTTCGCCGCGATCGTGCTCACCGCCCGGCTGCTGCCGGTGCTGGCCGCCCGGTTCGGCAGGCGCGCGGACCTGGCGCTGTGGCTGGCGATCGGCAATCCGCTGATCCTGGTGCACGCCGTCGGCGGTGGCCACAACGACGCGGTGATGGTGGCCCTGATCGTAGCCGGGCTGGTGCTGGTGTCGCGGCCGGGGGCCGGCTGGCACCAGCTGGCCGCCGGGGTGGCGCTGATGACGCTGGCGGCCGCGGTGAAGTCGCCGGGGCTGGTGGCGGTGGCGTTCGCGGTGCCGATCTATCTGGCCGGCCGGGCCGGCCTGCGCGGCCGGGACTGGCTCCGGCACTGCGCGCTCGCCGCGGTGATCGCGGTGCCGGTGTTCGCGGTGGTCTCGCTGGTGGCCGACGTGGGGCTGGGCTGGGCGCGGCAGGTCAGCTCCGGCGTGCCGGTGATCAACTTCATGTCGCTGCCCACCATGCTGGCGGTCGGCTACCGGGCCGCGATCGGCGCCGAGCACGCCGGCACCCTGGTGGACGCCACGGTGCGCGGCTTCCGCACCGCCGGGCTGATCGTCAGCGGGCTGCTGCTGGTGCTGCTCTGGTTCCGGGCGGTGCGCGGTCAGGCGATGCAGCTGCTGACCCTGGCGCTGGCCACCGTGGTGGTGCTGGGCCCGGCGGTCCAGCCGTGGTACTTCAGCTGGTCGCTCACCCTGGCGGCGGTGTTCGTGGTGGCGCCCCGGCAGCTGAGCTGGATCGCCACCGGCTCGCTCGCCCTCACCCTGCTCACCCGTCCGATGGGCTCGAGCCTGGAGATGGCGGCCTACGTGCCGGCGGTGCTGGCGGCGGCGCTGGCCGTCCGGGCCCTGCTCGGACCGGTCGTGCAGCGCCGCCCCGAACCGGCAGTCCCGTTGCCCGCCGGCCCAGCGCCACCCAGCACGACAGGGTGAGCAGGATCAGCGCGAAGCCGAACCCGAGGTCCTCCACCGGGGCGTAGGCCAGCCGGACGCCGAGGATGGTGTCCGGGTCGTACTGGACCACCCCCAGGCCGGTCAGCACCCCGTTCACCAGCAGCTGGAAGCCGAACATGATCGCGTAGCTGGTCCAGAACGCCCGGCGGGTGAGCAGCCTGGTCCGCAGCAGCGCCAGGTCGCAGGCCGCCGCCCCGAGCAGCGCGCCGACCACCAGCCAGGTGTAGGTCATCGCGTCGCCACGTCCGGCCGGTCCGGCCGATTTGGCTGGTCCGGCTGGTCCGGCTCGGCGGCCTCGGGAGGCTCGTCCCCGATCAGCCAGCCGGGCCGGCGGCGGGCCACCGCCTCCAGGGTGAGCACCGCGCAGATCGGGATCACCACGAAGAACAGCACCTCTTCCAGCGGCAGGCCGGCCAGGTCCAGGCCCACCAGGTACCGGTGGTCGAAGTGCCAGTGCCCGTGCCGGACCGCGTACTCGTCCCAGGCCACCCCCAGCACCAGGCCCGGCACCAGCGCGGCGGCCAGCCGGCGCCACCGGGCGTAGACCCGCACCCCCAGCAGCAGCTCCAGGGGCAGGGTGCCGAGCAGGCACGCCACCAGCAACCCCAGGTAGGTCAGCTGGCGCATCGGGCAGCCCGCCGGGTCAGCCGGCGCATCAGGCAGCCCGGCGGGGCGGCGGGCACAGCCGGTCCGGCATCAGAAGGCGGCGGCCTGGGCGCGGCGCTTGACCTCGGTGCCGCGGTTCTCGGCCAACGCCTGCACCGGGGTGCCCGGCAGCGAATCGTCGGGCCGGAGCAACCACTCGATGATCTCGGCATCGGCGTACCCTCCGTCGCGCAGCAGGGTGATGACCGAGGGCAGTCCCTTGAGCACCACACCGCCGGCCACGAACGCCCGGGGCAGCACCCGGCGGCCCGCCTCGTCGGTGGTCACCACCAGCTGGCCGTCCCGCAGCAACTGGTGCACCTTGGTGATCGGGATCGCCAGCAGCTCGGCCACCTCCGGCAGCGGGATCAGGGTGGCCGGACCAGCCGTGCGTTCTGGACCAGCCGGGTTCTGCGGATCAGCCGTGCGAGCAGGATCTGACATGCGAACAAGCCTGCCATGCGGCCTCACCGGATCCGCCAGCCCTCCCGGCGTGGTTCCGGCGACGGCGAGGAGTCGGCGTCGGTCCACGGCCGGGCGGTGCGGTAGCGGACGGCCAGTTCCGGGCCGGCCCGCACCCCGGCCGGGAACGGCTGCCGGGCGATCTGGCGGCGCAGCTCGGCGACGTCCAGCGGCCCGGACGAGGCGGCCAGCACTACGTTGCCGAACCGGCGGCTCTTCAGGACGTCCTGCGAGCTGACCAGCGCCAGCTCGGCGAAACTCGCCCGCAGCCCGGCCAGCACCCGCCCGACGTAGTGCAGGCCCGGCTCGTCCACCAGGTTGGCCAGCAGCAGCCCGCCGGGTCGGAGCACCCGCGCGGCGTCGGTGAAGAACTCCAGCGTGGTCAGCCCGGCCGGCACCCGGCCGTCGGCGTAGGCGTCGAGCACCAGCACATCCGCGCCGGCCTCGGCCAGCGCCGCGACCCCGGCCCGCCCGTCCACCGGCCGGATCCGGATCCGGTGCCCGCGCCGCAGCGGCAGCCTGCTGCGGACCAGTTCGGTCAGCTCGGCGTCCGGCTCGAACACCAGCTGCGGCGAGCCCGGCCGGCAGGCCTGCAGGTAGCGCGGCAGGGTCAGCCCGCCACCGCCGATGTGGGTGACCGCCAGCGGGCCGGGCGGCAGGGTGGCCAGCACGCTGGCGAAGTACTGCACGTACTCGAAGTCGAGGTAGGTCGGGTCGTCGAGATCGACGTAGGACTGCCGGACGTCGTCCATCACCAGCATGGTGCCGCCGGGGTGTTCCTCATCGACGATCAGTTCGATCCGCGGCCTGCCCGGCCTCCCCCGCGCTGGCATGCCGACACCCTACGTCGGCACCCCGGAAGGGCCGGCCGCGCGGCGGTGCCCGGCCGTTTCCGGTTCGGACCTAGAATTGCCGGGTGCAGACGGCTCCTGACCGAATCGTCGGCCGTGTGCTGGAAGGCCGCTACCGGATACTCCACCAGTTGGCCCGGGGCGGCATGTCGACCGTCTACAGCGCACTGGACGAGCGCCTTGACCGCCCGGTCGCGGTCAAGGTGATGTCGGCTGCCCTGTCCACCGACCCGGCGTTCGCCGACCGGTTCACCCGGGAGGCCCGGGTGGCGGCCCGGCTCGCGCACCTCAACGCGGTGGCGGTCTATGACCAGGGCACCGACGCCGGCCACGTCTTCCTGGTGATGGAGCTGGTGCAGGGCCGCACCCTGCGCGACCTGCTGCGCGAGCACGGCGCGCTGTCGCCGGCGCTGGCGGTCTCGATCCTGGAACCGGTGCTCGCCGCGCTGGCCGCCGCGCACCGCGCCGGGCTGGTGCACCGCGACGTCAAGCCCGAGAACATCCTGCTCTCCGACGACGGTGCGGTGAAGGTGGCCGACTTCGGCCTGGCCCGGGCCGTCGAGGGCGACCAGAGCAGCACCCGCACCGGGCTGATGATGGGCACCGTCGCCTACTGCCCGCCGGAGCAGATCTCGCGCGGCATGGCCGACGCCCGCTCCGACGTCTACTCCGCCGGGGTGCTGCTGTTCGAACTGCTGACCGGCACCCCGCCCTACGCCGGCGACAGCGCGATGGCGGTGGCCTACCAGCACGTGCACTCCGACGTGCCGGCGCCGTCCAGCCGCCGTCCCGGCATTCCGCCGCAGCTGGACGATCTGGTGCTGCGGGCCACCTGCCGCGACCCGGCCGGCCGGCCGCTGGACGCCGGAGCGATGCTGGCCGAACTGCACGACGCCCGCATCGACCTGGGCCTGCCGGTGCTCGCGGTGCCGGCGCGGCGGCACGCCCCGGCTATCGGTAACGCCACCGACGCCACCCAGCGGATCGCCCGGGTGCCCGCTGACGACACCGCCACCACCGCGCCCACGCACGGCCGGCCGGCGGCCATCGACCTGCACCCGACCACCGTGCAGCAGCGCGGCCGTCCCGACTCTGAAGGCAACCTTGCCGGCGACCTCTCCCCAGCCGGCCGGCGGGCCGAGCCGAGTCCCGCGGCCAGCCGGCGGCGCCGGTCCCGGCGGCGCCGGTCCCGGCGGCGCACCCTGCTGGTGGTCGTGCTGGTCCTGCTGCTGGGCCTGCTGACCGGGTACGCGGCCTGGTACCTGGCGGTCGGCCGGTACTCCCGGGTGCCGGAGGTGGCCGGCAGCAGCCGGGCGACCGCGGTGAACCTGCTGCGCGACGCCGGCTTCTCCGTCGACCCGACGGTGGAGCAGGCCTACTCCGAGACCACCGCCGCCGGCCTGGTGCTGGCCAGCCGCCCGGACGCCGGCAGCCACCTGATCAGCGGCCACAGCATCCGGCTGGTGATCTCGCGCGGCCCCGAGCGCTACGTCATTCCGCAGGTCGCGGGCCGTGACTATGCCGCAGCGCAGCAGGCCTTCGCCGGCATGCCGGTCCGGCTGGTCCGCCGCAACACCTCCGACGACACCGGCAAGATCGCCCCCGGCCAGGTGATCCGTACCGACCCCGGGCCGACCACCAAGGTCAAGCGCAACTCGGCGGTGACCGTCTACGTCTCGACCGGCCCGCCGATCGTGGCGGTGCCCGACGTGGTCGGCAAGACCCAGGACGAGGCCGGCGCGGCCCTGACCGAGGCCGGCTTCAAGGTCGATGCCGGGCAGGACTACTCCGACACGGTGCCAGCCGGGTCGGTGATCAGCCAGGACCCGCAGGCCCGGACGTCGGTCGCCAAGTTCAGCACGGTCAAGCTGGTCGTCTCGCAGGGTCCCAAGCTGGTCACCCTCCCCCAGATCCGCAACGGCACCCCGGTCGCCCTCGCCAAGGACCGGTTGGAGCGGCTGCACCTCAAGGTCAAGATCAAGCGCGCCTTCGGCGGCTTCCTCGGCACGGTGGTGGGCATGGACCCGGCGGCCGGCACCCAGGTGCGGGAGGGCACCGAGGTGGTCCTGACCGTGGTGTGACCCTCGGCTCCGCTGCCGTGCACGGACGAGGAGAGCCGGCGGCAGGCGCGGAGTTAGGCTGGTCGCATGGTGATTGTGATGGCTCCGGCCGCGACCACGGCCGACATCGCCGCCGTGGTAAGCCACATCGAGGTGCAGGGCGGCCAGGCTTTCGTCAGCCGCGGCGTCACCCGCACCATCATCGGGGTGATCGGCACCGAGGCGGTGCTGGAGACCATCGACGCGGCGGGCCTGTCCGGGGTCGCCGACACCAAGCGGATCACCGCGGCGTACAAGCTGGTGGCGGCCGAGAACCACACCAACCGCAGCACCATCCGGGTCGGCGGAGTGCCGATCGGGCCGGACACCTTCACCCTGATCGCCGGGCCCTGCGCGGTCGAGACGGCCGAGCAGGCGATGGCCTCCGCGCTGCTGGCCAAGCGCGCCGGTGCCAGCCTGCTGCGCGGCGGTGCGTACAAGCCGCGCAGCTCGCCCTACGCCTTCCAGGGACTGGCCGGCGTCGGGCTGAAGATCCTCTCCGAGGTGCGCCAGGAGACCGGCCTGCCGATCGTCACCGAGGTGCTGGACGTCCACGACGTGGACCTGGTGGCCGAGCACGCCGACATGCTGCAGATCGGCACCCGCAACATGCAGAACTTCGGGCTGCTGCAGGCGGTGGGCAGCGTGGGCAAGCCGATCATGATCAAGCGCGGGCTGTCGGCCACCTACGAGGAGTGGCTGATGGCCGCCGAGTACGTCGCCCAGCGCGGAAACCTCGACATCGTGCTGTGCGAGCGGGGTGTCCGCTCGTTCGAGCCCAGCATCCGCAACATGTTCGACGTCTCGGCGGTGCCGATGATGCAGCAGCTGTCCCACCTGCCGATCATCGTCGACCCGTCGCACTCGGCCGGCCGGCGTGACCTGGTGGTGCCGCTGGCCCGGGCCGGCATCGCGGCCGGCGCCGACGGCGTGATGGTCGACGTGCACCCGCATCCGGAGCAGGCGCTGGTGGACGGCGCGCAGGCGTTGCACGGCAGCGCGCTGGACGAGCTGGCCGAGGTCGTGATGACGCTGCCCGCCCTGCTCGGCCGGACGTCGGCCGCCTACCGGGCCGGCTAGCCCGCCGGTCCCGGCGCTAGAGTCGGGTTCGGGCCGGATCCTCCGGCCCCGGACCGGCAGAGGAGGCGCAGATGACCAATCCGCTCGACGACGAGGTCTACGGCGACAAGCGGGTCGAGGATGAGAACGCCACCCTGAACGGCAATCCCGGCAAGCCCCAGTCCGACTACCAGCAGTACGACGACGCCCAGCCGCCGATCGACCCGAGCGACTTCGAGGGCAGCGACTCCGCCGGGACGGTCGTCCCCGGCACCGTCCGGCCGGCCGACCCCGAGAGCGAACCCAGCTGACGCCTGCTCCGCAGCCGCGGACCGCGGCAGTGGACCGCACCCCCTTGCCCGATCGGTAGAAGCGGGTTAGCTGGCACCACCCGCACCCTGAGCTGACCCGCAGGGCTCGGAACAGGCTCGGCGCTCCGCGCGCCGGGCCTGTTCGCTGTTCCGGAGCGGACCACCCAACCGGTGGGGCGATGAGGGCCCGCCGCCGAAGCGGATGAACTATATCCGCTTAGGTGGTAGAGTGGTGACAGGCGGATGGCAGCCATCCCGAACACCCTCAGGACCGCAGCCGAACGACACGAGGATCACCATGAGACACACGACGAGTGGCGGGCAGACCGGCGCCGGCCCGGCGGAATGGTTCACCGGCACCGTCGCCATCGACGGCATCCGCAACCCCGACCAGCAGTCGGCCGTCGGCTGCGCGCACGTCCGGTTCTCCCCCGGCGCCCGGACCGCCTGGCACCACCATCCCAAGGGCCAGACGCTCTACGTCACCGACGGCATCGGGCTGGTCGCCACCCGCGACCGGGTCTCCGAGATTCGTCCCGGCGACGTGGTCTACATCGAGCCGGGCGAAGAGCACTGGCACGGCGCCACGCCGGACCGGTTCATGGCGCACGTCGCCATCCAGGAGGCCGACGGGAACGGACAGGTAGTGACCTGGCTCGACCACGTCACCGACGAGGAGTACCACGCCCGGTAGTGCCGGACCGGCCGGCCCCCGCACCCCGATTTTCCATTCCGCAGAAAGGCAATCGATGACCACCCCACTTTCCTCCGTCAAGGCCTACGCCGCACCGGCCGAGGGCCGGCCGCTGGTTCCGACCACCATCGAACGCCGCGCGGTCGGCGCCAATGACGTCCTCATCGAGATCTCCTACGCCGGCATCTGCCACTCCGACATCCACACCGTCCGCGGTGAGTGGGGCCCGCAGGACTACCCGCTGGCACCCGGTCACGAGATCGCCGGCATCGTCGCCGAGGTGGGGGCCGACGTCACGACGTTCAAACCCGGCGACCGGGTCGGCGTCGGCTGCATGGTGAACTCCTGCGGCCACTGCAAGAACTGCCGCAACGGCGACCAGCAGTACTGCCTGAACGGCACCGTGTTCACCTACGGAAGCACCGACCGGGACGGCACCACCACCCAGGGCGGCTACTCCACCTCCATCGTGGTCGACGCCGGCTTCGTGCTCGCCATCCCGGACGGCATCGGCCTGGCCGAAGCCGCGCCGCTGCTGTGCGCCGGCATCACCACCTACTCCCCGCTCGCCCACTGGAACGCCGGCCCCGGCAAGAAGGTCGCCGTGGTCGGCCTCGGCGGGCTCGGCCACATGGCCGTCAAGATCGCCGCCGCCCTGGGCGCCGAGGTCACCGTGCTGTCGCAGTCGCTGAAGAAGCAGGAGGACGGCAAGCGCCTCGGCGCCGCCCACTACTACGCCACCAGCGACCCCGGAACCTTCGAGCAACTGGCCGGCGAGTTCGACCTGATCATCAACACGGTGAGCGCCAACATCGACCTCAACGCCCTGTTCGGCACGCTGGCCGTCAACGGCACCCTGGTCAGCGTGGGTGCCGCGCCCGATCCCTCCCCGGTCGACGGGTCGCTGCTCAGCGCCGGCCGCCGCTCGTTCGCGGGCTCCATGATCGGCGGGATCGCCCAGACCCAGGAGATGCTCGACTTCTGCGGGCAGCACAACCTCGGCGCGGACATCGAGGTGATCTCCGCCGACCAGATCAACGAGGCCTACGAGCGGGTGCTGGCCTCCGACGTGCGGTACCGCTTCGTCATCGACACCGCAACGCTGTGAGCTCCGCCGGCTGGCTGGTCAGGCGCGCCGGACCGGGCTGAGCTGCTCGGGGTTCGGCTGCGCCGGATCCAGCCGGGCGCCGGCTGGTTGCCAGCCGGGCGGGCCGAAGACGTGGCCGAGCTTGGCGCGCAGGCCGTGCGAGCGGCGGACGTCGGAGGCGATGTTGGCGAACTCCCCGAACGCCACCTTGAACGGGTTGTAGGTGTCGATGTTCTTGGTCAGCCCGTAGTTCGGGCGGTGCGTCTCGGGGACGAACGAGCCGAACATCCGGTCCCAGATGATCAGGATGCCGGCGTAGTTGACGTCGAGGTAGTCGGCGTCGCTGCCGTGGTGCACCCGGTGGTGGGACGGGGTGTTGAACACCGCCTCGAACCAGGCCGGCATCCGCCCGATCTTCTCGGTGTGCAGGAAAAACTGGTAGAACAGGCTCCAGGCCATCGCGGTGAAGATCACCCACGGCGGGATGCCGATCAGCGCCAGCGGCATCCAGAACGGCAGGGTGAGCATCGGCGTCCACTTCTGCCGGAGCGCGGTGGAGAAGTTGTAGTGCGTCGAGGAGTGGTGCACGATGTGGCCCGCCCAGAAGAACCGGATCCGGTGCGAGGCGCGGTGGAAGCCGTAGTAGGCCAGGTCGTCGGCGAAGAACACCAGCACCCAGGTCCACCAGTCCCGCGGATCGAGCCGCAGCGGGGTCAGCTCGTAGAGGGCGGAGTAGACCACCAGCACCACCAGCCGCCAGAACAGGTTGACCACCGAGTAGCCGATGCCCATCGTCAGGCTGGTCCGGGTGTCGGCGGGCTCGTAGCCGCGCACCGGCTCGACGGGGCCGGCGCCGACTGCGAACTGGTCGTGGTGCAGCACGTGGATGGCCACGATCTCCAGGACCAGGAACACCACGAACACCGGGATGGCGAACATCACCGGGTCATGGATCTCGGTCAACGACACCGCGCCACTCCCCTCCTGGCTGCCGGCGGCTGCTGGCAACACTTGAAAATAACGCAGGACGGCGGCTTATGTCCTGCCCAGCGCCTGCTTGAGGGACGCCAGCCCCGCCTCGGTGAGCTGGCCCTCGCGCCAGGTGAGTGCCCAGTCCCAGCCGCCGGCCGACCAACGGTGCTGCACCTCGTCCCAGCGCAGCTCCCACTCGGCATCCGAACTGGGCCGGCGGGCCAGCATGCCGAGGTGGTCCTCGCCGATGCTGGCCTGGAACGAGCCGTCCGGATCGTGCTCGTGCACGAACACCCCGAGATCGAGTTCCAGCCGCAGCGGCAACGGCGCGACGTTGGCCCGGAACCACTCCAACCGCCGGGCTTGATCGGCATGCCATTCCCGCTCCGGGTCGGGCCAGTCGTGCGCCTCCGGGACCGACGGCCCCTGCCAGCGGAACAACTCGTCGTCCAGCGGCTCCCCCACCGCGATCTCGACCCACTCGTCGACCGAGCCGAATCCGTCGTTGCGCTGCTGCAGTACCAGTCCGGTCTCGGCATCGACCACCAGCTGGAGCGGGTACGGCTTGTGCGACGGGGGCGCCAGCTCGACGGTGTAGGCCGGCCGGCCCAGGAAGGTGGTGCTGCCCACCGGCCCGGTCGGCCGGGTGAAGTCGTTGCCCACGAAGCTGTTCGCCTCGCGCCGGTCCAGCAGGTCGGTGCCGTTGCCCTGGTAGACCACCGCGCTGCTGGGTGCGACCACCGGCACCGGGTCGTCGCCGCGGAACCGCCAGCACTCGCTGTCGCCGACGATCAGCGACGGCCGGCCGTCCGGCCGCTCCAGACGCACCCGTCGCCCGGCCCGCCAGACCCGGATCAGTACCGGCTCCTGCTCGGCCGGGTCGGGCTCGTCGGGCGGCATCGCGCCGGGCTCGGCGTCCACCGCGGAGGCGAAGCCGGCGAACACCGGCATTGGCTGGCCACCGATGACGGCCCAACCGAAGTACTGCCGGGACGTATCGTCACCATCACGGCTGCTGATCACCCCGCGCACCGGCAGGTCCGGCCCGTCAACCATCAACGTCAGCAGCCCCACCCACGAGATCTCCCCCGGCGTCATGGGCCGAACCCTAACCGTTGGCCGCCAGCCGGGACACGAACCGCGCCGGCACCTGTCTGGTCAGCCAGACGCCGTTGCCGGACACCCGGAAAGGCGTAGCCGTCGGCATACATGGCGCCGGCCGCCACCTCGAGCACCGCGAACCGGCCGCGGCGGGCTCAGCCGGGCAGCGTGTCCGGCAGGCCGAACGCGGGGAACAGCGCATACCCGAACGTGGTGATCTCGGCGACCGCCGGCCCCTCGACCCGCAGCACGTCCAGCTTGAAGGCCCGGTACTCGCTGTCGCCCGGTCGCCTGAGGTAGCTGGCCGCCGCCGGCATCCGGTTCGCCCGGGTCGGCAGCAGCCGCCAGTCGCCCTCCCGGTCCGGGCCGAACGCGCGCTCCAGCAGCCCGGCCAGCATGTCGAGACCGTCGAAGACCATCGGATACGGCGGCATGGTGACCCGGATGTCCTCGGCTGCGATCGCGGCGGCAGCCGCGGCGTCACAGCGTTCGTGGGCGTCGATGAACCGGTCCAGCAGCTCCCGCTCTGCGGCGCTGGGACGCCGCGCTGCCCAGTCCGACCGGTGCGAGGGCAGGTGCCGGGCCATGGTCGTCCGGGCCCGCTGCAGCGCGCTGTTGGCCGCCGCGACGCTGGTGCCGAGCAGCTCGGCGAGCTCGGCGGCCGGCAGCCCCAGCACGTCGCGCAGCACCAGGGCGGCACGCTGCCGGGCCGGCAGCACCTGCAGCGCCGCCAGGAACACCAGCTCGACGGTCTCCCGGTTCACCGCCACCGCGTCCGGCTGCTCGGCGGCCAGCTCGTCCAGCAGCCGGTCCGGATAGGGCTGCAGCCAGCCGACCTCGGCCAGCGATCCCAGCCGCGGCACCTGCCGGCCCCTGGCCCGGATCAGGTCCAGGCAGACGTTGGTGGCGATCCGGTACAGCCAGGCCCGCGCCAGCGCCTTCTCCTCCGAGCCGTCGAAGCCGTCCCGGCCCCGCCAGGCCCGCAGGTAGGTCTCCTGCACGGCGTCCTCGGCCTCGTCGAAGGAGGCCAGCAGCCGGTAGCAGTGCACGTGCAGCTCGCGGCGGTGCCGCTCGGCGAGCGTGGCGAACCCGGCTCTGTCGGCCACCCAGTCCGCCACCGCGGCCGGCGGCGAGGCGGTCATGCCGGCTGTTCGGACCGGCCCTGCTGCACCGCCCAGCTGTTGCCGTCCGGGTCGGCGAAGAACACGAACGAGCCGAACTCGCGGCCGTCGGGGTCCAGGCCCGGCTGCATGCGGCCCTCCACGAAATGCGAGATCTCGCTGCACTCCACACCCCGCGACACCAGCTCGGCGTGCGCGGCGGAGATGTCGGAGACCACCAGCTGCAGGCCCCGCACCGAGCCTGGGACGCCGTCGCCCACCCCGGTGCCGATGACGATCGAGCAGGCCGAGCCGGGCGGGGTCAGCTGGACCACCCGGAAGTTCTCACCGGCCCGGTGGTCCACATCGAGGGTGAAGCCGACCTTGTCGGCATAGAACTCCTTGGCGCGGTCCACGTCGGAGACCGGCACCACCACCACTTCGAGCTTCCAGTCCATCCTGTCAGTTCCCTTCGCTAGGTCCGTGCTCATCGAAGCATCAGGCCGGCCGAGACGTTCGTCATGGTGCCGGTGATGCCGGCGGCCCGGTCGCTGGCCAGGAAGGCGGCCGCCTCGGCCACGTCGGCAAGGCCGGGCGTGCGGCCCAGCACCGACATGCCCGCGATCGCCTGCCGCACCGCCTCCGGGGCCGGGACGTCCGGCCCGCCCACCGCGACCAGCTTCTCGACGGTCAGCGTCTCGGCCACCCAGGCGGTCCAGATGCCGCAGACCCGCACGCCGTGCGGGCCGAGCTCGGCCGCGAGGTAACGCATGAACGCCTCGGTGGCAGCGTCGGCGGGCCCGGTGCTGCCCATGCCCGGCATCGCGCCGGCCGCCGAACCGCTGTTGAGGTGCAGGACGACGCCGGACCGCTGGCGCATCATCTGCCGACCGGCTGCCCGGGCGGTGAGGAAGCTGCTGCGCAGGCCGTTGGTCACCGCCCGCAGCAGCTCGTCCGGCGCCAGCTCCACCAGCGGGCGGCCCTGCACGTCACCCCGGCTGATCAGGTTGAACGACACGTCGATGCTGCCGGCGCTGGCTACCACCGCCGCGGCGTGCTCGTCGACCGCCCGCTCGTCCAGGGCGTCCAGCACGGCGACCTCGGCCGCGCCGCCCTGACCGGTGATCTCGGCCGCCACCGCCTCCAGCGGACCGGCAGTCCGGCCGGCCAGGAACACCCGGGCGCCCTCGCGGGCGAACGCCCGGGCCACCCCGCCGCCGATCCCTCCGCCGCCGCCGTAGAGGATCGCGTTCTTGCCGTCGAGCAGCCTGCTCATGTCCGTCTCCGTTCTCCCTGTGTCCGAATGTCCTGGCGCAGGGTGAAACGACGGCGGCCGGCAAAACTCATCGGTGCGGCGATGAGTTTCTTTCAGAAGGTCAGCCGGCCAGCAGCGGGGTCAGCACCTCGATGGCGCGGTCCAGGCCGTCGTCGTCGATGTCGAGGTGGGTGACCAGCCGGATCACCTTCGGGCCGAGCACCGAGACGATGACGCCCTGCTCGCGGGCGGCCAGCCCCACCGCCGGGGCGTCGGGCACCGGCAGCACCACGATGTTGGTCTCCACCAGCTCCGGCTTCTGACCGAGCGCGGCGGCCAGCCGGGCGGCCCGCTCGTGGTCTTCGGCCAGCCGTTCGACGTTGTGCCGCACCGCGTACCGGGCGGCCGCCGCCAGCACGCCGACCTGCCGCATGCCGCCGCCGTAGCGCTTGCGCCAGACCCGGGCCGCGGCGATCCGGTCCGCCGTGGAGACCAGCATCGAACCGATCGGGGCGCCCAGCCCCTTGGAGAAGCACACCGAGACGGTGTCGAAGCCGGCCGCAAGGTCGGCCATGCCGGTGCCGGAGGCGACCGAGGCGTTCCACAGCCGGGCGCCGTCCAGGTGCAGCCCCATGCCGGTGTCGCGGGCCAGCTGCTGCACCGCCCGGACCGCCTGCGGCGGCTGCACGGTGCCGCCGCCGAAGTTGTGGGTGTTCTCCACCGCGATGGCGGCGGTCGAGACGTGGTGCGGCCCGGCGTTCGGGGTCACCAGCTCGGCCACCACGGCCGGGTCCAGCCGGCCGGCCACCGACTCCCAGGTGCGGGTGGTGATGCCGGAGAAGACCGCTGCGGCACCCGACTCCGACCGCACCACGTGCGCGATCCGGTCGCAGGCCAGCTCCTCGCCGGGCTTGACCAGCAGCCGCAGCGCGATCTGGTTGGCCATCGTCCCGGTCGGGGTGAACAGCCCCGCCTCGTGGCCCAGCAGCTCGGCGACCTCGGCCTCGAACGCGTTCACCGTCGGGTCGTCGGCGTAGACGTCGTCGCCCACCTCGGCATCGGCCATCGCCTGCCGCATCGCCGCGGACGGCCGGGTGATCGTGTCGCTGCGCAGGTCCACCACCGGGTAGGGAGTGCTCATACCGTCCTCGCTCGTACCTGCGGTCGGGGCTGGACGCCCTGCTTGCGGGTGCGCCAGTCGGCGACCAGCCGCTCGGCGACCCGGAAGGCGAGCTCCAGCGACTGTTCGATGTTGAGCCGGGGATCGCAGGCCGTCTCGTAGCGCCGGCTGAGGTCGGCGGCGGTGAGGTCGGCCGTGCCGCCGATGCACTCGGTGACGTGGTCGCCGGTCAGCTCGACGTGCAGCCCGCCCGGGTGGGTGCCGAGCTGGGCGTGCACGTCGAAGAAGCCGTCCACCTCGTCGATGATCCGGTCCAGGTGCCGGGTCTTGACCCCGGTGGCGGTCTCCTCGGTGTTGCCGTGCATCGGGTCGCACTGCCAGACCACCAGGTGGCCGGTGGAGCGGACCTTCTCGATGATCGGCGGCAGCAGGTCGCGCACCAGGTGGTTGCTCATCCGGCTGATCAGGGTCAGCCGGCCCGGCACGCCGTCCGGGTCCAGCCGCTCGACCAGCTCGGCGGCGATCTCCGGCGTGGTGCTGGGCCCGAGCTTCACCCCGATCGGGTTGGCGATCCGGGAGACGAAGTCCAGGTGCGCGCCGTCCATCTGCCGGGTGCGCTCGCCGACCCACAGGAAGTGGCCGGACAGGTCGTAGGCCCGCCCGTCCTCGACCCGGGTCAGCGCCCGCTCGTACTCCAGGATCAGCGCCTCGTGGCTGGAGTACAGCTCGACGGTCTCCAGCGCCGCGTCGTGCACCCCGCAGGCCCGCATGAACCGCACCGCCCGGTCGATCTCGGCGGCCAGCTGCTCGTACCGGCTGCCGGTCTCGGTCTCGCGGGCGAAGGCGGTGTTCCAGGCGTGCACCTTCTCCAGCGACGCCAGCCCGCCGCCGGCGTAGGCGCGCAGCAGGTTCAGCGTGGAGGCCGCCGTCGAGTAGGCCCGCAGGATGCGCTTGGGGTCCGGGGTGCGCGCCGCCGGATCCCGGCTCAGGTCGTTGACCATGTCCCCGCGGTAGGAGGGCAGGCCCAGCGCGTCCAGCTCGGTGGAGCGCGGCTTGGCGTACTGGCCGGCCATCCGGCCCACCTTCACCACCGGCACCGAGGCGCCGTAGGTGAGCACCACGGCCATCTGCAGCAGCACCCGGACCTTGCCGGCGATGTCGGCCTGCGACGAGGTCGCGAAGGTCTCGGCGCAGTCGCCGCCCTGCAGCAGGAACGCCTCGCCGCGGGCCACCTGCGCCAGCCGGGCGGTGAGCGCGTTCACCTCGTCGGCCACCACCAGCGGCGGCAGCTGCGCGAGGGTGCCGGCCACCGCGCGAAGCTCTGCCTGGTCGGGCCAGCTCGGCTGCTGGGCGGCCGGCAGGCCGCGCCAGGCGTCCAGCTTCAGCTCCTCCGCGGCGGTGGACGGATGGTCGAGCGATGTCACACGGCCAAGACTACCCAGTGCGGGCCGGCCGCCGAACGCCCGCAACCGGTCCGCAGGTGCCGGCGCGTGGGAAGCGCCGGCTCAGCCGAAGAACACCTCGGCCTCGGAGTAGAACTCGCTGGGCACCGTCTTGAGGGTCTTGGTGGCATCGGCCAGCGGCACCCGGATGATCTCGGTGCCGGACAGGGCCACCATCTTGCCCCAGTCGCCGGCGTGCACCGCGTCGATGGCATGCAGCCCGAACCGGGTGGCCAGCACCCGGTCGTAGGCGGTCGGGGTGCCGCCCCGCTGGATGTGGCCGAGCACCGTGGTGCGGGCCTCCTTGCCGGTCCGGCTCTCGATCTCGGAGGCCAGCCAGTCACCGATGCCGCCGAGCCGGACGTGGCCGAAGGCGTCGACGCCCTTGTCCACGGTCGACATCTCGCCCTCCAGCGGCATCGCGCCCTCGGCGATCACCACGATCGGGGCGTACTGGGACTCGAACCGGCTCTGCACGTAGGCGCATACCCGCTCGATGGAGAACCGCTGCTCGGGGATCAGGATCACGTTGGCGCCGCCGGCCATCCCGGCGTGCAGGGCGATCCAGCCGGCGTGCCGGCCCATCACCTCCACGATCAGGGCCCGGTGGTGGGACTCGGCGGTGGTGTGCAGCCGGTCGATGGCCTCCATGGCGATGTTGACCGCGGTGTCGAAGCCGAAGGTGTAGTCGGTGGCGTTGAGGTCGTTGTCGATGGTCTTGGGCACCCCGATCACGTTCACGCCCTGCTCGTGCAGCTGGGTGGCGACCCCGAGGGTGTCCTCGCCGCCGATGGCGATCAGCGCGTCGACGCCCAGGCTGTGCAGGTTCTCGCGAATCCTGGCCACGCCGCCGTCGATCTTGAACGGGTTGGTGCGCGAGGAGCCCAGGATGGTGCCGCCACGCGGCAGGATGCCGCGCACCTCGGCGATGCCCAGCGGCATGGTCAGGCCTTCCAGCGGGCCCTTCCAGCCGTCCCGGAAGCCCACGAACTCGTAGCCGAACACCCCGATGCCCTTGCGGACCACGGCGCGGATCACCGCGTTCAGTCCGGGGCAGTCCCCACCACCGGTCAGTACACCGATACGCATCTGGCGGTCCTTCCTGTGCGGCTGCCGCTATCCCGGCAGGCACTGTTCTTCTCTGGGCAACGGGTGGATCGACGGCGCTGTCGGTTTTGCGAGCCTAGCGACCACCGGCAGGGCGGGCCGAGCCGGCCGCGAGAGCTTCGGTGATCAGTCTCCAGCGCGCCAGGTTGTGCCGCGCATCGGCCAGTGCGTCATGCACGTCCTCGCCGGCAATCGGCAACGGCGGAGAGCCGGCGCTCTCCCACAGCTGGCGCAGCTCGTGGGTGAAGCGCGGGATCTGGCGGGGCAGGGCGCGCATGTCGCCCCACAGCTGCGCCAGCGCGACGTGGTCGTAGCCGGCCATCCAGGCCCACAGCTCGATCGGCTCGCCCGGCGCGGTCAGGTAGGCCAGCAGGTCCTCCCGAATCCGGGCCCGGGAGCGCCAGGCCGGGTCGGCCGGCGAGGGCAACTGGTTGAGCACGTTGCGGCGTACCCAGTCGATGGCCCGGGACGGGTCGAACTCCGTCGAGACCGCGTAGAACTCCCGGCCGTTCTCGTCGACGAAGCCGATCGAGACCAGCGAGATGGTCTGGCCGTCCTCGATGAACTCGCAGTCGTAGAAATAGCGCATCGGTGTGGCGAGCCGGCCCGTCTGCAGGCTCAGCCGGCTCGCTCGACCGGCAGCCGGTCGTGCGAGGTGCTGCCCACCGCGTCCGGGTGGATCAGGCCGCGCCGGGCGCCGAAGCCGAGGTCGGCTCCGGTGGCCACCTTGACCTTGCTGGCGTAGGTGTCGACGTACTCCTGGCCGGACAGCTGCATCAGCTCGTACATGATCTCGTCGGTCATCGACCGCTCGACGAACCGGTCGCCGGCCAGCCCCTCGTAGCGGGAGAAGTCCAGCGGCTTGCCGAACCGGACGCCGGGCCGGGGCCGCAGGTGCGGCAGCTTGCGCCCGGTCGGCATCATCTTCTCGGTGTCGATCATGGCCACCGGGATGACCGGCACGCCGGCCTCCAGGGCCATCCGGGCCACCCCGGTCTTGCCCTTGTACAGCCGGCCGTCCGGGGACCGGGTGCCCTCCGGGTAGATGCCCAGCAGTTCGCCCTTGCGCAGGATCCGGACGCCGGTGGTCAGGGCGCCCTTGGCGGCGTCGGCGTCGTCGCGGTCGATCGGCACCTGCCCGACGCCGGCGAAGAACATCCGGGACAGCTTGCCCTTCAGGCCGGGGGTGGTGAAGTACTCCGCCTTGGCGAGGAAGGTGACCCGCCGCTTGACCATCAGCGGCATGAAGAAGGAGTCGCAGAAGGAGAGGTGGTTGCTGGCCAGGATCGCGCCGCCGGTGGCGGGCACGTTCTCCGCACCCTCCACGTAGGGGCGCCAGATCGCCTTCAACCACGGGCCGAGCCCGATGGTCTTCAGGAACCAGTACAGCACTCAGCGCCTCCAGCCCAGATTCCCGAACTGCTCAGGGTGCCTCGACCATAGTCTGGCCGGGACCTGGCTCACAATTGACCCGCCCGCGCGCCGGGACGGGGCGTGAAAGGCTTCCGGGGCTTTTTCCGGGACTCGCCAGGACGGCACCGGCCACGGCAGAATGGAACCAGCCAGACGCAAAGGAGATCGCGCGTGCCGATCCTCGCAGGTGCCGAGCCGTTCGCGGTCGACGGTAGCGGCGCCGCCGGCCGGACCGGCGTGCTGATCAGCCATGGCTTCACCGGCACCCCACAGAGCATGCGGCCGTGGGCCGAGTACCTGGCCGCCCAGGGCTACTCGGTGCGGCTGCCCCGGCTGCCCGGGCACGGCACCACCTGGCAGGAGATGAACCGCACCACCTGGACCGAGTGGTACGCAGAGGTCCGGGCCGGCTACGCCGAGCTGGCCGAGCGCTGCGACACGGTGTTCGCGTGCGGGCTGTCGATGGGCGGCGCCCTGGTCATCCGGCTGGCCGAGGACCTCGCCGACGACCCGTCGAGCAAGCTGTCCGGCCTGGTGCTGGTCAACGTCGCGCTGGGCACCATGCGCAAGGACGCGGCGCTGGCCCGCTACCTCGCCTGGGCGGTGCGCTCCCGGCCCGGCATCGGCAGCGACATCAAGAAGCCCGGGATGGCCGAGCTGAGCTACGACCGGACGCCGCTGCGCGCGTTCGTGTCGATGCAGGCCATGTGGCGGCTGGTGATCGCCGACCTGGGCAAGATCCGGGTGCCGATCCTGTACTACCACTCGGCCGAGGACCACGTGGTCGACGCGCTGTCGGCCAAGCTGCTGCACGCCGGTGCCACCGCCACCACGGTGCGCGAGGTGAGCCTGGCCAACAGCTACCACGTGGCCACCGTCGACCACGACGCGGAGCTGATCTTCGCCGGCAGCGTGGACTTCATCACCGAGCACGCCCGTACCAGCGTCGGCGACTGACGTGAGCTCGCCCGCCTCGCACCGTGGCCGCCGGGACAACGGCCTGAACTCGGACAAGTTCTCACCCGTCGCCGACGTCGACCCGCGACTGGCCGACCACCTGCTCGACGTGCTAGGCCTGCGGGACGTGCCGGCCTACGTGGAGCCGACCACGGCCAGTGACCCGGTGACCGCCGACCGGCTGTACGTGGCCGCCGACCTGACCTCGGAGGCCCGCCAGGTGCTGACCGAGATCGCCTCCGAGCTCGGCATCGAGGTGGCCCAGCACCGGCACTGGGACCGGCCGCGGGAGGAGCCGCCGGTCGATCCGCTGGCCGGCATCGACACCGACGCCGAGTTCGCCCGGATCGTCGCCGACCTGCGCGACCTGGACCGGCCGCCGGCCGCCGCGCCCACCGTCCGCCCGCTGGGCACCGCCGCCCCGGACCCGCTGGACGAGGTCGAGCACTTCGTGCCGCCGCCGGCCCCGCCGGTGCCGCGGCCCACCCTGCCCACCGCGATGGCGGTGCTGGTCACCCTGCTCGGCGTCCTGGTGCTGGCCTTCGGCTACCGGATGGGGCTGCCGGCCGACCTGCCGCTGCCGCTCGGCGTGGTGCTGGTGCTGTTCGGCTCCGGCCTGCTGGTGCTGCGGCTGCGCCCGGAACCGCGCGACGACTCCGACGACGACGGCGCGGTGGTCTGAGCCCGCCCGCTCGCCGGTCGATGTTCGCCCGCCGGTCACCCGGTGGTGTCCGCGCAGCCATCCTGGCAACGCACAGTGATCGCGTGCGGCTCGTGCCGCGGGAAAGGCGGTCAGGATGAGAACCGGACAGGACCTGGTGTTCGAGGTGTGGTGCCGGCTCACCGGCAACAGCCCGGACGAGTTCGGCCCCGAGGAACGGGAGGCGTTCCGGGCCAGGCCGCAGGTCGCGGAATTGGCGCGGAGCCCTTACCCGGTGTTGCTGCATGCGGGGGTGACCGTGGCCCGGGGCGATTCGCTGCCCCTGGAGCGGTGGTTGGGCGCGGTGCGCCGGGAACGGCTGCTCAGCGCATGACAGCCGGAACACGGCAGCCCGGGGGAACACAGCGGGCCGGGGAAACGACAGCCCGCGCCTAGGCTGGGTGCCGTGGCCAGCCCCGAGGAGTTCGCCGGGCCGCCGGCGGACCTGACGACGCTCGCCGACCTGACGAAGCTCGCCGACCTGACGACGCTCGCCGACCTGGTCCGGGCCGCCGAGCCACGGTGCGGGCAGGTCCGGGTGGTGGCCGTCGACGGCGGCGCGGCAGCCGGCAAGTCCAGCCTGGCCGCGGCGCTGGCCGCCCGGCTGGACGGCGCCGCGGTGCTGTCCACCGACCTGCTGCTGGACGGCTGGCAGGGCCAGTTCAGCTTCTGGCCGCGGCTGCGCGCCGGCGTCCTGGAGCCGCTGGCGGCCGGCCGGCCCGGCAGCTACCGGCGCTTCGACTGGCACGCGATGCGCTTCGCCGAGACGGTCGCGGTGCCGGTGCCCGCCGTGCTGCTGGTCGAGGGAGTGTCGGCGATCGCCGCGTGCGCCGGGTGGCTGTCGGTGGCGATCTTCCTGGACGTGCCGCGCCCGGTCCGCGAGCGCCGCTGGATCGCCCGGGACGGGGCGCTGGGACAGCCGGAGCTCGCCTGGCTGGCCGCCGAGGACCGCTACTTCGGCGAGCACCCGCCACCGCTGGGCACCGTGCTGCTGCCTGACACCGTGCTGCTGCCTGACACCGAGTTGCTTGCCGGGGCCGGTAGCCTCGGACAGATGTCCGACCAGCCGCAGCAACCGCAGCCGCCCGTCGCCGCACGCAAGCCGGTACAGCGGGTGCACCACGGCGACACCTTCGTCGACGACTACGAGTGGTTGCGCGACAAGGCCGACCCGGAAGTGATCGGCTACCTGGAGGCGGAGAACGCCTACACCCAGGCCCGCACCGCCCGGCTGGAACCGCTGCGGCAGCAGATCTTCGACGAGATCGTCACCCGGACCAAGCAAACCGACCTGTCGGTCCCCTACCGGCGCGGCGGGTTCTGGTACTACAGCCGCACGGTGGAGGGCCAGCAGTACTCGATCCACTGCCGGCTGCCGGCCACCGGCGACGTCCCGCCGACCATCGGCGAGGACGGCGGCGAGGAAGGAGCGCCGCCTGGTGAGCAGGTGCTGCTGGACGGCAACCGGATCGCCGCCGACTCCGGCTTCTTCGCCCTCGGCACTCTCGAGCCGTCCCCGGACGGCACCCTGCTGGCCTACTCGCTGGACCTGACCGGCGACGAGCGGTTCACCCTGCGCCTGAAGGACCTCACCACCGGCGAGGACCTGCCCGACACCGTCGCCGGGGTGTTCTACTCCTCGGCCTGGTCGGCCGACGCCAGCGCGGTCTTCTACCTCACCGTGGACGACTCCTGGCGTCCCAACCGGGTCTGGCGGCACCTGGTCGGCACCGACGCCTCCGAGGACGTGGTGGTCTTCACCGAGGACGACGAGCGGTACTGGGTGGGCATCGGGCTGACCCGCAACCAGCAGGCGATCGAGATCTCGGTGGCCAGCAAGCTGACCAGCGAGGTGTGGCTGCTGGACGCGCACGCACCGCTGTCCGAGCCGGTGGTGGTGCAGCCGCGCACCGAGGGCGTGGAGTACCACGTCGAGCACGCCGGCGACCAGCTGCTGATCGTGCACAACAGCAACGAGGCCAACTTCGAGCTGAGCTCGGCGCCGCTGGACGATCCCGGCGCGGCGAACTGGCGCACCCTGATCCCGGGCTCGGCCGAGCGCCGGCTGCTGTCGGTGGACGCCTTCGCCGGGCACGCGATGCTGTACCTGCGCAGGGAGGGCTTGACCCGGCTGGCGGTGCTGCCGCGCACCGGCGCGGGCTTCGGCGCACCGGAGGAGATCGAGTTCGACGAGCCGCTCTACACCGTGCTGCCCGGAAACAACCCGGACTGGGACGCCACCGGCTACCGGCTGACCTTCCGCTCGTTGGTCACCCCGGACACCGTCTACGACTACGCGGTGCCGTCGAAGGAGCTGCTGCTGCGCAAGCGCCAGCCGGTGCTCGGCGGGGTGGACCTGGCCGACTACGTGCAGTCCCGGGAGTGGGCCCGGGCCGGCGACGGCACCCTGGTGCCGCTGTCGGTGGTGCGCCGGGTCGACGTGGCGCTGGACGGCAACGCCCCGGTGGTGCTGTACGGCTACGGCGCCTACGAGGTGTCGATCGACCCGAACTTCCCCATCCCGCGGCTGTCCCTGCTCGACCGCGGCGTGGTGTTCGTGATCGCGCACGTGCGCGGCGGCGGGGAGCTCGGCCGGCACTGGTACGACCAGGGCAAGATGCTGGCCAAGCGCAACACCTTCACCGACTTCGTCGCCGCCGCCGAGCACCTGGTGCGGATCGGCTGGACCCGTCCGGAGCGGATCGTCGCCCAGGGCGGCAGCGCCGGCGGCCTGCTGATGGGTGCGGTGGCCAACCTGGCGCCGCGGGCCTTCG
This sequence comes from Jatrophihabitans sp., assembly GCF_035474675.1. Taxonomy (GTDB): domain Bacteria; phylum Actinomycetota; class Actinomycetes; order Mycobacteriales; family Jatrophihabitantaceae; genus Jatrophihabitans_A. The sequence continues at coordinate 35,797 of NZ_DATINC010000146.1, read as the reverse complement.
GCGGCATCGTCGCGCAGGTGCCGTTCGTGGACGCGCTGACCACCATCCTCGACCCGTCGCTGCCGCTGACGGTGACCGAGTGGGAGGAGTGGGGCAACCCGCTGGCCGACCCGGAGGTCTATGCGTACATGAAGTCCTACTCGCCGTACGAGAACGTCGAGGCCAAGGACTACCCGGCGATCCTGGCGGTCACCAGCCTGAACGACACCCGGGTGCTGTACGTGGAGCCGGCCAAGTGGGTCGCGAAGCTGCGCGCGACTGCCACCGACCCGGCGCCGGTGCTGCTCAAGACCGAGATGGAGGCCGGGCACGGCGGTCGTAGCGGCCGCTACGACGCCTGGCGGGAGCTATCGTTCAGCCTGGCCTGGCAGCTCGACGTGCTGGGCATCGGCAAGTAGGTACTCGACCACCAGCGGCCGGTGGTCGGAGGCGATCCGGACGTCGGCGGTGTCGACGGTCTCGGCCTTGAGCAGCTGCAGGCGCGGGTCGGCGAACACCCCGTCGATCCGGCGGACCGGCGCTACGGTCGAGTAGGTGAAGCCGTCGCCGGTGCCGGCCGCGGCGAAGGCGTCGGTGCCGAACCGTTGCAGCCGCTGCCAGGTCGCCGAGGCCGGCACCGCGTTGATGTCGCCGCCGACGATCAGCGGCACGTCCGCCGGCACGAACCGGGCAGTGAAGTCCGCCAGCTCGTCCAGGTGCCGCAGCCGGGGGGCTTCGATCAGATCCAGGTGGGTGCCGGCCACCGCGAACCTCGCACCGGCTCGTCGCAGGACGGCGACGGCCGAGCCCCGGTGGTGCAGGCGCCGGTCGACAGAGAAGGCCAGCTCGTAGGTGTCCAGCACGTCGACCGCGAGCGAGGACAGCACCAGGTTCGCTCCGCAGGCCCGGCCACCGGTGACCAGCACCAGGCCGGCCCGGCGGGCCAGCGCCGCGCACTGGTACCGCCAGCGCAGAAACCGCGGCGCCTCCTGGATGATCGCGACGTCCGGGGCGATCTCGCGCATCACCCGGCCCAGCGCGTCGACGTCGTCGCGCATCGACCGGACGTTGTAGGACAGCAGCCGCAGCGTGGTCACGGCCCCCATCCTGGCAGTTGCCGGTGCCCGCGTCCGGAGATCCCCGGCCATTGCGAGGCCCGTCGGGAGCGCTGGGTCGCCGGAGCGACCGGACGCGGCGAGGCCACCCCGGTGCTTGACCGGAGTGGCCTTGTCCCTGCGGGGAAACCTCAGCAGGCGCCCGGCCCGCCGTAGCGGAAGCTGTTCGCCGAGGTCAGCTGGCTGTCATACAGCGTCGAGTCGTCCGGGGTGACCCGGGTCAGGTTGGCCGCGGTGGTGGAGTTGTAGTAGCCGACCCCGCTCACCGAGACAGCCGAGGCGCTGGTGCCCAGGTAGCCGTTGCCCATGTCGGTGCAGGGCCTGGCCACCGTCGAGGACACCTCACCGAATTCCTGCACCAGGCCGGCCTTGGTGAACGTGCCGCTCCACAACGAGCCCGGCAGGTAGCCGAACCAGGTGCCGTTGTAGCCGTACCACCAGTTGCCCTGGAAGTACTCGATGGCGAACTGCACCGGCGTGCTCGACGGGGTCAGCGCCATGCCCGGCGTGATGGTCGAGGAGTTCGACACGTAGCCGCAGCCGGTGTTGTAACAGCTGCCCACCCCGTTGACCCAGTGGTAGACGAACAGCCGCGGCGTCGGGCCGTCCGGCCGGTAGATGCGCCAGCCGATCTCGATGATCTGCCGGCCGTCGGCCGACTCGACCGCCAGCTCGGCGAGGCTGTGCCAGTCGGCGCTCGACACCGCCGGGGACTGCACCGGGGTGGACATGTACGCCCCGTCTGATGTCACGTACTGGTAGGCGCCGGCGTGGCAGAAGTACTGGGTGGTGGGGGTGGTGGTGCGCAACGCGCATCCGGTGCCGGCCGCCGCGCCCGCCGGCTGGGCACCCGGGCCGAGCGTCGCGACCAGGAACGCCGCCATCGCCGCGGCTACTGCGAACACAATGCGTTTCATGTACAGGCCTCCTCGGTTACGTGCAGCGGCTCAGCTACCGCCTCGAAAGAGATTGTATCGAATTGGAATGAATCATTCAGGTTTCGTAAGGTCTGAGTGAGTACTCGGCGGCCACTCTCGCTGGACGCACAGCCGCCCTCTGCCCGGCAGGCGAACAGGTATCGCCTGGAAACCGGGCAGCCGGATTCTTTGTGAATTGTCGTTTCGCACCTGTCTGCAGTGCTACTTTGTGCCGCCGCTACCCGCATTCCCATACCGGAACTGAACATCCGGCCCGGGGCGGTGCTCCTTTCCTGCGAAGAACTGCGGAGGTTCGGATGAGGCGTCGGCGGGGCGGGTTGCCCGCGGTGACCCCGGTGCTGGTGCTCGCGCTGGTGGCCGGCATGGTCTCCGCGGCCCAGCTGGCGACGGCGCCGCACGGCGCTCCGGCCCGGGCCGACGAGGCCGGTACCGCTGGGCTGTTCGTGCCTGCCGTCGGGCGGCTGCTCGACACCCGCAACGGCACCGGCGGCTACTCCACCGCGATGCCCGCCGGCAGCGTGCGCACCGTCGCCGCGGCCGGCCAGGCCGGCATTCCGACCAGCGGGGTGAGCGCGCTGGCCCTGTCGCTGACCGCGGTCGGTGCCGGCAGCATCGGCTCGGTCAGCGTGGCACCGGGCGACGTGGCCACCCCGACCGGCACCGCGCTGGTGTTCAACCCGGGCGACTCGGTGTCCAACACCGCGCTGGTGGCGCTGCACGCCGACGGCACGCTGCACGTCGTCGCCGACCATGCGGTCCAGCTCATCATCGACGTGCAGGGCTACTTCACCGCCGGGAGCTCCACCGCGCCGGGCGGGTTCGTGGCGGTCAACCAGACCAGGATCGGCGACACCCGCAGCGGCCTGAGCGTCCCGCAGTACCAGGTCCAACCCGGTTCGGCGCTCACCCTGCAACCGGCGGGACTGGCCGGCATACCGGCCGACGCCAGCGCCGTCTACGTCAACATCGCGGTCCTCAATCAGGCCGGCAACGGCTACCTGCGCACCTACGCGACCGGCACGCCGGTGCCGAGCACCGGCGCCCTGGACTTCGACGACACCACCCAGGCGGTGTCGGTGGCCGTTCCGCTCAGCAGCGCCGGGGAGTTCTCGGTGCTGGTCGGGGCCGGCGGACCACTGGACCTGATCATCGACATCCAGGGCTACTTCACCCCGCGCGCCGCGGCCGGAACGTTCACACCGGCCGCCGTGCGACTGCTCGACACCCGGGTGGCGCCGGTGCGCACCATCGCCGGCAACTCGGTGCTCACGCTGCCGGTGGCCGGGGTGGGCGGCCTGCCCGGCGTCGCGGCGGGGTTGGCCGCGGTGGCGCTGAACCTGCGCACCGTGCAGAACGGCGCGAACACCACGGCCGGCGGCTACCTGCGGCTGTGGCCCGGCGACCAGCCGGAACCCGCGACGTCCAACCTGAACTACACCGCCGCCAACACCTACCGCACCGACCTGGCCATCGTCGCCCCGGCGGCCGACGGCACCATCAACATCCGCAATGGCGGGCCCGGTGCGATCGACGTCGTGGTCGACGCCCAGGGATGGTTCCGGGCCACCGCACCGGCCACCCCGACGGTGACGTCCTCGTCGTTCACCGACGGCCAGTTCGACGCGGTGCCGGACGCCGGCGCCACCTTCACCTTCACCGCCCCGCCGGGGGTGGGAAACACTTCTGCCGCCCGGTTCGAGTACGTCCTGGACGACGGACCGCTGACCGTCGTCGACGGCAGTTCTGGCAGCATTTCACTGGGGATCACCACCGAGGGCCCGCACAACCTGGTGGTCATCGCGCAGGACGCCAACGGTACCGAGTCGGACCCGGCGCTCTTCTACGTCGAGATCGGCCACGACGCCCCGGCCACTCCGCCGGCCGCCACCGACCCGCAGATCACGGTCAGCACCACCGATACGGCCGTCGCCGAGGACGGCACCAGCACCACCCAGACCAGCACCCAGACCAGCGGCAGCGTGCCGGCCCAGCCGGCACAGGTGCCCAACAGCGAGCCTCCCCCGCCGCCCCCGCTGTTCTGCAACAAGCCCTACCGCGGCCACTACCCCGGCGCGACCCTCGACCTGCTCAACGTGTGCCGGCTGCGGATGGGCACCTTCGGCATCCGGTTGACGCCCCCGGCGGCGGGCTCGACCCAGATCACTCCGGTCGCCGAGTCGGGTTTCATCTGGTACGTCAACGGCTACCGGCAACCCAACACCCCGCCGCACCCGATCTCGAAGAACCTTCCGATCACCCACACCTTCACCGGCAACTTCAAGCCGCTGCCGCTCGGCGCGCACGTCTGGGGTTTCGACAGCCTGGCCTACAGCTTCACCTACAACCGGGTGCTCTACATCAGGAAGGTCAAGGTCACCATCGACTTCGTCCCGGTGCCCTGATCTTCAGTTTGCCGACATCAGGGTCTCATTAGGCCTTCATTACAGGCACATCCGGCCGGTGGACCATGTCCACAGTTGGCCAGAAATTCAGTTTCCAGGGGTTCTGCAAGGGTATTGCCCGGGGCTAGGGTGAGCTGCTTTGGTCCATTCCGGGAGGTTCGCATGCGCCATCTCACCCGACGAAGCGTCGCCGTCGTATGTGCCTCGGCGCTCGCCACCAGCACAGCCGTCGCACTGGCCGGCCTGGCCAGTGCCGTTGCCAGCCCACCAGCCTCCGGGCCGGCGACGTGCCGGTTGGGCAACGGGGTCGAGCACGTCATCAGCATCGTGTTCGACAACGTGCACTTCTCCCGGGACAACCCCGACGTGCCCTCCGACCTCGAGCAGATGCCGCACCTGCTCGACTTCCTGAAATCCAACGGCACCGTGTTCTCCAACACCCACACGCCGCTGATCGCGCACACCGCCGACGACAGCCTGACCATCTACACCGGCCTGTACGGCGACCGGCACGGCCAGCCGGTCAGCAACTCCTACAAGACCTACAACCCGGACGGCAGCACCGACCCGGCCGGCTCCTTCGCGTACTGGACCTCGCCGGTGTTCGACACCAAGGCGACGCCGACGCCGGGCCACGACACCGCGCCGAGCATGGCGTACTCGGCCTCGGTGCCGGCCAGGTCCGTCAACACCGGCCAGCAGACCCCGGCGCCCTGGGTGCCGTTCACCCGGGCCGGCTGCTCGGTCGGCGACTTCTCCACCGCCAACATGGTGCTGGAGAACACCGCGCTGGACCTGCCGACCGTGTTCGGGCCGAACTCGCCCGAGGTTGCCCAGTGGCAGGCCGACCCGTCCTCGTTCAAGGACCCGGAGACCGCCGACTACGTCGGCGTTGCGGTGCACTGCGCCGCCGGTGATGCCACCTGCGCCGACGCCCAAGCGGTGAAGTTCGGCCAGGCCACCCCGTCGCCGTCCGCGGTGGCCGACGTGCTGCCCACCGAGCCCGGCGGCTACTCCGGTTACCAGGCGCTGTTCGGGCACAAGTACGTCGCCCCGGTGCTGGGCGCCGGCACCCCGTCGCTGACCCGCAATGGCTACCCGGTCACCGACGCGGCCGGCAACCTGACCGACCTGGACGGCAACCCGCTGATCAATACCTTTGCCAACAAGCCCGGATTCCCCGGCTTCAGCCCGACCGCCACCCAGTCGCTGGCCTACCTGGCCGACATGCAGGAGAGCGGCATCCCGGTCACCTACGGCTATATCTCCGACCTGCACGAGCGCAAGGCCGGCACCAGCGGCTGCACCTCGGCCTCGGCGACCGGCAGCGGCAAGCCGATCGGCCCCGGTGACAGCTGCTATATCACCAACGCGCAGAACTATGACGCCGCCTTCGCCACCTTCTTCCGGCGGCTGGCCGCCGACGGCATCACCCCGGCGAACACCGAGTTCGTGATCAGCGCGGAGGAGAACGACCAGTTCGCCGGAGCCAATGTCGGCCGGGCGACCCAGCCGACGCCGGCCGGTTGCGACGGCGTGACGGTGGCCTGCCACTACACCACCGCCCAGATCGGTGAGCTGCAGGCCAACATCAAGGGCCTGCTGTCGGCCACCGCGAGCAGCGGCACGGCGTTCGACCTCGAGCCGCAGGGTGCGGCGATCTACGTGCACGGCCAGCCGGCTCCGACCGACCCGGCCGTTCGCCAGCTGCAGCGGGACACCGCGGCGATGACCGGCGACAACCCCTATGCCGGTGTGCCGAACGAGCGGATCACCAACTACCAGGCCGGTGCCATCGAGCAGCGGATCCTGCACCTGCAGACCTCCGATCCGCTGCGCACGCCGACCTACACCCTGTTCCCGAAGCCGGACTACTTCTTCTCCACGTCCGGGCCGAACGTCAGCATCAACAACGGATTTGCCTACAACCACGGCTATTACAGCCCCAACATCGACGTGACCTGGTCGGCGCTGGTCGGCCCCGGGGTGGCCGCCCGTGGCCTGGACGGTCCCGAGCCCGCGGCGGGCAACCAGCCGTCCGACCCGAACTCCATCCGGACGGTGCCGCAGGCGAGCACGGTCGGCACCTGGGTCGAGGAGACCGACCTGCGGCCCACCCTGCTGCACCTGGTCGGGCTCACCGACGACTACCCCACCGACGGCCGGGTGATCAGCCAGGCCCTGGCGCACCCGTCCGCTGCGCTGCGGGACACCGCCGACCTGGCGGTGGCCTACCAGCAGCTCAACTCCAGCGTCGGCGAGTTCGCCACCAACACCCTGATCGCCGACAGTGCGGCGCTGGCGTCCGGGTCGGCGAGCGACGATTCCGCCTTCACCGACGAGCAGGACAGGCTGCTGGCGCTGGCCGACGCCCGGGACCGGGTCGCCGCCAAGATGAAGGACGTGCTCATCGCCGCCGCAGCCGGGCAGGCTCCCACCCACGGCCAGCTGACGTCGCTGCAGGCGCAGGCCCGGGCGCTGCTCACGGCCTCGGACCGGATTTGCTGCCGGAGCCCGCGACCGGCAGCCGGCGGCTGACGTCAGGGCAGATGCCGGCCGGACGAACCCGGCCGGCATCCGTCCCAGCCCGACGGTGCTATGCCCGGGCAAGCTTGCAGGTCAGGTTTGCCCAGCGGAGCCAGCTCATCAGCCGAGGAACTTGGCCAGGCCTTCGAGCAGCCGGGCAGCGTCGGAGTCGTCGTTGTACGGCGCCAGCCCGATCCGCAGGCCGCCGCCGTCCGGCAGTCCTATCCGGCGGGCCGGCTCGTAGGCGTAGAAGCTGCCGGCCGGGGCGTTGACGTCCAGCTCGGCCAGGAATCGGTAGGCGTCGGCCGCGGACCGGCCGGCGAAGGTGGCCAGCAGCGTCGGCGTCCGGTGCCGGGCACGCGAGTGCAGCGTCACCGGGCCCAGCTCGGCGAGGCCGGTTTCGATGCGCTGCCGCAGGCCGTCCTCGTACTCCTCGACCGCGGCCATCGACGCCAGGAGCCGCTCGCGCCGAGAGCCGGCGGAGCTGCCGCCGAGTCCGGCGAGAAAGTCCACCGCCGCGGTGGTGCCGGCCAGCAGCTCGTACGGCAGGGTGCCCAGCTCGAAGCGCTCCGGCACCGCGTCGGTGGAAGGCAGCAGCTTGTCCGGGTGCAGCTGCTCCAGCAGCTCGGGGCTGGCGGCCAGCGCGCCCAGGTGCGGGCCGAAGAACTTGTACGGCGAGCAGGCGAAGAAGTCCACGCCGAGCGCGGCCACGTCCACGGAGGCGTGCGCGGCCAGGTGCACCCCGTCGACGTAGAGCAGCGCCCCGGCCCGGTGCACCGCCTCGGCAATCGCGGCCAGGTCCGGCCGGGTGCCGATCAGGTTCGAGGCGCCGGTCACCGCGACCAGCCGGGTGCGCTCGGACAGCTGGGCGGTGACGTGCTCGACGGCCAGCTCGCCGGACTCCGGGTCGAAGTCGATCCAGCGGACGGTAGCCCCGGCCCGCTCGGCCCAGATCACCCAGGGCCGGACGTTGGCGTCGTGGTCCAGCCGGCTGACCAGCACCTCGTCGCCGGCCGTCCAGCCGCCGGCCAGCGTGCGGGCGATGTCGAAGGTCAGCTGGGTCATGCTGCGCCCGAACACGATGCCGCGCGGGTCGGCGCCGAGCAGGTCGGCCACCGCGGCCCGGGCGGCGTGCACGATGTCGTCGGCGTTGCGCTCGGCCCGGGTCACCGTGCCCCGGTTGGACAGCGGCGCCCGCAACGCCCCGGCGATGGCGTCGGCCACCACCTGCGGGGTCTGCGAGCCGCCCGGCCCGTCGAAGTAGGCAGTGCCGGCAGCCAGCGCCGGGAACCCGGTACGAACGGCGGATACGTCGAAGCTCATGGCTGCCACTCTCTCATCGACGCCGAGCGCGGGTAAAACGCCTGCGGGTAAACGGCAACCGGTACCGTCGCACCCCGTGACGACCTGCAGCCTGGTGACCGGAGCCAGCCGTGGCATCGGCGCGGCCATCGCGCACGAGCTGGCGGCGGCCGGGCACCGGGTCGCGGTGCACGCCGGACGCGACCGGGACGCCGCCGAGCGGGTGCGCGCGGCGCTGCCCGGCACCGGCCACCTGGTGGTGACCGGCGACCTCACCGACCCGGACACCTGCGCGCGGCTGGTCGCCGAGGCGATCGACGGGCTGGGCGGGCTGGACGTGCTGGTCAACAACGCCGGCGTGTTCACCGCCCACCCGATCGCGGCCACCGGCTACCGCGACTGGCAGCAGGCCTGGCGGGACACCGTCGAGCTCAACCTGCTCGCCCCGGCGAACCTGGCGTGGCTGACCGTCGACCACCTGCTGCACCGCGCGGCCGGCCCCGCCGGCGGCCGGCTGATCAGCGTCGGCTCCAGGGGCGCGTACCGGGGCGAGCCCGCCACGCCCGGCTACGGCGCCAGCAAGGCCGGGCTGCACGCCATGACCCAGTCGCTGGCGGTGGCCCTCGCCCCGCACGGGATCCTGGCCGCCGCGGTCGCCCCGGGCTTCGTCGACACCGAGATGGCCCGCTCCGTGCTGGACGGCCCGGACGGTGCCGCGGTCCGGGCCCAGAGCCCGTTCGGCCGGGTCGCCACGCCTGCCGAGATCGCCCGGGCGGTGGCGTGGCTGGCCACCGACGCGCCGGTGTGGATCAGCGGCACCGTCCTCGACGCCAACGGCGCGTCCTACCTGCGCTGAGGGCGGGCGGCCACCGGTAGACCCGGCCGGCCACCGCGATGAGCCGGACAGTGAACCGGCCGCCCGCGCGATGCGCGGGCGGCCGGCCCTGGGTGGTGCTACTTACCTGGAGGGGTGGAACTGGTACTGCTGGAAGGAACTGCCGGCTTAGTAGACCGACACGCCGTACACGGACAGCGGCTCGGTGACCGGCTGGAAGAAGGTCGTGCCACCGCTGCTGCAGTTGCCGCTGCCGCCCGAGGTCAGGCCCAGGGCCTTGGTGCCGTCGAACAGCGGACCGCCGGAGTCGCCACCCTCGGCGCAGACGGTGGTGCGGATCAGGCCGGTGACGGTGCCCTCGGCGTAGTTGACGGTGGCGTTGGTCGCCGTCACGCTGCCGCTGTGCACGCCGGTGGTGCTGCCACTGCGCTTGACCGCTTCACCCACGAAGGCGTTGGCCGCCGAGGTGATGTCCTGGCTGCTGCCGTTGTACAGGTCGACGGTGCCGGGCGGCACGCTGCCGTTGGTGTAGCGCACGATCGCGTAGTCATTGCCCGGGAAGCTGCTGCCGGCGGTGTTGCCCAGCACCGTGGTGTGCGAGGAGTTCGCGTACCAGGTCGAGGCGATGTTGCCGCAGTGGCCGGCGGTCAGGAAGTAGTACGTGCTGCCCGAGCGCACGTTGAAGCCGAGCGAGCAACGGTACTGGCCGCCGTAGATGGCGTCGCCACCGGCGAGGTACTTGTGGAAGGTGCCGGCAACCCGCTCGGTGCGGACTGCGTTGCCGAGCTTGGCGACCACGGCGCTGATCTTGGTGAGCTTGGTGCCGGTGACGCTCTGGTCGAGCGACACGACGACCTGGTGGGTCTGGGCGTCGATCGCCCATGCGGTACCCGGGATACGAGCCGTGGTGTCGAGGATATGGACGGCGGCATTGAGGGTGGCTGCCGACGCCGGAGCAGCTGACGGAGTGGCCTGCGTGCCGGGGGCGAGCAGCAGGGTTCCTGTTGCCAGCGTGCCGACCGCAACGGCAACAGCGCCGGTGCGGACCGAGGTGCGGGTAAGTCTCACTACGAGCCTCCTGATAGGGGAAGAGCGCGCCGGGGGTAGCACGCTCAGAAGGGCTCGGCAGGCAGATTCCTTCTCGTAGGTCCTTCGGGGGAAACGCAGAACGCTACGCAAGGAAAGAGACAATTCCGAGTGCATTCAGGTCTAGCATGCGTTTCGTTATCAGGACAAGAGTTTCAAAGAGAATTACTCCGCCACTTCACCTTTATCCAACAGAAATCTGACTATCTCTATACATCTGTTTCGCTGGAGTTCGCATAAAGGTTTCCGGTAGCGCTATCGGAAATGTGAAGGCTCAACATATTTCCGGAAGTGCGAACCAGAACGCGAAATCCCTCGCGGGCAGCACAGAACTGCCAACGGAAAGCGTCGTTGGGCGGTCGGCGAACAGGCACCAGCGCCTCGGGAGCCCGGCTGGAAACGGGTCGTGCCGCCGATGCGGGCGCCGCCGGCTAGTAGACGCTGAGGCCGTACGCCGCCAGGATCTTGGTGATCGGCTCATAGAAGGTCGTGCCACCGCTGCTGCAGTTGCCGCTTGCGCTGACCAGGACGCCGAGCGCCTTGGTGCCGTCGAACAGCGGACCGCCCGTGTCGCCGCCCTCGGCACAGATGTTGGTCCGGATCAGGCCGGTGACGGTGCCCTCGGGGTAGTTCACGGTCACGTTGACCCCGGTCACGCTGCCGCTGTGCACGCCGGTGGTGCTGCCACTGCGCTTGGCCGCCTCCCCGACGTAGGGGTCGACCGCCGTGGTGATGTCCTGGCTGCTGCCGTTGTGCAGGTCCACGCTGCCGGGCGGCACGACGCCGGCGGGGTACTTGACGATCACGATGCCGCCGCCCAGCGAGGAGACCGCGAACGTGGTGCCCAGCGCGGTGGTGTGGGTCGAGTTGGAGTACCAGACCGAGCCGACACTCGCCCCGCAGTGCCCGGAGGCGATGAAGTAGTACGCGCCGTTGGCGTCGCGCACGTTGAAGGCGAGCGTGCAGCGGTACTGGCCGCTGTAGACCGCGTCGCCACCCTGCACCCCGGCGGCAGCGGCGGCGTCGGCCGGGGCGAGCAGCAGGGTGCCGGCCACCAGCGCGCCGACGGCGGCCGCGAGGATGCCGGTGCGCCTGCGGGGTCGTGTCATGGAAAGCCTCCTCCAGCCCGGGGCGCCGGTGGTCGGCGCCTCCGGCTCCGGAGACACGCTGCGCACCCTAATCAGGACAAGCTATCCCAACCAGGATGTTTTCCATACCCCTGGATCGCGCTCGGCTCCGTCGCAGCCACCGGGTCCCCGGCTAGGAGTCGGCGCGGACGAACCAGGAACTCCACAGGTTGGTGGCCGGCCCGTTGCCGGCCGGTTCGCGCGGGCCGTCGGCGGCCACGTCCACCTGACCGCCGGGCCACCCGACGCGCACCCGCGGCCCGGCGGCGGGCCCGTCCCAGCCCGCCCAGCCAACCGGTGCGGTCGCCGACTCCCCCGGCTCGAGCTCGACGTAGCCGGGAACGAGCAGCTCCAGGGTCATGATCGCCTCCGCGGCCAGCGGTTGGCCGGCGGTATCCAGCGGGACGATCCGGGGCTTGCCGGTCAGCCGCACCCGGCGGTTGCCGACATTACGAGCCGCCAGCTCCCCCCGCAGTGCCTCGCCGTCCGGCTGCCAGGTCAGGCTGAAGGCGACATCGTCGGGACCGGCCTCGGGCACTTCGTTCTCCGTCATCCCCAGCAGCATTCCCGCTGCCGGCGGCCACGGCAACTTGCGGCACCGGCCGGCGGGATTCGCATTCGGCGTCCGAAGTAGTACGACATCAAATTTATTTCTGAACCCCCTTCCCTGACTGCAATGGCTCTGTCCCGAGTGTCTGCATTGGGTTAGCCTGTGGGCGTTCGAACGGCAGTCATCGAGGGCACGGCGAAGGAACAGGGCGGGAGAGCAGCTCGTGATCGAGTCAGCAACGGCAGCACCGACGCACAGCGCGCAGGTCCACCACAACAAGCTCACCGAGGCCTACCTGGCAGCCTTTGCCGCCAGCGGGATCAAGGCCAGTGAATTTCACGCCGCCGTGCAGCCGGTGACGGTGGGAACCCATTTCGACGGTCGTTGCCTGACCCGGCCCGGCCTGCTGCAGCGCGAACAGGTGCGGCAGTTGGGAGCGGATCTGGAGACCCTGTACCGGTGCCTGACCAGCCTGCCGGAACGGTTGTTCGGCGGCGACCTGGGCGCCTTCGCGCTGGCCACCGGCGTGCCCCGCCAGCAGGTGGACGCGATCGTGCGGGGCCGTGGCAACGCGCCGAGCCGGCTGTCTCGGGCCGACCTGTATTTCGACGACGGCGGCTTCCGGGTGCTGGAGTACAACATGAGCGCCGCCCTGGGCGGCATCGACAGCGGCGGTCTGATCCGGGCGTTTATGGACCAGCCGTTCATGGCCGAGTTCGCGGCCGAGCACAACCTGGGCTACATCGACACCATGGACGAGGTCGCCCAGACCCTGCTGGCCGAGTGCAACGCCGCCCCGGGTACCCGTCCGGTGGTGGCGTTCTGCGACTGGCCCGCCAGCTACCCCGAGCTGGAACCGCAGTTGCACAAGAATGCCGCCGCGCTGACCCGGCGCGGCATGGACACCTTCGCCTGCCACCTCGGCCAGCTGCGGGTGGACGAGCAGTACGACGTCTGGCTGGACGGCCGCAAGGTGGACGTGATCTACCGGCTCTTCCTGATCGAGGACCTGCTCGACCCCAGCGGACCCGGCCTGATCGAGCCGGTGCTGCGGGCCGCCGAGCGCGGCAAGGTGCAGATCTTCTCCCCGATGGACGCCGAGCTCTACAGCAGCAAGGGCGCGCTGGCGCTGCTGTCGGACGAGGCCAACCGCGGCTTGTTCAGCCCGGACGAGCTGGAGGTGCTGGACCGGATCCTGCCCTGGACCCGCACCGTCCGGCCCGGGCCGGTGACCGTGGACGGCCGCCGCGTGCTGCTCGAGGAATATGCCCTCGACCAGCGCGAGGAGCTGATCCTCAAGCCGGTGATGCTGCACGGCGGCGCCGGCGTCATCCCCGGCTGGCAGACCGAGCCCGACGCCTGGGCCGCGCTGCTGCGGGAGTCGATGAACGAGCAGTTCGTGCTGCAGCGGCGCATCCACCCGCACACCGAGCTGTTCCCGTCCGACGACGGGCCGACCGAGTGGCTGCTGGTGTGGGGCGCCTTCCTCGGCGCCCGCGGCTACTCCGGGATGTACCTGCGCGGCGGGCTGGTCGCCAACCAGAACGCGGTGCTCAACATGGTCAGCGGCGCCACCGGCTCCTGCTGCTTCCACGAGCTTTCCTGAAAGGCCCGGCTCGGCGCGGCTGCACCTGGTGGCCCGGCTCGGTGCGGCTCACCGCGCCGCGGCTCGGCTCAACGCGTCCGGCTCAGGGCGGCGCGGCTGGGGCGCGGGCCAGGTCGGCCGCCCCGACCAGGCCGGCCTGCGGCCCCAGCTCGGCCAGCACGACCTCGGCCGCCGGCCGGTAGCCGCGTCCGGTGAGGGTCTCGCCGAAGGCCTGCCGGGCCGGGGCAAGCAGCAGGTCGCCGGCCTCGGACACCCCGCCGCCGATCACGAACACCGTGGGATCCAGCACCGCCGCGAGATCGGCCAGCCCGCGGCCCAGCCAGCGTCCCATCGCGGTGTAGATCTCTCCCGCCGCGGGATCGCCCTCCCGGGCTGCCTGGGTCACCAGCTGCCCGGTCAGCCGGTCCGGCTCGCCACCGGCCAGCTCCATCAGCCGGTGCGCCCCGACCGGCGAGACGGCGGCCAGCTCCCGGGCGTCCCGGGCCAGTGCGGTGCCGGAGGCATACATCTCCCAGCAGCCCCGGTTGCCGCAGGCACACCGGCGGCCGTCCGGCACCACGCTCATGTGCCCGTACTCGCAGCCCACCCCGTACGCCCCGCGGTAGAGCGCCCCGTCGAGCACCAGCCCGCCGCCGATCCCGGTGCCCAGGGTGACCATCACCGCTACCCGGGCTCCGCGGGCCGCGCCGAACCGGTACTCGGCCCAGGCCGCGGCGTTGGCGTCGTTCTCCACCAGCACCGGCACCCCGATGGCGCCGGCCAGCGCGTCGCGCAGCGGCTCGTCGCGCCAGGCCAGGTGCGGGGAGAACAGTACGGTGGCCCGGTCGTTGGCGATCCAGCCGGCCGCCCCGATGCCGACCGCGGACACCGGGTGCCGGCCGGCCAGCTCGGAGACCACCTCGACGATCACCGCCTGGGTCTGCCCGACGTCGTTGCCCGGGGTGGCACGCCGGGCGGTGTCCAGCACCCGGCCCTGGTCGTCCACCACCCCGCCGGCCACCTTGGTGCCGCCGATGTCGACCCCGATCGCGAGCGGCATCAGCCGGTCTCGACGCGCTTCTTCAGCTCCTTGAGGGCGGTGTCCATCACGACCTTCTCGGCCTTGCGCTTGAGCATGCCGAGCATCGGCATCGCCAGGTCCACCGACAGGTTGTAGGTCACCTCGGTGGTGCCGGCGCCGGTGGGCACCAGGGTGTAGGAGCCGCGCTGGGCCTTCTGCATCTGGCCCTTGACCAGCGTCCAGGACACCTCGAGGTCGTCGTGCCAGGTGTAGGCGAGCTCGTACTCGTCGCGTATGCCGCCCGCGTCGATCTTGAAGGCGACCTGCTCGGCACGCCCGTCCGGGCCCGGCTTGGTCACCTCGGTGGACTTCACCGACTTGGCCCACTTCGGGTAGGCGGCGAAGTCGGCGATCACCGCCATCACGGCGGCCGGAGCTGCGTTGATGGTGATCGACTGGGTTGACTCATCGGCCATGGGCGAAGGTTACCGTCGAGTTTGCCGGCCGGCGGCACTGGACACCGGGAGCACCGGCACCAGCCTCAGCCGCTGGTCTCCCGCGGCCGGGACTCCAGGCTGTCCTTGAGCCGCCAGAACACCTGCTTGGCGTGCCAGCCGGCCCGCCGGTTCGCCCGGCGGGTCACCCGCGGCGGCAACTGCTGGCCATCGGCCGGTGCCAGCCGCAGGAAGTGGTGCAGGATGACGCCGGCCTTGAACGGCTCCAGCCAGATCTCCACCGTGCCGGTCAGGGCCGGCCACCTTCCGGACGGCCCGGACTCGGCCGCGAACTGCACCCCCTTGACGCCGCGGTCGCGGGTCACCGTCAGCCGCAGATAGGGCCACCAGGCCTGCCAGTTGGCAGGATCGCGAACCTCGACCGACACTGTTTCGGGTGCGGCATCGATCCAGGTGTCGTCGACGAGGTGGACTTGCGGGTGCATTGCGGCAGGATGACACGCCAGGCAACTCCAGATGCGACTACCCTGCGGCCAGGGTTACCTTTCGATGTTCCCCAGCAGTCTTGTCCAGGACCCCGATCCGCGAGAGGCGAGCGAGTGCGTGAGCTGACCATTCCCAGCGCCGGAACACCTCCGCAGAACAATGCCGCCCAGTACGTCTTCGACAACGCCCGGACCAGGCCGGACCTGGTGTCGTTGAAGGTCCGCGGCACCGACGGCTGGCGCGAGGTGACCGCCGCGGAGTTCGCCGAGCAGGTGCTGGGCGTCGCCCGCGGGCTGATCGCGGCCGGCATCGAACCCGGCGACCGGGTCGCGCTGATGAGCAAGACCCGCTACGAGTGGACGCTGTTCGACTTCGCGGTGCTGGCCGTCGGCGCGGTGGTGGTGCCCATCTACGAGACCTCCTCGGCCGAGCAGGTCGAGTGGATCCTGTCCGACTCCGAGGCCGAGTCGGTGATCGTCGAGACCGCCGCGCACGCCGCGATCGTCTCCGAGGTGCGCGAGCGCACCCCCGGTCTGCGCCGGGTCTGGCAGATCGAAGCCGGCGCGGTCGCCGAGCTCACCGCGGCCGGCGAGGCCGTCGACGCCGAGCAGGTGCACGCGCGCCTCGCGGCCGGCAAGCCCGGCGACCTGGCCTCGCTGATCTACACCTCCGGCACCACCGGACGTCCCAAGGGCTGCGAGCTGACCCACCTGAACTTCCTGTCCGAGGTCTCGGAGGTGGCCAGCGGGCTGGGCAACCTGTTCAACGCCAACACCTCCACGCTGCTGTTCCTGCCGATCGCGCACGTGTTCGGCCGGGCCATCGAGATGGGCGCCATCGCCACCGGATGCACGCTGGGCCACACCGCCGACATCAAGAACCTGATCGCCGACTTCGCCGTCTACCAGCCGACCTTCGTGCTGAGCGTTCCGCGGGTCTTCGAGAAGGTCTACAACACCGCCAAGCAGCGCGCGCACGCCGACGGCAAGGGCAAGATCTTCGACCGGGCCGAGGCGGTGGCCATCCGGTACTCCGAGGCGATGGACTCCGGCGGCGCGGGACCGGCACTGCGGCTGCAGCACAAGGTCTTCGACAAGCTGGTCTACTCCAAGCTGCGGGCCGCGCTCGGCGGCCAGTGCACGGCCGCCATCTCCGGCGGGGCTCCGCTGGGCGCCCGGCTCGGGCACTTCTTCCGCGGCATCGGCGTGACCATCTACGAGGGCTACGGGCTGACCGAGACCACCGCCGGGGCCTGCCTCAACGTCGAGGACAAGATCAAGGTCGGCTCGGTCGGCCGGCCGGTCGCCGGCATGAGCGTCCAGATCGCCGACGACGGCGAGATCCTGCTGGCCGGCCCGGTGGTGTTCGACGGCTACTGGAAGAACACGACGGCCACCGCGGACGCCCTGGAGGAACGGGGCGGCAAGACCTGGTTCCACACCGGCGACATCGGCGAGATCGACGACGACGGCTTTGTCACCATCACCGGGCGCAAGAAGGAGCTCATCGTCACCGCCGCCGGCAAGAACGTCGCCCCGGCGGTGCTGGAGGACCGGGTCCGGGCGCACTGGCTGGTCAGCCAGTGCCTGGTGGTGGGCGATCAGAAGCCGTTCATCGCAGCCCTGATCACCCTGGACCCGGAGTCGCTGCCGACCTGGCTGGAGAAGGCCGGCCGGCCCGCCGACACCGCGCTGTCCGAGCTGGTGGACGACAAGGACCTGCGGGCGGAGATCCAGCAGGCCGTCGACGACGCCAACCGGGCGGTGTCCCAGGCCGAGGCGATCAAGAAGTTCACCATCCTGGCCGCGGACTGGACCGAGGCTGGCGGCCAGCTCACCCCGTCGCTCAAGCTCAAGCGCAACCTGGTGATGTCCGAACGCGCCGGCGACATCGCCGCGCTGTACTCCAGCGCCGGCCGGGACTGAGCAGTTCCTTCAGGGACTGAGCAGTTCCTTCAGGGACTGAGCAGCTCTTACGGGGACGGAGCAGCTCCTACCCGGGACTGAGCGGCTGCTACAGCTGCAGCAGCTCGGCCAGCCGGTCGGCCATGGTGCCCCACTGCCAGGCCTGCTCGGTCCAGCGCCGGCCCGCGCTGCCCATCCGGCCGGCTCGCTCCGGGTCGGCGAGCAGGCCGCCGACCTGGTGTGCCACGCCGGCCACGTCCCGGCCGTCCACCACCAGCCCGGTGATGCCGTCGCGGACCGCGTCCGGGGCGCCGCCGGAGTTGCCGGCCACCACCGGCCGGCCGGACGCCGACGCCTCCAGGAACACGATGCCCAGCCCCTCGACGTCCATGCCCAGCCGGCGGGTCCGGCACGGCATGGCGAACACGTCGCCGGCCGCGAAGTACTCGGGCAGCTCGGCGGCCGGCACCGGGCCGGTGAAGACCACCCGGTCGGCCACCCCGACCCGGTCGGCGAGCTCCCGCAGTTTCTGCTGGTACGGCCCGCCGCCGACGACCAGCAACGCCGCCTGTTCGACCCGGGCAGCGATCGCCGGCATCGCCTGGATCAGCACGTCCTGGCCCTTGCGGGGCACCAGCCGGGAGACGCACACCACCACCGGACGGCCGGTCAGGCCGTGCCGGTGCCGGACCGCCGCGCCGGATACCGCTGGGCTGAAGGTGTCGACGTCCACCCCCGGGGTGAGCTGCACCAGGGCCGGGTGCGGGCCGAACGCGCCGGCCAGCCGCTGCCGGGTGTAGTCGGCCAGGTAGGTCACCACGTCCACCTGGTTGCCGATCCGGCGCAGCGCCTGCCGGCCACCCGGCAGCATCGCCCAGCCGGCCTCGTGCCCGTGGCTGCTGGCCACCATCCGCCGCACCCCGGCCCGGCGCAGCGGCGGCGCCAGCAGCCCGAGCGGCGCGGACGCCCCGAACCACACCGCGGTGCTGCCGAAGTCCTCCCGGGCCCGCAGCACCCGGCGCCGGGCGCGCGGGGTGGGGGTCAGCAGGCCACCGGGATGCCGGCGGACCGGAAAGTCCTGGCCGGCGTCGAAGGCTTTCGAGCCCGGGTGGTCCGAGGCGTACACCGCGAGCTGGCCGGCTGGCAGCCGCCGGGCCAGCTCGTAGACGAAGGACTGGATGCCGCCCTGCCGCGGCGGGAAGTCGTTGGTGACGACCAGCAACCGGCGGGTGCTCATCGCAGCTCCGAAACCAGGTAGGACCGCCAGGCGGCGGTGAAGCGGGCCACGTCGGTGTGCAGCACCTGGCGCAGCCCCACCGCCAGCGCGGCGGCCGGATCGGTGGCGGCGGCCCGGGCCACCGTCCGGTAGAGCCGCACCAGGCCGGCCGGCCCGGCCCGTTCGGCGATCAGCCGGCAGGCCAGCCAGGACTGCTCGTAGGCCTGCGGCAGCCGGCTGCCCCCGGAGAAGGCGGTGTCGGCCGGCAGCGCCGCCGGCAGCCGGCCGGCCCGTACCTCGGTGGCGAGCTCGGCGGCGGTGGCCGGCACCGACAGGCCGGAGCCGAGGTTGCCGACGTAGTCGGCCAGCCCCTCCACCAGCCAGGCCGGCATCCGGTCGGAGGTGACCGCCCGGGACGCGATGTGGGTGAGCTCGTGGCCGATCACCAGCCGGCGCCCGGTGCCGTCCAACCGGGCCAGGTTGCCCGGGTTCAGCACGATCCGGGCGCCGAGCACCGTCCCGTCGCCGCGCACCTGGTCGGCCACCGCCACCGCGGCGAGGTCGGAGGTATCGACGCGGTCCCCCGTCACCGCGGCGAACTCCTGCGCGGTGTCCGGGATCAGCACCGCGACCTGGTCGTTCCAGCCGCTTCCCCAGACCCGGGTCACCACCGGCACGGCCTTCTCGACCAGATCGGCGAACACCGCCTCATCCTGCCGGTGCGCCGGATGCGCCAGCACCAGGGTGTGCGGGCCACGCCGGGCCAGCAGCTGGCCGAAGTCCCACGGCCCCCGCCAGGACGCGCCGCCGACCGTCGCGGCGTCGTCGTCGGCCGCCAGCTTCCAGTCCCGGCCCCGCCGCACCCCGGTCAGCCAGAGCTGCTGGCCGGTCGGCGCCGGGTCGACCGAGGCCAGGGCGTACTGCAGCTCGACGTGCACGATCACCACCGGACCGCCCAGCCGGCTCGCCGCCGGGCCCAGTACGTTCGGGTCGGTGACCGGCGCGACCAGCACGTAGCGCCAGGTGTCCAGCGGGACCTGGGCCAGGTTGGCGAACACCTGTCGCTGGCGCCCGGCGTAGCCCGCCGAGGCGGGCGAGGGATCCAGGTCCTGGGCCCAGGAGCTCCCGTCGCGCGCCAGCAGGGCATCCGCATGCCGGTGCAGCACGGTCAGCACCGCGGCGACGTCCGCCGAGCCGGAGCTGGCGGCGGGTGTCGCGGACTCCGGCCGCCGCCCGAGTTGGCGCACCAGCACCGCGGCCAGCACCACCGCTACCAGGACGGCCGAGCCGATCCAGACCGGCCACCAGCGACGGCCGCGTCGGGACAGCCGAACGGGCGGGACCGTTGCCGGTTCCCGCCCGTTCGGTTCAGCTGGCTGGCTCACCCGACCCGGGTGGCCCCTGAGTAATCGCTCATGTAGGACAGCGGCGACATCTTGACGACGTCTCCACTGGTCGGCGCGTGGATCATCATGCCGTCACCGACGTAGAGGCCCACGTGGTAGGCCGGCGATCCGAAGAACACCAGGTCACCGGGCTGCAGGTTCTCGCGGCTGACCGGGGTGCCCATGCCCTGCTGGCCGGCGGCGCTGTGCGGCAGGCTGACCCCGGCCGCCCGCCAGGCCCAGGAGGTCAGTCCCGAGCAGTCGAAGGAGCCCGGGCCGCTGCCGCCGTACTGGTAGGGCTTGCCGAGCTGGGCGCGCGCCTCGGCAATGGCCGTACCGGCCCTGCCCGAGGCATGCGCCGGCTGGCCGGCTCCCACCGGCGCCTCCGGGGTCGAGGCCGCCATGGCGTTGAGCACCACCTGGTTGACGGTGGCCGGCGACGGCAACGGGACCGGGTTGTAGTACTTGGCCCGCTCGGCCGCGGTCAGGGTGGCCAGCAGGGTCTTGTACTTGGTCACCTCGCGCTTGAGGTCGGCCTGCCGCTTGGCCAGGGCGTCGCGCTTGGCGACGGCGGTGGCCACCGCGGCCTTGGCCTGGGCTGCCGCGGCGTTCGAGGTCGCGATGGCCTTGCTCGCGGTCAGCGCCACCACGCTCTGGTGCTGGGTGAGCAGGTTCATCGACTGGATGGTCTGCAGGTAGCCGTCGGTGGAGTTGCTGGCCAGCAGCGCGGCCGTCCGGCTGAACGAGGCCGCCTTGTACTGGGAGGCCAGCAGCGCGGCCAACTGGCGCTGGGCGGTGTGCGCCCGCTGCTCGGCGGCGGCGGCGGCCTGGGTGGCTGTGGCGGCGGTCCGCTGGGCGGCGCGGACTTCGATCTGGGCCTGGTTGAGCTGTTCGGCCAGCTTCTCGCTGGACTGGGCCAGCTGGTGCAGCTTGGCGGTGGCCTGCGCCGAGGTCGTGGGGGTATCCAGCCGCGGGACTGCCTGAGCGGCTAGCGGGGCCACCAACGCTGCTGCGGTGACGATGAGCACACTGACAATTGTGCGGCTGAGCCGCGTAACACGAGTTGACGCCACTGTTGGCGGAACTCCTCTTCCACTCGACCGCCTACCGAGTTAGCTGTCGGGTTCGGGCTTGGAAGTTGCCCTACGGAGCAGTGCCGTACCGGTGCCGAGTGGCCCCGTTCTGCTCCGATTCACCCCAGAAAACCTGGGTCCCCGGTTCGGCGCGGACCAACGAACAGCACTTTTTTCTAAGGCTGTTCGCGACTCGTCTGTTGCCGACTCGGCGGTTTCCTCCGGTGCCTCCCGTCGGGAGGCGGCAACCGGAAGATCTCGGAAAGGTT
Source organism: Jatrophihabitans sp. (assembly GCF_035474675.1). Taxonomy (GTDB): domain Bacteria; phylum Actinomycetota; class Actinomycetes; order Mycobacteriales; family Jatrophihabitantaceae; genus Jatrophihabitans_A. The sequence continues at coordinate 14,543 of NZ_DATINC010000146.1, read as the reverse complement.
ACGTGACGGCCGTGCCATTGAGCAATCTGATCGGGCCGTGTCGTGAGCCTAATTTTTCACACTGGCGTCACAAATCAGGCAATTGCGGTACGGGTGCTGGGCGGGTCCTCGAGGCGCATGGTGGGCACCAGTCGCAGCGGCGGCAACAGGCCGCCACTGGCCAGTGCGCCGAGCGCGTCCTGCTCGGCGCTGTCGAGTTCCACCGCGCCCCGGTGCGGGCCCAGCAGGACGGCCACCACGCAGTCCTTGCAGCTGATGTCGCGGGCCGCGCAGCTGTCGCAGTCGATGAGCATCTTCGAACCTCTTCCTCCCGGCCGGCGGGACGTGTTCCGCGGGTCCTCCATACCGTAGGAACAGGCACTGACAGTTTCGCCCGCGAGCCGATCCAAGGTGGCCTTCCGTCCCGCAAACCGGCCCTGCCGAGCCATCGCCGTAGAAACAGTTGGGCGCTGCCTGCTGCTTTCGTCACACCCTATCGCTAACGTGTTCGATTGTGACCGCGATGACCACCGGCCAGCTCAGCCTCGACAGCATCGACGACTGCCTGGGGCAGCCGCTGCGCGATACCACCTTCGTGGTGGTCGACCTCGAGACCACCGGCGGCGCGTCCGGTACGGACGCCATCACCGAGATCGGCGCGGTCAAGGTGCGGGGCGGCGAGGTGCTCGGCGAGTTCGCCACCCTGGTCGATCCCGGGATGCCGATCAGCCCGTTCGTCAGCGTGCTCACCGGTATCACCGACGGCATGGTCTCCGACGCCCCGTCGATCGGCTCGGTGCTGCCGGCGTTCCTGGAGTTCGCCACTGGCGCGGTGCTGGTCGCCCACAACGCCCCGTTCGACATCGGCTTCCTCAAGGCTGCCTGCACCAGCCAGGAACGCAGCTGGCCCGCTCCGCCGGTGCTCGACACCGCCCTGCTGGCCCGCCGGGTGCTGACCCGCGACGAGGTGCCCAACTGCAAGCTGAGCACGCTGGCCCGCTTCTTCTCCTCCCCCGTCACGCCCAACCACCGGGCGCTGACCGACGCCCAGGCCACGGTCGACGTGCTGCACGCGCTGATCGCGCGGCTGGGCAATCTGGGGGTGCACTCGCTGCCCGAGCTGCGCGCCTTCACCTCCCAGGTCTCGGAGGCCCAGCGCCGCAAGCGGCACCTGGCCGACGGGCTGCCGCACGCGCCCGGGGTCTACCTGTTCAACGACGCCGGCGGCCAGACGCTCTACGTCGGCACCAGCAAGGACCTGCGCAGCCGGGTGCGGCAGTACTTCGTGGCCTCGGAGACCCGCAGCCGGATGGGCGAGATGGTGGGCCTGGCCGAGTCGGTCTCCTCGATCGTCTGCGCGCATGCCCTGGAGGCCCAGGTCCGTGAACTGCGGCTGATCACCTCGCTCAAGCCGCGCTACAACCGGCGCTCCAAGAACGGCGACCGGACGATCTGGCTCAAGCTGACCAAGGAGCCCTATCCGCGGCTGTCGATCGTGCACCAGGCCCGCACCGACGGCGCTCAGTACTTCGGCCCGCTGCGGTCCACCCGGCAGGCAGAGCAGCTGCGCGACGCCATCCACGACGCGGTGCCGATCCGGCAGTGCACCGACCGGCTGGCACCCGGCCGGCAGGTCCGGTCGGCCTGCGCGCTGGCCGGCATCGGCAAGTGCGCCGCCCCCTGCGAGGACGGGCTCTCGCCGGCCGCCTACGCGCGGCTGGTCGACACCGTGGTGCAGGCCTGGCAGGCCGATGTGGCGATGCTGATCGAGCCGCTGCGCGACCGGCTGGCGGCGCTGGCGGTCGCCCAGCGCTACGAGGAGGCGGCCGTGGTACGCGACCGGATCGCCACCCTGGTGCGCAGCTGCGCCCGGATGCAGGCGTTGGTCTCGCTCACCCGGATCGCCGAGCTGGTCGCCGCCCGCCCGGACGGCCTGGGCGGCTGGGAGCTGGTGGTGATCCGGCACGGCCGGCTGGTCGGGGCCGACGTGGCGGCTTGCGGCGTGCCGCCGATGCCGCTGGTGGCGGCCCTGCAGGAGTCCGCCGAGGTGGTGGCCCACACCTCCGACTCGGCGACCATGGCCACCGCCGCCACCGTGGAGGAGACCGAGCTGCTGCTGCGCTGGCTCAACGAGCCCGGCACCCGGCTGGTCTCGGCCAGCCATCCGTGGACCTCCCCGGCAGCCGGCGCCGCCCGGCTGCGCAGCTGGCTGGCCTCGGCCGACACCGCCCGGCGCAGCGCCCACCCGTTCGCCGACCGGCGGCGGCTGCCGGTCACGCACCAGCCCGTCCGGTCGGCGGCTGGCTCTAGGATCAGCGCATGATCACCACCATCGTCATGGTCAAGGTCGCGGCGAACAGGATCCCGGAAGTCGCCCAGGCGATTGCCGACCTGGAGGGGGTCAGCGAGGTCTACAGCGTGGCCGGCGACGTCGACCTGATCGCGATCGTCCGGGTGCGGGAGTTCGACCAGATCGCCGACGTCATCGCCGGCCGGCTGAGCCGGGTCGAGGGGGTGCTGAGCACCGACACCCACGTGGCGTTCCGGGCCTACTCCCGCCACGACCTGGAGTCGGCCTTCTCGATCGGCTACTCGGCCCCGGAGTAACGGCCGGCGGCAGTGAGGCCCAGCGGCAGACAAGGCCCGGCGGCAGTGAGGCTCGGCGATAGTTAAAGGCTCAGCGGTCCTGCTTGGCGCGCAGCTGCCGGCTGAGCTCCGCCCAGGTCCGCAGCAACGCCGCGGCCGACCCGTCGTCGATCGCCGCGGCGGCCGCCGGCAGGCCGTGCCGGACCGCCGCCTCGGCCGAGTCCAGCACGCCGTCGAACGCCGCGATCGCCGCGGCGGCGTTGAGCAGCACCGCGTCGCGCACCGGACCAGGCTCGCCGGCCAGCACCCGCCGGACCACCTCGGCGTTGAACGCCGCCGAGCCGCCGCGCAACGCCTGCGGCTCGGCCGGCGCGATGCCGACCGACGCCGGGTCCAGCTCGTCCTGCCGTACCGCGCCGTCGTGCACCAGCCAGACCTGCGAGGTGGTCGTGGTGGTCAGCTCGTCGAGCCCGTCGTCGCCGCGGAACACCATGCCCCGGTCGCCCCGGTCGGCCAGCACCTGGGCCATCACCGGCGCCATTTGCCCGTCGTAGGCCCCGATCGCGGCTGCCACCGGCCGGGCCGGGTTGGTCAGCGGGCCGAGGTAGTTGAACGCGGTCGGGACGCCGAGCTCGCGTCGCGGCCCGCTGGCATGCCGCATGCCGGCGTGGAAGACCGGCGCGAAGCAGAAGCCGATGCCGACCTCGGCCACCGTGGCCAGCACCCCGTCCGCGCCCAGGTCGATGGCCACCCCGAGCTCCTCCAGCACGTCGGCGGTGCCGCACGCCGAGGACGCCGCCCGGTTGCCGTGCTTGACCACCGCACGGCCGGACCCGGCGGTCACCAGGGCCGCCATCGTGGAGATGTTCACCGTCAGCGCCCGGTCTCCCCCGGTGCCGACCACGTCGACCGCCGGCTGGGACAGCGCCACCGGCACCGCACGGGCCAGCATGCTGCGCACCAGGCCGGCGAGCTCGGCGGGGGTCTCGCCCTTGGCGCGCAGCAGCACCGCGAAGGCCGCCAGCTGGGCCGGGCTTGCCTCGCCCGCCATGATCTCGGCCATCGCCCAGCCGGTCGCCTCGGCCGACAGCGACTGCCCGCGCATCAGCGCGGTGAGCAGGTCAGCCCACCGGGGCGGGGACGAGGAGGCGGTCACGGGCCGGGTCGCAACGGGAACCGGCTCAGCGCACCACGGGGATCGCGGCAGCCCGGGCCCGCAGCAGCTCGGCCACGGTCCGGGCGGCCACCACCGGGTCGAGCGGACGCACCAGGGTGGCGTCGGCCTGCGACCAGGCTGCCAGCCAGCGGTCCTGCGCCCGCTCCAGCAGCACCATGATCGGCGGGCAGTCGGTGATCTCGTTCTTGAACTGGCGGCACAGGCCGATGCCGCCGGTGGGCTGGGCGTCGCCGTCCAGCAGCACCAGGTCGATGTGGCCGGAGTCCAGCTGGTTGCGCAGCTGGCTGTAGTTGGCGCACTCCACCCAGTCGATCCGGCCCAGGTCGGGTGCTGCCCGGCGGCCCACCGCGGTCCGGACGGCGGAACGCAGGTCGGCGAGCTGGCTGTAGACCACAACGGTGAGGTTTCCGGGTGAGGTCATCTAGAGCTGCACTTCCTTCGTCGCAGAGCCTGCCGGCCGGGCGTCGGGTGTCGCCTGGGAGATCGCCATCGTATCCAGGACCGCAGCGTCCGGCGCCGGGGCATCCGGCAGCGGCGCGCTCGGCCCGCCGGCGGCCCGGGCCGCGGCCTCGGCGGCTTCCAGCCGGTCCAGGCGGCGGTCCTCCCGGGCCGCCTCGCGTTCGGAGGCCTTGATCCACTGGGCGGCCACCACGCCCAGCATGATCAGGCCGACCAGCTCCCCGGACGACCACAGCAGCCCGCCGCCGACCCGCTGGTCGGACAGCGGGTCCAGCCAGCCGAGCTCGAGGCCCTCGTAGTGCGAACCGGCGATCAGGGTGGTCTGGGTGTAGATGGCCAGTCCCAGGATGGCGTGGAACGGCAGGGTCGAGACCAGGATCAGGAACCGGAACGGCGGTGACTGCCGGCCGGGCAGCGGGTCGATGCCGACCATCGGCCAGAAGAACAGCGAGCCGACCAGCAGGAAGTGCAGGTGCAGCATCTCGTGCAGCACCGGGTGCTCCAGGGTCGCCGGGTACCAGCCGGTGAAGTACAGCGCGAAGGGGCTCGCCACATACAGCGCCCAGCCGACCAGCGGAAAGGTCAGCAGCCTGGCCAACCGGCTGTGCAGCAGTGCCAGCAGCACCGAGCGGACCCGGCGCGGCGTGGTACGCAGCGCCAGCGTGATGGGCGCCCCCAAGGCCAGGAAGATCGGCGCCACCATCGCCAGCAGCATGTGCTGGATCATGTGCAGGGAGAACATGGTGGTGTCGTAGCTGCCCAGCCCGCTCATCCCGGCGAACGCGATCACCCCGATCCCGCCGGCCAGGAACGCCGCCGACCGGCCCGCGGGCCACCGGTCGCCGCGCAGTCGCAGCCGCCACACCCCCCACAGGTACAGCCCGGTCGCGACCAGCAGCGGGACCACCAGCCACCAGTCCAGCTCGACCTCGGTGAACAGCCTCGCCACGGTGAACCGGGGCAGGTCGGAGGGCACCGTCGAGCCCGGTGATTCCCCGCCGTGGGCGAGCACCGGAGCGAGGGAGAACGGGGTGCCGAGCACTCTTCGAGGGTAGTGAGCGCAGAACACGTCTCCAGCACGGACCCCATGCCTCACGGTCTCGGCGGGATGGGGCAATAATGCAGAGGTGACCTCGACTGCACAGGCCGCTCCGGCCGGGCGCTTTCCCTCGTCCCAGGTTCATTCGCTGACCCGGCCGAACCTGGTCAGCGTCGGGACGATCGTGTGGCTGTCCAGCGAGCTGATGTTCTTCGCGGGCCTGTTCGCGATGTACTTCACGGTCCGGGCCAACAACCTCGACGTCTGGCCCGGCGCTCCCGCGCTGAACGGCAACCCGGCCTACTCGGTGCACCTGGCGGTGCCCTACGCCACCGTCTTCACGGTGATCCTGGTGGCCTCCTCGGTGACCTGCCAGTGGGGCGTGTTCGCGGCCGAGCGCGGTGACGTCTACGGCCTGCGCCGCTGGTTCGCCCTCACCTTCGTGATGGGCCTGATCTTCGTGCTCGGGCAGGCCAACGAGTACCGCAACCAGGTCAACGAGTACCGGCACCTGGTCAACGGCGTGCACGAGGCGGGCATGACGCTCTCGTCGTCGGGGTACGGCTCGGTCTTCTACCTCACCACCGGCTTCCACGGCCTGCACGTCACCGGCGGCCTGATCGCGTTCCTGTTCTTCCTGGCGCGCACCGCCCTGGGCAGGTTCACACCGGCCCAGGCGACCGCGGCGATCGTGGTGTCCTACTACTGGCACTTCGTCGACGTCGTCTGGATCGGCCTGTTCGCCACGATCTACCTCATCCATTAGCGACAGCCATGACGAACAGGTGCACCACCGCCCGGCCCGGCTCTCCGGCCCGAACCCCGAAAGGACGTCCATGACCGACGAGGACCACCTCGACGCGGACGGCGACCTCGGCTTCGCGCCCGCCGTCGTGGACAGCGCCGGCGCGGACACCGCCGGTGCGGACACTGCCGGTGCGGACACTGCCGTGGCGAGCACTGCCGGCCGGACCGCGCCGCGCCGCCGCGCCGGACTGCGGCGGCGGGTCACCAGCCTGGCCGTGCTGGTCGGCGCCCTGACCGTGGTCGGCGGCGGCTACGCCATGCTCGCCCCGACGTCCGGCGCCGACGACACCGTCAGCAGCCAGGACGTGGAGGCCGGCCGCCAGCTGTACATCAACAGCTGCGTCACCTGCCACGGCGCCAACCTCGAGGGCGTCGCGGGCCGCGGCCCGACCCTGGTCGGCACCGGTTCGGCCGACGTCTACTTCCAGGTCAGCACCGGCCGGATGCCGGCCCCGACCCAGGGTGCCCTGGAGCTGCGCAAGGTGCCCAAGTTCACCGAGCAGGAGATCCTGCAGCTCGGTGCGTTCGTGCAGTCCAAGGGCGGCGGCCCGCAGGTCCCGGCCGCCGACGCCAACCTGCGGGCGGGCTCCGAGGCGCTCGGCGAGGGCGGCGAGCTGTTCCGGCTGAACTGCGCCTCCTGCCACGGCGCCACCGGGCACGGCGCGCCGCTGTCGGCCGGCAAGATCGCCCCGGACCTGTACCGCGCCACCGACCGGCAGCTCTGGACGGCCATGCTGGTGGGGCCGGAGAACATGCCGGTCTTCAGCAACAACCAGCTCACCCCTGAGCAGAAGCGCGCGATCATCGCGTACGTGGAGAACCTCAAGACCACCAAGGACCCGGGCGGTGCGGGCCTCGGCCGGATCGGCCCGGTCGCCGAGGGCCTGCTGATCTGGACCGCCGGCCTCGGCGTCCTGATGGTCTCGATCTTGTGGATCGGAGCACGGCTGTGAGCACCACCCACTCCCCTTCCTCCGGCGAGGAGATGACGGCCGAGGAGGCCGCGCAGCTGAGCCCGGAAGAGGCGATGATCGCCGGCGCGGAGGCCGACGGCATCTACATCGTGCACCGCCGCGAGCGGTTCCCGATCGCCGGCACCAAGGCCGAGAAGCGGGCCGAGCGCACCATCGCCACCGTCTTCGTGATCGGCTTCCTGGCCGCGGTGGCCTTCATCGTGGTGTTCTGCGGCGCGGTGCCCTACGAGTTCAAGCTGCCCGGGGCCGGCAACCAGAACTACCGGTACTTCACCCCGCTGCTCGGCGGCCTGCTGGGCCTGGCGCTGGCCTGCATCGGCATCGGCGTGGTGCTGTGGGCCAAGTGGCTGCTGCCGGAGGAGGAGGCGGTCCAGGACCGGCACGACGGTGCCTCCGACATGACCCAGCAGATCCTCGGCGCCGGCACGCTGGTGTCGGGCTTCGAGGACCTGGGCATCGCGCGCCGCTCGATGCTCAAGACCACCCTGGGACTGGCCGGTGGCGCGCTCGGCCTGGTGCCGCTGGTCGCGCTGGTTGGCGCCATGATCAAGAAGCCCGGCCGCGGGCCCGGGCAGAGCCTGTTCCACACCCCGTACGGCCCGGGCGTGCCGCTGGTGTACTCCGACGGCCGGCGGGTCAGCCCGGACGACCTGCAGCCCGGCGGCATCGCGACGGTGTTCCCCGGCGTGGAGGGCGGCGTCAAGAACAGCGACTCCCCCACCCTGCTGATCCGGCTCCGCCCCGGCCAGACGGTCAAGGCCCGCAAGAACCAGGCGAACTTCGGCTGGGGCGAGTACGTGGCGTTCTCCAAGATCTGCACCCACGCCGGCTGCCCGGCCTCGCTGTACGAGCAGAAGACCGGACGGCTGCTCTGCCCGTGTCACCAGTCGCAGTTCGACGTGCTGCAGGATGCCAAGCCGGTGTTCGGTCCCGCCACCCGCAGCTTGCCCAAGTTGCCGCTGGACGTGGAGATGGTCGACGGCAGGCAGTACTTTAAGGCCAGGGACGATTTTCCCGAGGCAATCGGCCCGTCTTTCTGGGAGCGGCCATGACCACCACTGATCCTGCGGACCTGCGCCAGGCCCCCACCGTCAAGAACCCGCGGCGGTACGAGAAGCCGGCCACCCGGATCGGCAAGACCGGTCGCTGGGCCGAGGACCGGCTGGGCGTGGCCGGCGGCCTGCGCAAGCAGTTGAACAAGGTCTTCCCCGACCACTGGTCGTTCATGATGGGCGAGATCGCGCTCTACTCGTTCATCATCCTGATCCTGTCCGGCACCTTCCTGACCTTCTTCTTCGACGCCTCGATGGGCGAGGTGCGCTACGACGGCTCGTACGTGCCGCTGGACGGCGTGGAGATGTCGCGGGCCTACGCCTCGACGCTCGACATCTCCTTCGACGTCCGCGGCGGCCTGGTGATGCGCCAGATCCACCACTGGGCCGCGCTGCTGTTCATGGCCGCGATGCTGGTGCACATGTTCCGGGTGTTCTTCACCGGAGCGTTCCGCAAGCCCCGTGAGCTGAACTGGCTGATCGGCCTGGGCCTGATCACGCTGGGCCTGGTCGAGGGCTTCGCCGGTTACTCGCTGCCCGACGACCTGCTCTCCGGCACCGGGCTGCGGATCGCCGCGGCCATCATGCAGTCGATCCCGGTGGTCGGCAGCTGGGCCGAGTTCATGGTCTTCGGCGGCAAGTTCCCGGGCACCGTGATCATCGGACGGCTCTACATCGTGCACGTGCTGCTGGTGCCCGGCATCCTGGCCGCGCTGATCGGTGCGCACATGGCGCTGCTGGTCAAGCAGAAGCACACCGAGTTCCCCGGCCCCGGCAAGACCGAGCGGACCGTCAGCGGCGAGCGGATGTACCCGACCTACGGCATGAAGGCCGGCGGCTTCTTCTTCATCGTGTTCGCGGTGTGCGCCGCGCTCGGTGGGCTGGCCCAGATCAACCCGGTGTGGCTGTTCGGGCCGTACAACCCGGCGCAGGTGTCGTCCGGTTCGCAGCCGGACTGGTACATCGGCTTCCTGGACGGCTCGACCCGGCTCTTCCCGTCCTGGGAGATCCGGCTGTTCGACCACACCATCCCGCCGCTGTTCTGGCCGACGCTGGTGCTGCCCGGCATCCTGTTCACCCTGGCTGGGGCGTATCCGTTCCTGGAGGCGAAGTTCACCGGGGACAAGTCTGCCCACAACCTGCTGCAGCGTCCCCGTGACGTGCCGGTGCGCACCGGCCTCGGCGCGATGGCGATCACGTTCTACGGCGTGCTACTGGTCTCCGGCGGCAACGACCTGATCGCCAAGGCCTTCGACATCTCGCTGAACGCGATGACATGGGCGGGCCGGATCTGCCTGCTGGTGCTGCCGCCGCTGGCCTATGCGGTCACCTACAAGATCTGCCTCGGCCTGCAGCGGCACGACCGCGAGGTGCTCGAGCACGGCATCGAGACCGGCATCATCAAGCTGCTGCCCAACGGCGAGTTCATCGAGGTGCACCAGCCGCTCGGCCCGGTGGACGACCACGGCCACGGCCAGCTGGCCTACGCCGGAACCAAGGTGCCGAAGAAGATGAACGAGCTCGGCAACCCGCGCGGCCACAAGATCCGGGGCTTCTTCTACCCGGTCCGCGAGAAGGCCGACGTCCAGGCCGAGCTCGACGCGCTGGCCGCCTCCGAGCGCGAGCAGCACCGCGAGCGCGAACTCACCGACTGACCCGGGCGCGCTATGCCGGACCAATACTGGTCGGCCACGTGCGAATGAGCGCAGCGATCTGTCAGGAGGATCGGTCTCAACTCCTGCACCGTCGCGCCCTCCGAGCTGGGATGCAGGACTAGACACAAATGTGAGAGCGGCCAAGACTGGTATCTACTGAAACACCGTCCGCGCTGGCGCGCCCAGTAACGCCTCTGCGTCGGGAGTGACATGACCGAACCGGACCGGGGTTATCACGATATTCGACACGGAGCCACGGCGTACTCTGCGGTAGTTGGCACGTTCGGCGCGATAGCAGTACCCGCAATTATCCTTGTCTTCACCACTCCGGTACCGCATGTTGCGAACGCGCCAACTCTGGCCACCTTTGCCACCGCGCTCCTCGTTGCCGGAATGTTCGGCAGTCTGTTGGGCGCCGTCGCGCTTGCCTACCTCGGCGCGGAGCGTGACCCAATTGCCGGACTTGCTCCGGCCATCGTTTATGCCGCAGTGCCCGTCGTCGTCTCTCTCTCCTGCATAGTCGGGGCATTCGAGGTACTGGCAGCGTTGTTCCAGCCCTCAGTAAAAACACTTTTTTCCATGGTGGTGGCCGCAGGCAGCCTATTCGGGGTCGTCTATACCTGCTTCGCCGTTGTCCACAGCGTAAAGCTTGGTCCTACAGGCGAGACGCGCGGTGCGTGGCTGGAAGCTCAGCAGATTCGTGAACACGCCGGTGCCGTTAAGGCAGCATGGCTACTTGGCGGAGTGACCATAACTCCAGTTTTGCTAGCCATGGCCTTGCGACTGGCGGGAGCGCATCTGCGGCCGACCCCGTCCATCATTACCTTGGATGTGCTAATCGCACTAGCGCTGATAGCGACGGGTCCGCTGCTGGCGATCTTGCGCACCGTTCCATCCCGAACGCCAGAAGAGCAGCGAGGTCTCCGCCTGCACGAGATGTACACAGCGGACTTCGCGATCAGCGGATTTACGCTTCTTCTACTTTTTACGTTGCCCTAAGACTGAACCAGAGATCGCGCTCTAGCGCAGGGGCGACCGGTCGCCGGTGTAGTACTCGAAGAGCAGACCGCCGCTGGTGAACAGGATCATGATCACGCCGAGACCGACCAGCCAGTACTGCACGGTCGCCATGCCCATGGCGGTCACCATCGCACCGAAGGCGATCGCGACGGGCCAGTAGCTGCCGGGCGAGAAGAAGCCCAGCTCGCCGGCGCCCTCGGCGATCTCGGCGTCGTTGCGGTCCTCCGGCCGGGCGTCGATGCGCCGCGAGACGAACCAGAAGAACGAGCCGCTGATGCCGAACAGGCCGCCGGACAGGACCAGCGCCGCGGTGCCGGCGACCTCCATGCCGTGGCTGTTCTGCTTGGTCCAGCCGGCGTAGATGCCGGCGACCACGAAGCAGAAGAGCGCGACCCACAGGAAGATTCTGGATTCAGGTTTCATCGCTGCCCTCCCCTAGCTCGCACCGGTGCCGCAGGTCTGCGCACGCTCGGACGCCGACCGATGCTGGCGCTCGGTCACGAAGGGATAGGTGGTGGTGGCACACGGGGCTTCCCCGATGGCCTGCAGTGCCTTGCGCTGCTTGGCCGGATCACCGGACGGGATCGAGGCCAGGGCCGACAGGTACTTGGCGTAGTTGTCGGCGGTGACCACCCGGACCTCGAAGTTCATCTGCGAGTGGTAGGTGCCGCACAGCTCGGCGCACCGGCCGACGAAGTGCCCGGTGGAGGTGGCGGTGAACTCGAACTCGTTCGGCTTGGGCATCGGGATCACGTCGCGCTTGAACAGGAACTCCGGCACCCAGAAGGAGTGGATGACGTCCTTGCTGACCTCGATCACCCGCACCTTCTTGTCCACCGGCACCACCAGGATCGGGATCTCGTCCGAGGTGCCGACCGTGGACAGCGGCTTGCCGGCGGCCGGGTCGCTGCTCGAGTAGTTGGTGGCCTGCGAGGCGCCGTTGACGGTGTTCGACTTGTACTGGAACTCCCAGTTCCACTTGAACGCGACCACCTGGACGACGGTGTCGGGGTTGGGCGACAGCTTGTCGACGTAGTCCTCGGTGACGGCGGTGAAGTAGAACAGCCCCGCGATGACCACGAACGGCGCGATCGAGTACGCGATCTCGATCGGCAGATGGTACTTGGTCTGGGTGGGCAGCAGGTCGTCGGTCTTGCGGTAGCGGAAGCAGCACCAGAAGATCAGGCCCCAGACGATCACCCCGACGACGAGCGCGGCCACCGAGGACCAGGTCCACAGGGTGCGCATCCGGTCGGCCTGGTGGGTGACCCCGGTGGGCCAGCCGAAACGGAGCTTCATCTCGACGTCGTGGGCGGTGCACCCGGACAGCAGCACGGCAACGCCCGCGAGCAGGCCGAGCCGGGTGAGCCGGGACCGGAGACTGCGCTGCACTGGCGAAACCGCCCTTCCTTCATCCGGCCGGGTCGAGGCCATTCCCGCCTCGAGGATCCCGCACGTGCGAGCGTATCTGAGAACAGCGCACGGCAGCGGTGAGGGGTGGTTCGTGGCGTCAGGTAGCGGCCGGGTCGACTGCGGCGGCGGCCGGACCGAGGCCGTACTACCGTCTGACGGCATGGACCAGCCGGGCTCGGGCTACTTCGACGCCGCGGCCGGGCTGCCACTGCACCCGGTGGCCGCCGAGGCGATGCAGGCCGCCTGGGCCGACGGGTGGGCCGATCCGTCCCGGCTGACCGGCGCCGCCCGGCGCAGCGCGATCCTGCTGGACGCCGCCCGGCAGGCTGCGGCCGAGGAACTCGACGTGCGCCCGGACGAGCTGAGCTTCCTGCCGTCCGGCGTGCATGCCCTGCAGCACGGCCTGCTCGGCAGCCTCGCGGGCCGGCGGCGGGCCGGCACCGTGCTGCTGCACTCGGCGGTGGAGCACTCGGCGGTGTTCGCCGCGGCCGACTGGCACCGCGTGCACGGCGGCGAGGTCGAGGTGGCCGGCGTGGACGGCACCGGCCGGGTCCGGATCTCTGAGTTCGTGGAGCTGGCCGGCCGGCCCGGGGTGGCCACCGCGGTGCTGCAGGCGGCCAACCACGAGGTCGGCACCCGGCAGCCCGTCGCCGAGGCGGCCGAGCAGCTCGCCGGCCTCGGCGTGCCGCTGGTGGTAGACGCCGGCCACGACCTGGTCTACGGCCGGCCCCCGGATGAGGCGCCGGTCTTCACCGCCGACGCCCGGCTGTGGGGCGGTCCGGCCGGCGTGGGGCTGCTGGTGGTCCGCCACGGCACCCGGTGGCGGCCGCCCTTCCCGACCGACGAGTCCGAGTCCGGTCGCTCGCTCGGCCCGCCCAACGTGCCGGCCATCGTGGCCGCGGTCGCCGCGCTGCGCGCCACCCGGGCCGGCCGGGAGGCCGAGGGACGCCGGCTGGCCGGGCTGGTCGACCGGATTCGCGAGCAGGTGCCGCTGGCCGTACCGGACACCGTTGTGCTCGGGGACCCGGTAGACCGGCTGCCGAACCTGGTCACCTTCTCCTGCCTGTACCTCGACGGCGAGGCGCTGCTCACCGAGCTGGACCGGCGCGGCTTCGCGGTCTCGTCCGGCTCGTCGTGCACCTCCGACACGCTGACCCCGTCCCATGTGCTGGTCGCGATGGGCGCGCTGACCTCGGGCAACGTCCGGATTTCGCTGCACCCGGGCGTCGGCCAGGCCGACGTCGAGCGGTTCCTGGCGGTGCTGCCCGACGCGGTGGCCGCCGTGCGGGCCCAGGCGCCCGGGTCGCCCGCCGTCCGGGAGACCGAGGGCCGGACCGAAGCAGCCACGGTGCTGGACAGCCGGGGCCGGCGCTGCCCGCTGCCGGTGCTGGACCTGGCCCGGGCACTGCCCGACCTGGCGATCGGCGCCGAGCTGACGGTGCTGGCCGACGACCCGGCAGCAGCCGGCGACATCGCGGCCTGGTGCCGGATGCGCGGCCAGCAGCTGGTCGGCCAGCAGGACGCGGGCGACGGCGGCACCGCCTACCGGGTGCGGCGCGTCCGGTGACCGGTCGAGCTTCTGGGAGTATTGACCCCATGAGCGTGCAGATCACCGACATGCACACCGAGCAGACCGACATCGACGGGCTGCTGGTCATCACCGTCAAGCAGGTCAGCGACCCGCGCGGCACCGTCCGGGAGTTCTTCCGGCTCTCGACCCTGGACGGCTTCGGCACTCTCCGCCAGATCAACGTCACCGAGTCCGGTTACGGCGCGGTGCGCGGGCTGCACGGCGAGTCCACCACCAAGCTGGTCGGCTGCGTGGCCGGGCAGGCGCTCGGTGCCTACCTCGACACCCGGCCGGACTCGGCCAGCTACGGCAAGGTGGTCACCGTCGACCTCTCCCTCGGCGTCCAGGTGCTGGTGCCGCCCGGCGTGTGCAACGGGTTCCAGTCGGTGAGCCGCGAGGGCAGCCAGTACCTGTACTGCTTCACCGACGAGTGGTACCCGGGCATGCCGGGCATCGCGTACTCGCCGCTGGACGAGGGCCTGGGGTTCAGCTGGCCGATCCCGGTGGACGCCGGCAACCCGGCGCAGATCTCGGCCAAGGACGCGGCGGCGGCGAAGTTCAGCGAGCAACGGATGGACGGCTGACATGTGCGGACTCATCGGTTACCTCGCGGCTCCCGCCGCCGAGGACCAGCTGCCCGAGACCCGCGCGGCCATCGAGGCCTCGCTGGCCCAGATGCGCCACCGCGGCCCGGACGACGCCGGCACCTGGTCCGACGACGAGGCGGTGATCGGCTTCCGCCGGCTGTCGCTGATCGACTGGGAGCACAGCCACCAGCCGCTGCCCTACCTGGCCCAGCGCTACCAGCTGAT
>NZ_DATINC010000145.1:0-6742 GCF_035474675.1 Jatrophihabitans sp. | reverse complement strand
CCTCCTCGGCAGCCACCGCGAACCGGCGGCCCTCGTCGGCGGGCGTCACGCCGCCGGGACACACGTCGCTGGCCGACACCTCACCGGCCTGCACCAGGTGGATCCAGCCCACCCCGGCGGCGGCCAGGGTCGCGGCGACGGTGGTCGCCAGCCGGGAGGTGCCGTGCACCGCCACGGTGGCCGTGCGACGAGCCTGCAGCACCGCCTCCGCACCGTCTCCGAACTGGGCTGCCAACGCGCCCAGGTCCGCTGCCAGCCGGGCCGGCGGGGACGCCCGCTCACCGGCAGCACCGGTGGCCCGGGTCAGGAAGCCGGCGTCGTCCAGGGCCGCGACGAGTTCGGCGAGCCCGGCCGGCACGGCGCCGGACGGACGGGCCGCCAGGCTGCCGGCTGGCCGCCACAACAATGCCGACAGCTGCTCGGGCCCGACATCCTCCACGACGATCCGGCGGGTTCCCAGTTCGAGCTGCACATCCCGCCGCGATCGCCACAGCACCACCGCCGCCCGGTTCAGCCGCCGCCCGGTCGGCAGCTGCGCGGGGGAGGTATCCGAAGGCGGGTCGCCGGGAACGGAATCGGGGTACTGGGCTGTCATGGCTAGGACGGTGGCACACCGCCCCGACACGAGCCGGCGGATATCCACAGGCCTGCGGTAACCCTCAACTCCATGTCCACACTTGTGGAAGGAGTTGTGGATAACCTCTGGACGACGCGCCACACCTCTCGTTGAAAAGTTGTGGATAAAGACCCTTTCCCTGAAATGTCAAGGCCTTCGGCCTACCAATCACAGCAGTGGCTCGACTTTGTGCACAGTCGGCCGGTCACGGCTCCGGATTGTCGGTGGCGCAGCTTAGGGTGACGGGCATGGTCGACCCATCCCCGCCGATTGAGGTCAGGCGAAGCAGCCGTCGCCGCCGAACCGTGTCCGCCTACCGCGAGGGCGACAAGATCGTCATCCTGATGCCGGCGCGCACCAGCAAGGCCGAGGAACGGCAGCTGGTCACCGAGATGGTCGACCGGGTTACCCGCCGGGAGGCCAGGATGACGGGCATCGGTGCCCGGCCCGGCAACAGCCAGCTGCTGCACCGCGCGCGCCAGCTGTCGGCCACCTACCTGGACGGGCGGGCCCAGCCGGTCAGCGTGCGCTGGGTCACCAACATGCAGCAGCGCTGGGGATCCTGCACGATCAGCGACCGCACCATCCGGCTCTCGCACCGGCTGCAGTCGATGCCGGCCTGGGTGATCGACTACGTCCTGATGCACGAGCTCAGCCACCTGCTGGAATCCGGCCACAACCGGGCCTTCTGGGCCTGGGTCGAGCGCTATCCGCGCACCGAACGGGCCCGTGGCTTCCTGGAAGGGGTGGCCATGGCGGCTCAGTTGCCGGGGCTGGCGGACTGTGACTCGCCCGACTCGTCCGGCGGCTCGGAAGAACCGGACGATGCCTCGCCCCGCTCCGCGGGGGTGTCCGGCCCGTCCTGGGCGGTGCCGGACGGGCGCACCTCCGGCTCGGCCGCCGGCGGGGTGGCAGCCTCGGCTGTCGGTGCCCCCGCTTCGGTCGGCAGATCGGGCACCTCGGCGTCCCCGCCCCCCGGCCGGAAGCTGGCCAGGTCCGGATCGTCCAGCTCTGGCATCCGCAGATCCTGACCGGCGCCATGTCCAGCCGCGAAGGTCGTCGGGTCGTCGAGGTCGTCGGCGCTGGGCAGCAGGTCCGGATGGCTCCACAAACCGTCCCGGGTAGAGGTGCCGTGCATCTGGTACATCGCCGCCCACAACGCGGCGGCATCGCGCAACCGGCGCGGGCGCAGCTCCAGCCCGACCAGGGTGGCAAAGGTCTGCTCGGCGGGCCCGCCCGAGGCGCGCCGGCGCCGGATCGCCTCGGCCAGCGCCGGGCCTCCGGGCATCCGGTCCCCGATCGCCTGGCCGACCACCGCGTCCACCCAGCCCTCGATCAGGGCCAGCAGGGTCTCCAGCCGGCGCAGCGCAGCGTTCTGGGCGTCGGTGTTCTGCGGTTCGAACAGGCCACCGGCCAGGGCGTTCTGCAACGACTCCGGATTGCTCGGGTCGATGTCGTTGAGCGCGGCGGAGATCGCGTCGGGGTCGATGCTGATCCCGCGGCCGTAGGCGTCCACCGCCTCCAGCAGCTGCTGCCGGAGCCACGGCACGTGGTTGAACAGCCGGTGGTGCGCCGCCTCGCGCACCGCCATGAACAGCCGGACGTCGGCCACCGGCCGTTCCAGGTCCTGCGCGAGGGCGTCGAGGTTGGCCAGCACCAGGGCAGCGGTTCCGGGAGGGCCCAGCGGCAGCCCGATCTCGGTTCCGGTGACCACCTCGCTGGCCAGCGCTGCGATGCCCTGGCCGAGCTGCGCACCGAACATCATGCCGCCGAGTTGGCTCATCATCGGCGCCATCGGGCCGGCCTGGGCGGCCACCTCCGGTGGGATCGCACCGGACATCGCCGACACCACCCGGCTGGCCACCGGGTCGCACAGGGCAGCCCAGGTCCCGATGGTCTTCTCCACCCAGTCGATCTGGCTCCAGGCCTCGGCGGTGGTGATGCCCGAGGGCAGGTCGGTGGCGCCGTCGAGCCAGACGTCGGCCAATCGGACGGCATCGGCGACGGCGGCGTGGTCGGCCGAGGTCATCCGGCGGTGCTGGCCGGCCAGGCTCGAAATCGCCAGCTGGCGTGCCAGATCCCAGTTCACCGGGCCGCCGGAGCCGGCCAGCAGGCGCTGCAACTCCGCGAACAGCGGGATCTTGCCCGCGATGTCGTCTGGATCTCGTCCTGGCTCGTTCTGGCCGAACTGCCCGAAGCCGAACCCGAAGTTGCTCATACCCGTCACGTTATCTCCCAACGGCCGGCGGCTGGCTGCGGTGCCCGGCGGCGTGCGCCCTCAGCGAACACCGCCGAGCGGGACAGCTGGACGGCCAGCCCGGCGGGCTGAACCGGCCGCGGTACACATCGGCCCAGGGCGAAGGACAACGCCGAGCACCGCCTACCGGCCCAACCAGGCCCGACCAGGCCCGACCAGGCCCGACCAGGCCAACCAGGCCAACCAGGCCAACCAGGCCAACCAGGCTAACCAGTCGACCAGTCGATCAGAAAGGCCACCTGGACCGGTGTCGCGGCGCGCGTCCGCCCGCCCGCCGGTCCCGCCGCCTACCGTGCATCGCATGGCATGGCTGTGGTGGTTGCTGGCACCGGTGGTCAGCACCGCGCTGGGTGCGGTCGCGATCTGGTGGCGCGCGGCCGGCGAGACCGGCCGTCGGTTCCGCCGGGCGGACCCGGTGTCCGAGCACCAGGCCCTGCTGCGGGCGCTCGCGCAACAGCCGCCCGTGCTGGCCGCACTGCGGGCAAGCAGCCCCGCGCTGGCCACCGACCAGCCGGCCACCGACTGACCGGACCGCCACCTCCACACCACTCGGACGCCCCGGTCCGCCGCCGCAGCCGGCATCGGCCGCTACTGTGATCGCGATGTCCCGTCAGCTGCGCACCCTCGTCATCGGGGCCGTGCTGTGCCTGGTGCTGGGCATCCTCAGCTTCGGCATGCAGGTGCCGTACCTGGTCGAGAGCCCGGGGCCGACCTTCAACACCCTCGGCACCGACGACGGCAAGGACATCATCGCCGTCAGCGGCCACCCGGTGACCCCCACCACCGGCCACCTGAACCTGATGACGGTCTCGGCCAGCACCGAGAACACCACCATCCTGGGCGCGATCCGGGGCTGGCTGCGGCACGACGAGGTGGTGGTGCCGCACGACAGCCTCTACCCGCCGGGCACCACCCAGGAGGAGCAGGACCAGCAGAACTCCGACGACTTCGTGCTGTCGCAGCAGAATGCCGTCGAGGCGGCCGCCTGCGAGCTGGGCTACCCGAAGGGGCTCGGGGTCAACTCGGTGTCGGAGGACTCTCCCAACGCGGCGGCGCTCAAGGCCGGTGACCAGTTCGTCTCGGTGGCCGGGACCTCGATCGCCGACGACCCGGCGCTGCGCAGGGTGCTGGCCGCGCACCGGGCCGGGGACCGGCTGCCGGCCGTGGTCCGGAGGGCCGGCAAGCAGGTCGAGGTCACCCTGGTGCTCCAGGCGCCGGCGTCCGGCAGCAGCGCCCCCCGGATCGGCATCACCGTGGTGCAGGGCTGCCTGCCGCCGTTCCAGGTGACGCTCAGCCTGACCGGGATCGGCGGCCCGTCGGCCGGCCTGATGTTCTCGCTCGGCATCATCGACAAGATCAGCACCCACGACCTGACCCGCGGCAGGTTCATCGCCGGCACCGGAACCATCGAACCGTCCGGCAAGGTCGGCCCGATCGGCGGGATCGCGCTGAAGATGATCGCGGCCCGGCGGGCCGGCGCCACCCTGTTCCTGGCGCCGGAGAGCAACTGTTCCGAGGTCCGGGGCAACATCCCGTCGGGACTCGAGGTCATCAAGGTCTCCACCCTGCACGAGGCGATCGGCGACCTGGACGCGCAGGCCACCGGT
The DNA here is from genome assembly GCF_035474675.1 of Jatrophihabitans sp. Lineage (GTDB taxonomy): Bacteria > Actinomycetota > Actinomycetes > Mycobacteriales > Jatrophihabitantaceae > Jatrophihabitans_A. Next base: position 2,262 of record NZ_DATINC010000145.1, on the reverse strand, counting down.
GCCGCCGTGCCGCACTGCTGATCCCGGAACCCGACGAGGCGAGGGCTCGGCCCCGACCAAGCCCGGCCGGACCGGAACCAGCCAGCCCGGGGGCCAGCCAGCCCGGGGGCCAGCCAGCCCGGACGGGTCAGTCGGTGAAGGTGACGCTCAGCGCCGCGACCAGGTTGGGCGCCAGGTCAGGGCCGGTCAGCAGGTCGTCCTCCCCGGTCCCGGCAGTGCTCCGCAGCCGCAGGATGCTCGCCGACCGGCCGTCGCGCAGCACCGCCACCACCAGCCTGGCTTCCCGGCGGTCCGGATGCTCGAGCGCGACGCTGGCCGCCGCCTCGGAGGCCAGGTCGGTCAGGTCCGGTTCCGCCGATGGCGGCAGCAGGACGATCTCCTGGCTGAGGGCGCAGCCGAGCACCTCCTCCGGCCACCCGATCCGGGCCAGCACCTCGTCCAGCGGGCCGTCGGGCAGTTCCTCCTGGGCCACCGGGGTGAGGGAGTCGGCCGAGATCTCGCCGGGATCGCCGGCCGCGCCCTGGCCCAGCAGGGCCGCCGCGGCCGGGTCGGCGGCCAGCACCCGGGTCGGGACCAGCGCGAACAGGGCCGGCGCCAGGTCCCAGCCGGCCTGGCCGACGTAGGCCTCGATCTCGGCCGCGACGGTCTCGAGCAGCAGGTCCGGACGCCGACCGGCGGGGCCGGCCGCGGAGGAGTCGTCAGGCATGGTTCGATCCTGCCATCCGGGCCGGAACGCCTACCCCGCCCGGTACGTTGGCCGAACAGAGCAGGATCGACAGCCGTCCCCGACCGCAAGGGCGTGGACGCAGGGTGAGGAGAGCCTCGTGGCCATGCGGCCTGATATGCCGAGCATCCGGGTGTCGCGGCGCGGCAAGATCGTCATCGGGGTACTCGTCTCGCTGTTCGTCCTGCTGTCGGTCCTCGGCTCGCTGGTCCGGGTGTACACCGACTGGCTGTGGTTCGGCGAGGTCGGCTACCGCAGCGTCTTCAGCACCATCCTGTGGACCCGGGTCGTGCTGTTCCTGCTGGTGGGCCTGGTGATAGCCGCGATCATCGGCGCCAACGTGTTCTTCGCCTACCGGATGCGCCCGCCGTTCCGGCCGATCTCGCAGGAGCAGGAGAACCTGGAGCGCTACCGGGTGGCCCTGGAACCGAGGAAGCGGCTGATCTTCAGCGTGCTGATGGTGCTGGTGTTCTTGGTGGCCGGCACCTCCGCCCAGGGGCACTGGAAGACCTGGCAGCTGTGGCGCGACGGGGTGTCCTTCGGGATCAAGGACCCGCAGTTCCACCGCGACATCTCCTTCTTCGCCTGGGACTACCCGTTCTACCGGCTGCTGCTGGGGCTCGGCTTCAACGCGGTGATCTTCTCGCTGCTGCTGAGCCTGGCCGTGCACTACCTGTTCGGCGCCTTCCGGATCGCCACCCCCGGGCCGAAGCTGACCATCTCGGCCCGCCGGCACGTCACCATGCTGGTGTTCTTCTTCATCGCGCTCAAGGCCTGCGCCTACTGGCTGGACCGCTACGGCCTGGTGTTCTCCGGCCGCGGCAAGGTGACCGGCGCGTCCTACACCGACGTCAACGCCTCGCTGCCGGCCAAGACCATCCTGTTCTGGGTGGCGGTGCTGATCGCGCTGGCGGTGCTGGCCAGCCTGTGGCTCAAGAGCGCCCAGATCCCGGTCATCTCCTTCGTGGTGCTGCTGGTCCTCTCGATCGGCATCAACGGCATCTACCCGGCGATCGTGCAGCAGGTGACGGTCAAGCCGAACGCCAGCGACAAGGAAGCGCCCTACATCGCGCGCAACATCCAGGCCACCAGGCAGGCCTATGACATCGTCACGGACAAGGACGGCGGCACCGTCACCTACCAGCCCTACTCGGTGACCAACCGGCCGGACAACGCCGCGCTGACCGCGACCGACCCGACGGTGTCCAACCTGCGCATCCTGGACCCGAACGTGGTGTCGCCGACCTTCACGAAGTTCCAGCAGCTGCGCAACCAGTACGGCTTCTCCACCAAGCTCGACATCGACCGCTACGAGGTGGACGGCGAGATCCTGGACTACGTGGTCGGGGTGCGGGAGCTGGACGAGAGCAAGCTGACCGGCAACCAGACCAACTGGATCAACGCGCACACCTTCTACACCCACGGCTACGGCTTCGCGGCGGCCGCGGCCAGCAGCGACGTGACCAACACCAAGGAGTTCACCGAGGGCGACATCCCGCCGCAGGGGCCGCTGGACCTGTCCACGCCGCAGGTGTACT
>NZ_DATINC010000144.1:0-23144 GCF_035474675.1 Jatrophihabitans sp. | reverse complement strand
TTCATCCAGCCGTCCCAGACCATCCGCCAGCTCGGCATCCGGCTCAAGCTCAACCCGCTGCGCGACGTGATCCGCGGCAAGCGGCTGGTGGTGGTGGACGACTCGATCGTGCGGGGCAACACCCAGCGCGCGGTGGTGCGGATGCTGCGCGAGGCCGGCGCGGTCGAGGTGCACGTCCGGATCGCCTCGCCGCCGATCGAGTGGCCGTGCTTCTACGGCATCGACTTCGCCACCCGGGCCGAGCTGATCGCCAGCGCCCTGGACATCAACGGCATCCGCGCCTCGCTCGGCGCCGACTCGCTGGGCTACCTGTCCCTGGAGGGCCTGATTGCGGCCACCGAGCAGCCCAAAACCCGCCTCTGCCGGGCCTGCTTCGACGGCAAGTACCCGATTCCGCTGCCGCAGGTGGTCGGCAAGCACGTCCTGGAGGGGATCGGCCGGGCGGTGAACGGCGGCGCCGCCGAACCGCAGCGGGTCGGCCGGGAACCCGAACGGGCCGAGGGCTACGGCGCCGACGCGCTGCGCCTGTCGTGACCACCCCGCCCGCCAGCAGCGGGACGAAGACCTCCTACGCCGCCGCCGGCGTCGATATCGAGGCCGGCGAGCGGGCCGTGGAACTGATGCAGTCCTCGGTGGCCCGCACCGCCCGTCCCGGCGTGCTGGGCGGTCTGGGCGGCTTCGCCGGGCTCTTCGAGCTCGACCTGGCGCGCTATCCCCGCCCGGTGCTGGCCACCTCGACCGACGGGGTGGGCACCAAGCTGGTGCTGGCCCAGCAGCTCGACCGGCACGACACCATCGGCATCGACCTGGTGGCGATGGTGATCGACGACCTGGTGGTGGTCGGCGCCGAGCCGCTGTTCCTGACCGACTACATCGCCACCGGCAAGGTGGTGCCGGAGCGGATCGCCCAGATCGTGGCCGGCATCGCCGAGGGCTGCGTGCGGGCCGGCTGCGCGCTGGTGGGCGGCGAGACCGCCGAGCACCCCGGGGTGATGGGCCCGGATGACTACGACATCTCCGGAGCCGGCACCGGAGTGGTCAACGCCGACGCGGTCCTCGGCGCCGAGCGGGTGCAGCCCGGTGACGTGCTGATCGCGATCGGCTCGTCCGGGGTGCACTCCAACGGCTACTCCCTGGTCCGCAAGGTGCTGGCCGACGCCGGCCTGGCGCTGACCGACACTCCCGCCGAACTAGGCGGCCGGACGCTGGGGGAGGAGCTGCTCACCCCGACCACCGTCTATGCCCAGGACTGCCTTCGGCTGATCGCCGACGGCAGCCCGGCCCGGGTGCACGCGTTCTCCCACATCACCGGCGGCGGGCTGGCCGGCAACCTGGAACGGGTGCTGCCGGCCGGGCTCACCGCCCGGGTCGACCGGGCCAGCTGGTCGCCGCTGCCGGTCTTCCAGTTGCTCGCCCGGGCCGGCGGCATTCCCCGGGCCGAGCTGGAACCCGCCTTCAACCTCGGGGTGGGCATGGTGGCGGTGACCTCGGCCGGCTACGCCGAACCAGCCCTGCAGCTGCTGGCAGCGCAGGGACTGACGGCCTGGCGACTCGGCGACGTCACCCGTGATGAAGCAGCCGGCAACGGGCGCGGCGGAGTACGGATGAGCGGCGACTACGCCGCCTGCCATTTCTAGGCGAGTGAACTCCGGCCGTCCGCGTCGATGCGGGGCAGCGAGTGCTAGCGGGGCGGGCTTACCCAGCTCTGCTCGTCCTCGAAGTCGTCGTCGGCGGCGTAGGGATCGCCGTCCGGCCGTGACTCTGAGTAGTTGGGTTCGGCCGGATGGCCGAGTTCCCGCTGAAGTGCAGTGAAGTCGGTGCTCTGGGTGTTGTACTTCAACTCCCGTGCCACCTTCTGCTGCTTTGCCTTAGCACGGCCGCGCCCCATGGCTCGACCCCCTCGCTCGCACGGTCATCCGGGCGGAGTCGCTAGGGAAGTCCGCGCCGGGAATGAGTATCAATTCGTATGTCCGAGAGTACATCCCAGCCCCCGCACCTGGCACACCGCTAGAGGCACCGCTTCCAGTGGCGTCGAGCACGTCGGCGGTCGTGTCGCAGAGCTGTCGCAGCCGACACGCTAACCGGCCGTGTTGCTTCAATCACCAACGGTGTAGAAAATACAGTGAAATCAAGCTTCGATACCAAATCGTAATGTTAAGCGGGCAACTTCACAGCGTGCAGACAACAAGTTGCATCAGAAACTGGTGCATACTTCCTAGGACGTCGCAACGGGATGCGCGTTATAAATATCCAGGAAGGGGGCGAGGGTCAATGACCAATCCTCGTCAACGTACAGAGTCTGAGCCGCTGCTGACTCCGTCAGAGGTGGCGACGCTCTTCCGAGTCGACCCCAAAACGGTTACTCGTTGGGCGAAGGCTGGCAAGCTTACCTCGATTCGCACGCTCGGCGGCCACCGTCGCTACCGTGAGTCTGAAGTTCGCTCGCTGCTCGAGGGCAACACGAACACCCCGGCAGAGGTGTAGTTCCCCCGACGCACACACGAACGCCGCAGCTCCGATCCCGGAACTGCGGCGTTCGTCGTTGTAGGGGCCAGGCTCGTCGCTCAGCCGCATTACCCAACGACGCCGGCCGCCCGCAGCTCGGCCAGCCGGTCGGCGGAGTAACCCAGTTCGCCGAGCACCTTCTCGGTGTCGGCGCCGATGGCCGGCGGCTCCTCGGCCACGGTGGCCGGAGTGGCGCTGAACCGGGGCACCGGGGCGGCGACCGGCACCCCCGCCACCTCCGCATAGGCCTGCCGGGCCCGGTTGTGCGGGTGGTCCGGCGCCTCGGCCAGGGTCAGCACCGGCGCCACGCAGGCGTCGGTGTCGGCGAACAGCTCGGCCCACTCGTCGCGGGGCCGGCCGGCGAACACGCCGGCCAGCAGGGCGGTCAGCTCGCCGGCACGGTCGGGGTTCATCGGTGACGGAGTGGTGGCCGGGTCCAGGCCGAGGATGCCCAGCAGGATGTTCCAGAACTTCGGCTCCAGCGCCCCGACCGCGACGTAGCGGCCGTCGGAGCAGGCGTAGCAGCGGTAGTTCGGGGCGCCGCCATTGAAGATGTTGGCCTCTCGCTCGTCGCGCCACTGCCCGTGGCCGTGCAGGGTGCGCACCATGGTCGCCAGGTACGCCGCACCGTCGGTCATCGAGGCGCACACCACCTGCCCGGTGCCGGTGGACCGGGCGCTGAGCACGGCCGCCAGCAGCCCGACGACCAGCGACATCGCCCCGCCGCCGAAGTCGCCGACGTAGTTGGCCGGTGGCACCGGCGGGCCGGCCGCCGGTCCGATGCCGTGCAGCAGCCCCGACAGCGCCAGGTAGGTGATGTCGTGCCCGGCAGTCGAGGCCAGCGGGCCGTCCTGGCCCCAGCCGGTCATCCGGCCGTAGACCAGCCGGGGATTGCGCCGCAACGCCTGGACCGGTCCGATGCCCAAACGCTCGGCCACCCCGGGCCGGAACCCCTCGACCAGCACGTCCGTCTCGGCGGCCAGGTCCAGCGCCACCTCGGCCGCCCCCGGCCGGCGCAGGTCCAGGCAGACCGACCGGCGGCCCCGGCCCAGCGGACCGCCCGGACCGAGGATGGTGGTCAGCGCGTCGGTGCCGGGGGAGAGCCGGTCGATCCGGGTCACCTCCGCGCCGAGGTCGGCCAGCAGCATCCCGACGAACGGCACCGGCCCGATGGCCGGCAGCTCCAGCACCCGGACGCCGCTGAGCGGGCCGCCCCCATCGGCCATCAGAACGTCTCCCCGTTCGCGGCCTTGCTGACCAGCAGGTCCGGCGGGCTGAACCGCGGCCCGTAGCGCTCGGTGAGCTGCTCGGCCCGGGCCAGGAAGCCAGGCAGGCCGGTGCCGGCTGCCTTTCCTCCGCCGTTGCCCGCGCCTTTCCCCGCGCCGTGGTAGCCGTTGATGTACTGCAGCACCCCGCCGGTCCACGGCGGAAAGCCGATGCCCAGCAGCGAGCCGATGTTGGCGTCGGCCACGCTGGTGAGCACGCCCTCCTGCAGGCAGCGCACCGACTCGATCGCCTCGGCGAACAGCATCCGCTCCTGCAGCTCAGCCAGGTCCTCGCTGGCCGGGTCCCCGGCTGCTCCGAACTCGGCAGCCAACCCCGGCCACAGGCCGACCCGCCGGCCGGCCTCGTCGTAGTCGTAGAAGCCGGCACCGCGCAGCCGGCCCGGCCGGCCGAGGGTCAGCATCCGGTCGGTGACCGCCTCGCCGGGATGGGCCGCCAACGTGCCGCCGGCGGCTTGCGCCGCGGCCCGGGCCTCGTCGCGGATCTTGGCGAACAGCTCCAGGTTCAGCTCGTCGGCCAGCTGCAGGGCACCCACCGGATAGCCGGCCTGGGTGCTGGCCTGCTCGATGGTGGCCGGGTGCACGCCCTCGCCCAGCAGAGCCAGCGCCTCGTTGAGATGGGTGCCGATCACCCGGCTGGTGAAGAAGCCCCGGCTGTCGTTGACCACGATCGGGGTCTTGCGGATCTGCCGGGCGAAGTCCAGCGCCCGGGCAAGGGCCGCGTCCGAGGTCTGCTCACCGCGGATGATCTCCAGCAGCGGCAGCTTGTCGACCGGGGAGAAGAAGTGCAGGCCCAGGAAGTCCTCCCGGCGCCGCACCCCGTCGGCCAGCGTGCTGATCGGCAGCGTCGAGGTGTTCGAGGAGAGGAGGGCGTCCGGCGCCACCACCGCCTCCACCTCGGCGAGCACCTGGTGCTTGAGCGCCACGTTCTCGTACACGGCCTCGATGACCAGGTCGCAGCCGGCGAGTGCGGCCACCGAGTCGGTGGGGGTGATCCGGTCGAGCACCTCGTCCCGGCCGGCCTCGGACAGCCGGCCGCGCTCGACCGCCTTGTCGAGCAGCTTGCGGGAGTAGTCCTTGCCCTTCTCGGCGGCGGACATCGAGACGTCGCGGAGCACCACCTCGAGCCCGTTGCGGGCCGCCACGTAGGCGATCCCGGCGCCCATCATCCCGGCGCCGAGCACCGCGACCCGGCTTGCCGTCCGCGGCGGATGGCCGGCCGGCCGGCTGCTGCCTGCGTTGATGGCGTTCAGGTCGAACCAGAACGCCGAGATCATGTTCTTGGCGACCTGGCCGCGGACCAGGTCGGTCAGGTAGCGGCTCTCGATCCGCAGTGCGGTGTTCAGGTCTACCTGGCTGCCCTCGACGGCCGCCGCCAGGATGTGGTGCGGAGCCGGCATCGGCGCGCCCTTGAGCTGCTTGCGCAGGGTGGCGGGAAAGGCCGGCAGCATCGCCGCGAACGACGGGTTGGCAGGGGTACCGCCGGGGATCTTGTAGCCCTTGCGGTCCCAGGGCTGGGACGGCTCCGGATTGGCCTCGATCCAGCGCCGGGCCGCGGCCAGCAGCTCGTCGGGGCTGCCGGCCAGCTCGTCCACGATGCCGGTCTCGACCGCCTGGGCGGGACGCAGCCGCTGGCCCTTGAGCAGCAGCTTGGTCAGCGCGTCGGCGATGCCGAGCATCCGGACGGTCCGGGTGACGCCGCCGCTGCCGGGCAGCAGGCCGAGGGTCACCTCGGGCAGGCCGAACTCGGCCTTTGCGCGGTCCAGCGCGATCCGGTGGTGGCAGGCCAGCGCGATCTCCAGCCCGGCGCCGAGCGCGGTGCCGTTCAGCGCCGCCACCACCGGACGGGGAAAGGTCTCCAGCCGGCGCAGCTCCGCCTTGACCTGCTCGACGGCGGCGAAGAACTCCGCCGCGGTCTCGTCGGTGACTCCGCTGAGCAGCCTGAGGTCGCCGCCGGCGAAGAAGGTGTCCTTGGCCGAGGTGAGGATCACCCCGGTGACGGCGTCCTGCTCGGCGTAGAGCCGGTCCAGCACCGGGCCGAGCGATTCGGTGAAGGCGCGGTTCATAATGTTGGCCCGCTGGCCGGGATCGTCCATGGTCAGCGTGACGATGCCGTCGGCGTCCCGGCTCCAGTCGATCACGCCGATCCGGTCGGTGGCCTCGGTGGTGGCCGTCATCAGATCCGCTCCACCACGGTGGCCACGCCCATGCCGCCACCGACGCACAGCGTGGCCAGGCCGTAGCGCTGGTCGCGGCGTTCCAGCTCGTCGATCAGGGTGCCGAGGATCATCGCCCCGGTGGCGCCGAGCGGATGGCCCAGCGCGATCGCGCCGCCGTTGACGTTCACCTTCTCGGCCGGCACGTCCAGGTCGCGCAGGAACTTCAGCACGACGGCGGCGAAGGCCTCGTTGACCTCGAACAGGTCGATCTGGCCGACGTCCAGGCCGGCCTTGGCCAGTGCCTTGCGGGCGGCCGGCGCCGGCCCGGTGAGCATGATGGTCGGCTCCTGGGCCACCACGCCGGTCGCCACGATCCGGGCCCGCGGCCGCAGGCCGAGCTCGGTGCCGGCCTGCTCGCTGCCGACCAGCAGCAGCGCCGCCCCGTCGACGATGCCCGAGGAGTTGCCGGCGGTGTGCACATGGTGGATTCGCTCCACCCAGTGGTACTTCTGCTGGGCCACCGCGTCGAAGCCGCCCAGCTCGCCGATGCCTTCGAACGAGGCGGGCAGCTTGGCCAGCGTCTCGACGGTGGTGCCGGGCCGGGGGAACTCGTCGTGGTCGAGCAGGGTCAGGCCGTTGCGGTCCCGGACCGGGACCAGCGACCGGCTGAACGCGCCGTCGGCCTGTGCCTTGGCCGCCTTGGTCTGGGAGTCGACCGCGAACGAGTCCACGTCCGCGCGGCTGAACCCCTCCAGGGTGGCGATCAGGTCGGCGCTGATGCCCTGCGGAACGAAGCTGGTGGCGTAGGAGGTCTCCGGGTCCATCGCCCAGGCGCCGCCGTCGGAACCCATCGGCACCCGGGACATCGACTCGACGCCGCCGGCCAGCAGCAGGTCCTCCCAGCCGGAGCGGACCTTCTGGGCGGCCAAGTTCACCGCCTCCAGCCCGGAGGCGCAGAACCGGTTGACCTGGACGCCCGCGCCCGAGGTGGTCAGGCCCGCGACCAGCGCCGCGGTGCGGGCGATCACCGCGCCCTGGTCACCGATCGGCGACACCACGCCGAGGATGACGTCCTCGATCCGGGCCGGGTCCAGGCCCGGGTTGCGGCGCTGCAGTTCGGCGATCAGGCCGGCCACCAGCCAGACCGGCTTTGCCTCGTACAGCGACCCGGTCTGCTTGCCCCGGCCGCGTGGCGTCCGGATCGCGTCGTAGACGAATGCCTCGGTGGTCATGGGTGCTTCCCTCGTCCGTGCGGCTGGAGTTCTGGTCCGGCCGAGGTGCCGATCGGCCGGGGTTACTACACGGTAACCTCCCGGCCGTCCGGGCGTCGTTCGGAACGGGCTCAGCCGTTCGGAACGGGCCCGGCTTCGGCCGCCCAGGTGTCGCCCGGAACGGGCTCAGCCGTCGAGCAGGTCCGGCAACAGGTCGAGGGCCGCCTGCCAGGCAGGCGCGGCCGGGTCGATCACCCCGAAGTGGCCGCCGGGCACCTCGACCAGACCGGCGTCCGCGCCGGCGGCCCGGGCCGCGGCCACGTAGTCCGCGCTCTGCGAGAACGGCACCACGTCGTCGTCGCGGGCGTGCAGGCAGCGCACCGGAACCGGCAGCTGCTCGCGCGGGCTGGCCAGCCGGTACCGCTCGGGTCGGTCGGCCGGCATCCCGCCGAGCAGGGCCGGCACCGCCCCGCTGCCCAGCTGGTCGGCGGCGCCCCGGGCCAGGTCCAGCACTCCGGCCTGCGCGATCACCCCGGTGAGCCGGACCCTCGGCGCCGCCCCGACCGCATCCGCCGGCAGCACCGGCCGGCCAGCTGCCCAGGCGGCCAAGTGGCCGCCCGCCGAGTGCCCGAGCGCCACCACCCGTCCGGTGTCGAGACCGGCGGAGGCTTGCAGGTCGGCGAGGGCGTCGATGCCGGCCGCCACGTCGGTCAGGGTGGCCGGCCACCCGCCGCCGTTGCCGACCCGGCGGTACTCCAGGTTCCAGGCCGCCCAGCCCCGGACGGCGAGATCGGCAGCCAGCGGCGCGCCCCACTCGGCGCCGTAGCGGGCCTTCCAGAACCCGCCGTGGATCACCACCACGGTGCCCGGCCGCCTGTCACCTGCTGGCAGGTACAGCTCGCCGTACTGGGACTCGTCGTCGCCGTAGGAGTGCCGGTGCACGGTGTAGGCAGACGATGCGGGCATAGCTGGTGGCTGGTCGGTGTCAACAGGGGGCTGGTCGGTCACGGCGGACAGTCTGCCTGTGCCAGGCTGGGATGCGTGAGGGTGGCCGTCCTGTCCGACACCCACGCGCCCCGGTTCTGGAAGTCCTGCCCACCGGCGGTCGCGCGGCTGCTGGAGCATGCCGAGGTGATCCTGCACGCCGGCGACGTCTGCACCCCCGACGTGCTGGACGAGCTGTCCCAGTGGGCGCCGGTGCATGCGGTGCGCGGCAACAACGACGGCCTGGACGTGGCGTACTGGGGCGCGCCGGACACCCTCACCCTGGAGCTGGCCGGGTTGCCGGTGGCGATGGTGCACGACAGCGGCGCGGCGGCCGGGCGTCCGGCCCGGCTGCGCCGCTGGTTCCCCGATGCCCGGCTGGTGGTGTTCGGGCACTCGCACATCCCGCTCAACGAGGTGCACGACGGCCAGCGGATCTTCAACCCCGGCTCGCCCACCGACAAGCGGCGCCAGCCGGAGGGCACCGCCGGCTTCCTGCGGATCGAGGACGGCGAGCTGGTCCAGGCCGACATCGTGGCGGTGACCTGAGCCGGCCTGTCCGATGTCCGGGTGCTCTTGCCCGCGGGTGGCTGCGGTGCGGCAGACTGAAGGCCATGACGCGCTTCGGCATCTTCGTTCCGCAGGGCTGGCGGATGGATCTGGTCGGGATCGGCGACCCGGTCCAGCAGTGGGAGGCGATGACCGCGGTCGCGCGGGCCGCCGACGAAGGCTCGTGGGACTCGATCTGGCTCTACGACCACTTCCACACCGTGCCCCGGCCGAGCACCGAGACCACCTTTGAGTGCTGGACGGCCACCGCGGCGCTGGCCCGCGACACCAAGCGGGTCAACATCGGCCAGATGGTCGGCTGCAACGGCTACCGCAACCCGTCGCTGTACGCCAAGATCTCCTCCACCGTCGACGTGGCCAGCAACGGCCGGCTCTACGCCGGGATCGGGGCCGGCTGGTACGAGCACGAGTGGCGCGCGTACGGCTACGAATGGCCCGAGCTCAAGGACCGGATGGGTGCCTTCCGGGAGGCCGTCGAGATCGTGGTCGGCATGTGGACCCAGGACGAGTTCACCTTCAACGGCAAGTACTACTCGGTGGACAAGCCGATCAACGAACCCAAGGGCGTCCGCAAACCGCACCCGTCGCTGTGGATCGGCGGCGGAGGCGAGAAGGTGACCCTGAAGCTGGTCGCCCAGTACGGCGACGCGGCCAACGTCGGGGCCGGCGACCCCGCCACCATCACCGACAAGCTCGCGATCCTCAAGCAGCACTGCGAGACGGTCGGCCGGGACTACGCCGAGATCATCAAGTCCACCAACCTGCCCGTGTTCCCGCTCGATCCCGGCGACGACCCGGTCAAGGCCACCGAGAAGGCCCGCGGCGGCCTCGGCTACGAGGAGTTCGCCGCCAACACCATTATCGGCACCGACGACCAGATCGCGACCCGGGTGGACGCGGCACTGCAGGCCGGCGCCGACTACATCATCTTCTATGTGGCGGGCGTGGCCCACGACCTCGACCTGGTGGCCCGCGCGGAGGCGATCGCCCGCCGGTTCAGCTGAGCCGGGCTGCCGGTCGGGCGGTCGGCGACTTCTGCTGCCTGATGTAGGCCCGCACCCGCCGCAGGGACTCGGCGTCCACCACGTCGGCGGCGGACCGGAACGTGCCCGGCACCCCGAAGATGCCGGTAGCCTCCCGCCAGCCGGCGGGCCGGACGCCGAACTGCTTGGCCAGCAACGCAGTGAAGATCTGGGCCTTCAGCTCACCGAAACCGGGCAGCGCCGTCACCCGCTCGACCAGCTCGCGGCCGGTGCCGGCCTCGGCCCAGATCCGCTCCGTCTCGCCGTCGTAACGCTGCACCACCGCCTGGCACAGCTGCTGCACCCGCACGGCCATGGCCGCGGGAAAGCGGTGCAGGGCCGGCGTCCTGCGGAACAGCTCCTCGAACCCGACCGGGTCGTAGCCGGCGATCACCGCCGCGTCGAGCCGGGCGACGCCCATCCGCTCGGCCAGCAGCTGCGGCGAGCTGAACGCCTTCTCCATCGGGACCTGCTGGTCCAGCAGCATCCCGATCAGCAGCGCCAGCGGGTCGCTCGCCAGCAGGGCGTTTCCCTCCTCCGTCGTCGCCAGGCGCATGAAGACTCCAGGAATCGATCGTGCGGTGAGCACCGTGAATTCCATCATGGGTGCCCGGCATTTCAGCCGGCAGTACGGCCCGGCTGGGCCATACCATGCACGACGTGTTCGGCAACGAGGCCGTGGTCAGCGACCCGATCGCCGGCATCCCGATCCCCGACCGGCTGGCCGGCCTGTCCGACTGGCCCGGGACCACCTGGGCCTACACGGTCGCCGGCACCACGCCCGCTGTGACCATCGAGGTGGCCGGCGGGCTGCAGGCCGGCACCTACCTGCCGGCGCCGGCGGTGCCGTCCGGGCAGGCGTTGCGGTCGGCAGCCGCCCATGCGCGGGAGTTCGCCGCCGCCTTCTCCCAGCTGCGCCGGCCGGGCGTCGAGGTCCGCATCGCCACCCCGCTGGCCGACCAGCCGCTGGCCCCGTCCGTGGCGCCGCTGGCCGGCTACCTCAGCGGTGTGTACGCGTTCACCAGCCAGCTGGCCGGGCTTGCCATCCGGACCCACGAGGTGAGCCAGGGGCAGCAACTGGCCACGGTGGCCGGCGACTACTCGGTGCCGGCCGAGAACCTGCTGCGGGACAACGCCGACCGGGCGGTCGACGCGCTGTTCGCCGGCACCGTGCAGCTGCCCCGGTACGGCCTCCTCGAGCACGGTGAGACGGTCAACGCCTTCGCCCAGCGGGTCGGTTCTACCGCAACTGCCCTGCTCGGCGGCTGGCGCAACGGCGAGGCGCCGGTGCCGGCCGGCACCGGCCTGGCGATCGCAGCGACCACCGGGACGGTGACCGCCGACTGGTCGCTGGCGCAGTACGCGGCCCGGTCGCAGTGCACGCCCGGCGACATCGCCCGGGCCAACTCGGCGGTGCCGGGGCTGATCGCCGACGGGCTGAGCCTGCAGGTCGAATCGATCGAGGTGAGCACCGCCGGCTCGACGTTCGACTCGCTGGTGGCCGACTTCGCCGGGCTGGGCGTGACCACCACGGTCGAAGAGATCGCGGTCGCCAACCAGTACCTGAACGGCATCTTCGCAGCCGGCGGCAGCGGAACCACGTACTCGGTCGACCGCCGGCTGACCGGCGCCCCGAGCACCGTCAGCGCCCTGGTCGCCGAGCTGTTCGGCGGCGACCTGGTCGCCTTCTGCACGCTCAACGGCGACCTGCCGGGCCTGCTGCCGCAGAACACCCGGCTGCAGGTGGGCCAGGACACCGTTGCCGCACCGGCCGATTCGCTGCGCCAGTTCCTCGACGAGGCGGCAGGCCTCAGCCTGGCCGACTTCGCCGCCGCGAACTCCACCAGCGTGCTGGCCACCTCGGTGGTGGTGCTGCTGCCCGCGCTGCTGGACCCGGCGACGCTGGCGGCCAGCCCCTACGGCATCCAGCCTGGCCAGACCCTGGCCCAGATCGCCGGGCTGTTCGGGCTGACCAGCCAGCTGCTCGGCGAGCAGAACCAGGACCAGGGCGGGGTGTTCGTGCCCGGGCAGGCCGTGGCGGTGACCGGCTTCGGCTCGGTCGAGACCGGCCCGGACGACTCGCTGGCCAGCCTGCGGCTGGCGTTCCCGGCCGAGCAGCCCAGCCTGGTGCAGCTGATCGACGCCGTCGCCGACCAGGCCGGGCTGCTGCGTCCGGGCGCCGTGCTGGTCTGCCCGGCGCCGACGGCGGGTGACTCGGCACCGACGGCCGGTGGCTCGGCACCGACGGCGGGTGGCTTGGACCCCACGACGACGCTCGTGGCGCTGGCGACGACGTTCGGGATCGCCGACGCCGTGCTGCTGGCCGAGTGCAACGCGGCGCTGGGCGGTTTTCTCAAGCCCGGCGCGCAATTCTCGATCGGCAGCCAGACCTTCGTGGTCGGTCCCGAGCAGACGCTGGCGAACACCTTCGGCCTGGTCACCCCGGCGCTGGCCACGCCGCTGGGCTACCAGGCATTCCTGCAGGCCATGCTGGACCAGCCGGTGGTCGATCCGGCCAGCCGGCTCCTGCTGCCGCCGCCGGGTGCGGTGCTGCGGGCCGCGCTGCCGGCGGCGCCACCGGTCACCGACGTGCTGACCGAGCTGTCGGTCACGGTCACGATCAGCCAGCCGGCGGACGAGACCGCCGGCAACTCCACCGGCGGGCCCGAGGCCCGACAGGCCGCCAGCACGATTCCCCCGGCAACAACTGGCGAACCGGCCACCCTGACCGGATTCGCCACCGCACTGGCCCAGGCCTACGGCGGGCAGCTGTGGCTGGCCACCGCCCCGGCCCGGGAGGAGGGCGAACAGCGGCACTACGCGGTGCGGTTCGGCGCCCCTGACGACCTAGCCGGACCGCCGCCGGGGCACGCCATCCGGCGGGTCAGCCTGGGCGGCCAGCAGGCCGTCCTCGGGTTGCCGCCGCTGTCGAACAGCCTGATCTCGCGCACCGTGCCGATCCGCTCCTACCTGTCCGGGCAGACCCCGCCGTTCGGCTCGGACACCCAGACCCTGATGTTCCAGTCGGTGGACGTTTCCGACTGGGCCCGGGACCTGCTGGCCACCGTGGACCTGGTGCTGTCGCCGAGCTACGCCGCCACCAGCGAGGCCGACTTCGACGCGCTGGTGGCCGCCAGGTCGGTGTTGGCGGCCAAGATCGCCCAGCAGCTGACCCCGATCCAGGCCGGCAGCTCGGCGCTGGACCTGACGGCGGCCCGGCAGTCGCTGGAGCAGCTGCTACGGGGAAACCTCTCGGGCGGCTACGACACCGACGCGGTAGTGCAGGTCGCCTCGACGGTGCAGGCGAGCTTCGGCAGTACCGGTGCCGACGCCGGCAGCCACCGGCTGGCCGGCACGGCGCAGGCCGATCCGGTGAACCTGTCGAGGAGTTCCACGCTGCGGCAGCTGGCCGACCGGTTCGTGGTCTCGGTCCAGGCGGTGGCCGAACTGCTGTCGGCGACCACCGACGTGCTCGCGACCGGCACCGAACTGCAGTTGGGCACCGCGCACTGGACGGTCGGCGAGCACGACAGCCTCTCGGTCGGCATGGCCGCCCTGGGCGTCCCGGCGGTGGTCTTCGCCGACGCCTTCGCCGACCAGGCCCCGCTGTTCCGGGACGGGGCGGCCCTGACCATCGACGGGTTCAGCGCGCCGGTGAGCCTGGGCGACACGCTGAGCGGGCTCGCCGACGCCCTCGACATCGACCTGGCCCACCTGGCGCTGGCGAACCAGAACCTGACCGGCCTGCTCACCGGCACGGTGTACCTGCGCGGCGAGCCGGTGCCGATCACCGAGCAGACCTCGAGCCTGGCGGGATTGGCCGGCTCGGTGGGGCTGACGGTGCCGGTGCTCGCGCCGCTGATCGCCGACCAGGCGGTGCTGGCCGTCGGCAGCGTGCTGCACGGAGTGCGCTGGGTGCCGGAGTACAGCCTGACCGGCACGGTGAACCTGGACGCGGCAGATAGCGCGGCGACCCTGCTGCTGACCCTGAAGAACCGTGCGCAGCACCGCCGGCTGTTCCTCAACCCCGGCTTCGGCATCACCGCGCTGGAGTGCGCCATCGCCGACGCCGAGGGGCACCAGACCTCGACGGAGCTGCAGCTGGTCAACCCGCTGCCGTCGGACCCGGCGCACCTGAACGGGGCGGTGATCAGCACCGACCTCGGCCAGCTGGACATCCCGGTGGCGCTGCGCACGTACCCGACCGCCCCGCGGCTGGTCAACCAGAGCGCGCTGGCCGGTTACTCCGCCGACCAGATTGCCGGGACCGAACCGGTGCCGGCCCGGATCGCCAAGGTGCTGGCCTGGACCTACTCCGCCGGCTTCGAGCTGCAGCTGGCGGCGCAGGACGTCGCCACCATCACCGTCGGCCTCAATTACGGCCCGGCTCCGTTGCGGTCTGCCGACAGTGGCCCGGACCCGTTTCCGGCGCTGGCCGAGTATGCCGGCAACGCCGCCGCGATCAAGGCCGACCTGGCCACGCTGATCGGCCCGACCGCCCGACCCGGGCCGGAGACCCCCGGCCGGTCCGCGCTGGCCGCGCTGGCCGACCTCGCCACCAGGGTGGCCGACACCTGGGGCTTCGTGCCGACGACACCGGTGAACCCGGACGGCTCCGGCGACAGCCTGGTTCCACGGGAGAGCTACAGCTGGCAGTTGCGGACCCGGTCCCGCTCCGGCGACGGCGGCGAGCAGCTGCTGGCCGCGCTGGTGCTGGCCCGCGAGCCGGGAACCGACAGCTGGGGCCCGGACGGCGCGATCCCGGTGCTGGGCTACCTGGACCCGTCCGGCGTACTACACCCGCTGCAGCAGCCGGAGGTGCCCATCGGCCCGCCGCCGCAGAGCCTGACCTACCTGTTCGCCGAGGGCGTTTCGGCTGGTTCCCGGCTGGTCTATGTCATCTCCTACGACAAACTCAACGTGGTGACCTACCAGAACGCCCGGGCCGGCCTTTCCGTCAGCCGCAACCAGAACCTGGTGCCGGGGACCGTCACCAACGACCAGTTCGTCTACCGGACGCCGCCGCTGACCTTCACCAACCTGGCGGTGCCGAGCCTGCTCTGGGACTCCGGGTTGCTGTTCGGCACGGGCGGCCGGGCGCAGCTGGCCGCCGCCCTGACCACGATGTTCACCGACGTGCTCGGCGCCCCGCCGACGGCTGCCGAGGTGACGCAGAAGCTGGGTGGCAGCTACGGCTACCGGCTGGCGCCGCCGGACGGACCGCTGGGCCCGACGGACCTGGTGTCGCTGACGCCGGTGTTCTACCGGCCCACCTTCGGCTATACCGACACGGTGCCGGCCGACACCGCGGCCGCGGTGGACAACTGGTTCGGCAGCCATCCGCCGTCGCCGGACAACGTGGCGTTCCTCAGTTTCGACCTGCAGCTGTTCTCGACCAGAACGCCGGGGCAGGTGCAGCCGCTGATCCGGTTCGGCCGGCTGGACTACCAGCTGACCGAGTGAGTTCCGAGCCGGCTCACTTTGAGGTGGCCAGGATGTCGATCACGGTTGCCTCGCTGGTCTGGGAGAAGTCCCGATAGCCCTGGCTGACCGAGCGGAAGTCCGCCGGCTGCCAGGGGCAGACCAGTGCCTCCACCTGCCCGGCCAGCTCCTGGCAGCTGCGCGGCGCGCCGATCGGGACCGCCACCGTGAGGTGGCCGGCGCCGGCGGCCCGCAGGACGGCGACCGCGGCCCGCATGGTGGCGCCGGTGGCCAACCCGTCGTCCACCACGATCACCGGCCGGCCTGGTAGTTCCAGCGGGGTACGGTCGCCGCGGTAGCGAATCGCCTGCTGGTACAAGATGATCAGCTCGTCGTCGCAGGCGGCTCGGAACTCCGCCGCCGGCACGCCGCGTTGCCGCAGCACGGTGTCGTTGGCGACCGCCACGGTCCGATTCCCGATCGCGGCCACCGCGCCCATCGCCAGCTCTGGCTGGCCGGGCAGGCCCACCTTGCGTACCAGCAGCACGTCCAGCGGGGCCTGCAGCCGGCTGGCCACCGGGCCGGCGACCGGGATGCCGCCGCGTGGCAGGCCGAGCACCAGTAGGTCGCCGGCAGGCACGGCCGGCTGCGCGACCAGCCGCTCGGCCAGCACGGCGCCGGCCTCGGCCCGGTCGACGTACGGCCTGCTCGACGGGCGGAGCACCCCTCCAGCCAAGCACCGGGCGCAAGCCCCCTCGTCAGCGCAGCGGGATCTCCTGGCCGGCCTGCCACACCCGGTGGACGATCGGCACGCCGGGCCGGTAGGCCAGGTGCAGGTAGCTGGGCGCGTCCAGCACGGTCAGGTCGGCGCGCAGGCCGACCGCCAGCCGGCCGATGTCGTCCCGGCGCAGCGCCCGGGCGCCGCCGGCGGTGGCCGCGTACACCGCCTCGGCCGGGGTCATCCGCATCTCCCGGACGGCCAGCGCGATCGCCAGCGGCATCGAGGTGGAGAACCCGGAGCCCGGATTGCAGTCGGTGGCCAGCGCCACGGTGGCGCCCGCGTCCAGCAGGCCGCGGGCGTCCGGGTAGGGCGACCGGGTGGAGAACTCGACCAGCGGCAGCAGGGTGGCCACCGTGTCCGAGCCCGCCAGCGCGTCGATGTCGGCGGCCGTCAGGTGGGTGCAGTGGTCGGCGCTGGCGGCGTCCAGCTCGACGGCCAGCGCCACCCCGCCGCCGGCGGTCAGCTGGTTGGCATGCAGCCGCGGTCGCAGGCCCGCAGCGATGCCGGCTTCGAGCACCGCCCGGCTCTCGTCCACGTCGAAGGCACCCCGCTCGCAGAAGGCGTCCACCCAGCGGGCGTGCGGCGCGCAGGCGGCCAGCATCGGGCCGCACACCAGGTCGAGGTACTCGCCGCGGTCGACACCGGCCGGCACCACGTGCGCGCCGAGGAAGGTCACCTCGGGCGTCTGCTCCGCCGCGATCGCGACCGAGCGCTGCTCGGTGGCCACGTCCAGGCCGTAGCCGGACTTGCACTCGAAGGTGGTCACCCCGGCCGCGTGCAGCTCGGCGGCCAGCCGAGCGAGGTTGGCGCGCAGCTGGTCGTCGGACGCGGCCCGGGTGGCGGCCACCGTGGACCGGATGCCGCCGGCCGTGTAGGGCTGGCCGGTCATCCGGGCGGCGAACTCCTCGGCCCGGTCGCCGGCGAACACCAGGTGCGCGTGCGAGTCGACGAAGCCCGGCAGCACGCACCGGCCACCCAGGTCGAGCGCGGTATCGGCGTCCGGCGCCTGGGCCGCGGGGCCGAGCCAGCCGATCGTCTCGCCGTCGATCAGCAGCGCCGCGTCGGCGATCTCGCCGAACTCAGGATCCTGAGTGGCCAGCAGCCCGATACCGGTCAGCAGCAGGCTCATCTCTGCCGAGCTCACCGGCCCGGTCCGAGAATCCACTCCTGCAGCTGCTCGTCGGTAGATAGCTCGACCAGCTGGACCAGTTCCACGTTCCACCGGTGGTTGGGAGCGAAATACAAGTGGTCATTCCAGTCCCCGGCGTACTCGCGCAGTGCCGAGACCAGATCGCTCACCGCCTCGTCGAAGGTGCCGCCGTGGCCGGAGATCGGTAGTCCCGGCAGGAACGTCGACCATCCGCCCGCCTCGGCTACTACGACCGCGTCGGAGAGCTTCATGACGAGGCCTTGGCGGCAGCCTTGGCCTGCTTCTTGAACTCGCGCACCTTGGCCAGCGACTCGCCGTCCACCACGTCGGCGACCGAGCGGAAGCCGGGCTCGCCGTAGGCGGCCGCCGCCTGCTGCCAGCCGGGCGGCTGGATGCCGAACTGCTTGCCGAGCAGCGCGGTGAAGATCCGGGCCTTCTGCTCGCCGAAGCCGGGCAGGCCGGCGATCCGCTTCACCAGCTCCCGGCCGTCCCCAACTGTGCTCCACACCGAGGCGGTGTCGCCGTCGTACTGCGCCACCAGCGCCCGGCAGAGCTCCTGCACCCGCTTGGCCATCGCGGCCGGGAACCGGTGCAGCGCCGGCACCTGCCGGAACAGCTCCTCCAACGCGGCCGGGTCGTAGTCGGCGATCTGGCCGGCGTCCAGCCGGGCCACGCCCATCCGCTCGGCGAGCACCTGCGGCGAGGTGAAGGCCTTCTCCATCGGGATCTGCTGGTCGAGCAGCATGCCGACCAGCAGGGCCAGCGGGTCATCGGCCAGGAACTCGTTGGCAGCCGGGGTGGTGGCCAGGTGCAGGGTCATGCGGCACATCTTGGTACAGCGGGGTCTGCCGCGGTACCGGCGGACCGCCTACCGATGATCAACTGCTGCCTACTCCAGCCGGATCAGCTGCCGCCCACCTGGCCGCGGAACTCGTCCTCGCACTGCTGGATCTGGGTCTGGTTGTTGCCGGCATCCTTCAGGCAGTCCCGCAGGTTCTGGGCTTCGTCCGAGTTCCACAGCGACACGCCGACCGCGATCAGCAGGCCGGCGACCAGGATGCCCAGAACGCCCAGGATGATGCCGGCGATCGCCCGGCCCCGGCCCAGCGCCACCCCGCCGTTGGCGCGGCGCAGGCCGACGATGCCGAAGATGACGGCCAGCAATCCGAGCAGCACCCCGCCGATCACGGTCCAGCTGCTGAGCAGTGCCAGGATGCCTAGCACCAGGGCCGCGGTGGCCATCCCACCGCCACCGATCGGCCGGGCGGGTGGGGCCTGCGGCGGCGGCGAGCTGTATGAGCCGTACGAGCTGTTCGTCACGGGTGCTCCTCGAAACAAAGGCGGCACGGGACGTGGTTGACCCGACGTGTCCCGATCATGGCCACCGCGCCGGACTCCCGTCAAACCGGCAGCCTCAGCGCAGTGCGATCAGCAGCCCGGCCAGCACGAACAGCACCGCCGAGATCCGGTCGATCCGGGACTTGGAGTCGGTCGCGGACAGCATGGTGCGGGCCAGCTCGGCCATCAGCCCGTAGCCGAGCACCACCGCCGCCATCACCGCCACCAGGATCGCGCACAGGATCAGGTAGCTCTGCACGCTGACGTCGGACACCTCGATGACGCCCGGCAGCAGCGCGACGTAGAACACCAGCGCGATCGGGTTGGACAGGGTCATCGCCATGCCCAGCCCCACCTCGCGGGCGCGGCTGGCCGGCGCGGTCGGGACGTCGGTGGCGAGCAGCCGGCCGGCCCGGCGCCACTTCTTGATCCCCAGCCAGATCAGGTACGCCGCCCCCGCGTAGCGCAGCACCGCGAACACCGGGCCGAGCGCGGCCACCAGCCCGGTCAGGCCGATCACCGCGGCGGTCAGCAGCGCCAGCTTGCCGACCACGATGCCGCTGGCCAGCGGAACACCGGACCGGATGCCGTTGCCCAGGGTCCGGGCCAGCAGGCCGGCGATCTCCGGACCGGGAGCGGCGGCCGAAGCCGCGAAGGCCAGCAGGAAGACCGCGTACTGGGTCATCGTCCCTGGGCAGAACAGCTAGCGCAGGCAGGGATGGTCGGGCTCCTCGACCTTCAGCCGGTCCAGCCAGGCGAACAGCTCTTTGTTGGTGTAGAGCCGGTCGCCCCAGGTCTCGGTCGACTCGGGCAGCGGCTTGCCGGGCAGGATGTAGTCGGTGACGATGTCGTAGAACTGGGCCAGGCACACCGCGCCGACGTGCAGCCGCAGCGACGAGCCGGTCTCGCCGGGCGCGATGTTGAAGTAGTCGGCCCGGATGATCTTGCCGGTGTCGACCGACTTGGCCATGTGGTGGACGGTGGTCCCGAAGTCCGGTGCCTGGGAGTAGATGGCGTAGTACTGGCTGCCCAGGCCGCGGTGCCGGGGCGGTGCCGGGTGGAAGTTGATGGCGCCCTTGCGCGCCCTGGTGAAGATCTCCTCCCGGATGATCAGGTCACCGCGGTAGGAGATGATCCAGTCACCCTCCCACTCCTCGACCAGGGCGGGGTACGGATCGCCCGGGTCCCAATAGACCACGTCCAGGTTCTCGAACACGGTCCTGGCCCATTCGACGCCCAGGTCGCACCAGATCATGGTGCAGACGATGAGCAGGACCTTGTCCTGCGAGCCGGGGGCGGCCGGCGCCTGGGTGTGAGCCATCAAGATCCCTTTACACGTCCGGTTCGTACGTATCGGTACCTTACCGGACATCGTGCAGACACAATGAGGCATCGGAACCAGGACCGGGGAGGACCCGTGAGCTCGACCTTCTCCGCGCAGGCCCAGCTCGACTGGCAGGCCGGCCAGCTGTCGGCCCGGCCCGCCAAGCCCGACCAGCCGCCCCTGCCGGCCGGCCTGCACCAGCTGCCCGGCGGCGGGGACGACTCGCTGCTGCTGGTGCCGGCGTCGGCCGGCGACGCCGCGCTGCCTCTGGTGGTGCTGCTGCACGGCGCCACCTCGCGTCCGGAGCGGGTGCTGACGGTGCTGCGCGAGAACGCCGAACGGGACGGCTTCCTGCTGCTGGCGCCGAAATCCCGGGACTACAGCTGGGACATCATCGGCGGCGGCTTCGGCCCGGACGTGGCCACCCTGGACCGGCTGCTGGCCGAGGTGTTCTCCCGCTTCGAGGTGGACCCGGCCCGGATCGCGCTGGCCGGCTTCTCCGACGGCGCGTCCTACGCCCTGTCGGTGGGGCTGGTCAACGGCGAGCTGTTCAGCCGGATCCTCGCCTTCTCGCCGGGCTTCCTGGTGCCCGGTCGCCGCCGCGGCCGCCCGGCGGTGTTCCTCTCGCACGGCGATGCCGACACCGTGCTGCCGATCCAGCGCTGCGGCCGGCGGATCGCCGCGCAGCTGCGGGCCGACGGGTACCCGCTCGACTACCGGGAGTTCGCCGGCGGGCACACCGTGCCAGCCGAGCTGGCCACCGCCGCCGTGCGGCCGCTGGTCGCGGCGACCGGCTGACCCACTTCCCGGCCGATCCACTTCCGGACGGGCCGGGCCAGCCGCGCTACCGCCGCCAGAAGGTGACCAGGGCCAGCACGGCGTAGCCGGCCAGCACGATCCAGGTCGCACTCGGGCGGCTGCTGGTCTGCCGGCTGGGCAGGCCGCCCAGCAGCGCGCGCTGGCGCAGCAGCAGCATCGCCGCGCCCAGCCGCTCGGCGCGCTGCTGCCGCCCGCGCGGCCCGTCCGGATCGTCGAACGGGCCGACCTCGACGACCACGTCGGGCTGCCAGGCCACCGACAGCCGCTCGCCGTCCCGGCGGACGCCGTGCAGCCGGTCCCAGGGCACCGAGTGCGCCCACCACGACCCCGACACCTCGAACCGGGGATGGTCGATCCGCAGGCGGGACAGCAGCCGGGCGCTGCCGGCGACGGCCAGCCGGCCGAAGCCGATCGCCACCAGCACGTGCTGGAACAGGCTGAGCCCGCCCACCCAGACGGCGGCCGGGTAGCCGACGAAGCCGGCCAGCAGCATCGCGGCGCCGATCAGCCGGATCCGGAGCCGGGGGCGGACGGTGAGCGGCAGGTCCGGTAGCTGCCCGGCCGCCGGCTGCACCGCCACGCCGGGAAACAGCTCCGGTTCGGCCGGGGTGCGGGAGCTCCGTAGTCGCTGCCACCAGCCGGCTATCCCGCCCGGCGGCCGCTGGTCCGGCTGGTGTGGCTGGTGTGGCTGCTGGCCCGGATCGTGCTGACCCGGCCCGGAGTGCCGGCTCTCGCGCAGCCGGCCGACCCGCAGCCGTCCGGTCGGCAGCAACGTCTCTTCGGCGGTGACCAGCATCGCGACTCCCCGGTCGGCCAGCTCGCCGATCAGCACCGCATCCTCGACCACCGGCGGCGGTGCGAACCGCGCCACGCCGGCCGGGTCCTCGTCCCGCCAGGTGCGGCCGAAGGCCTCCTGGGTCTCGTAGTCCCAGCCCTCGTCCGGCTCGTAGTCGTCCGGCTCGTAGTGGTCCGGCCCGTCGTCCGGTCCCCAGCCGCCGTTCTCCCAGTTGCCGGCCGGCCGGTCGCCGGTCGCCGGTCCGGCAGCGCCCGGGGGTGGCGCCGCGAAGACGGCCAGCCGGCCGATCGGCCGCTCGGCGTCGAAGCCGCTGCCGGCTGCCGGCAGGATCAGCGCGCGGCCCTTGTGGTCGGGACGGATCCGGACCCGCAGCGCCGGGTGCTCGCCGGTCTCCAGGGCCCGCAGCCGCCGGTACCAGCGCCCGCGGAACAGCAGCCAGCAAGCGGCCAGCAGCCAGCTTCCGGCGCCGGCGGACTGCCAGTACGTCACGTCCTGCGGCTCGGCGACCAACCGGATCCAGTCCGGGTCCCGCGGGTCCAGCAGCACCGGGGTGCTGGAGTGCAGCGGATAGGGGGCGGTGTAGTCGTAGACGCCGATCCGGTACTGCCGGGTGCCGGATGACGGGGTGCGGGCCTGGACGGTGATGGACTCATCCGGGCGGACCTCGACCACCCGGGCCTGGACCTGGACCGCCCGGCGCAGGTGCGCCCGCTCCGCGGAGGTCTGGTGGCCGTACCAGGCGAAGAACCCGATGCCGGCCAGCACCAGCACCCCGGCCACCAGCCATCGGCCGGCACCCAGGGGGAGGCCGGTCGGTTGCGCTATCGCGGCGGCGGGGACCTGGCTGCCGTCGGTCGCTGCCGCGGCGATCCGGCGCTGCTCGGCGGCTCCCCGCAGCAGCCGCCAGCCCACCAGCGCGCAGAGCAGCCCGTGCACCCCGAACGCCCACTGGGCTGCCGGAATGTTGTCGTAGCGCACGTCGGCGAGTGCGAAGGTCACCCCGGCGAGGCAGCCGAGCACCGGCATCCACCACAGCAGCACCGGCGTCGCCATCAGCACCACGAACGCGAACGCAAACGTCGAGTCGGGCCCGCACGCGGACGGATCCTGCGGGGTGCACTGGGTGTTGTCGCTGGCGAACGCCACTATGACGGCGACCAGCCACAGGGCGGGCAGGACGCCGCCGGTGACCCAGCGCGGCACCCCGGCCCGGACCCAGCGGTTTGCGGCAGCGGCGGACAACGGCGGCACAGCGGGCAGCACGGGTAACCCTTCTCGGCGCAACCAGCTTGGGGGGAGCCCGCCGCAGGTTCAGTTACGCGCAGTGACAGCCGAGAAGGCTAACAGCCCGACGGCGTGCCCGAGGTCGGCTCGCGCACCGGCTCACCTGCTCGCGCATCGGCTCACTGCTCGCGCATCGGCACCCGGACGCCGCGCTCGGCGGCCACCTCGTCGGCGCGGGGGTAGCCGGCGTCGACGTGCCGGATCACTCCCATGCCGGGGTCGTTGCGCAGCACCCGGGCCAGCTTCTCGGCAGCCAGCGGCGTTCCGTCGGCAACGCTGACCTGGCCGGCGTGGATGGAACGGCCCATGCCCACCCCGCCGCCGTGGTGGATCGACACCCAGGTGGCGCCGCTGGCGACGTTGACCATGGCGTTGAGCAGCGGCCAGTCCGCGATCGCGTCCGAGCCGTCGGCCATCGCCTCGGTCTCCCGGTACGGCGAGGCCACCGAACCCGAGTCCAGGTGGTCGCGGCCGATCACGATCGGGGCGCTGATCTC
>NZ_DATINC010000143.1:0-6009 GCF_035474675.1 Jatrophihabitans sp. | reverse complement strand
CCCGGTTCCGCAACAAGCTGCAGCTGAACTCACCGGACTACATCCTGCTGGGCGAGACCGGTCCGGACGATCCGGAGGCCGAGGAGCAGTTGCAGGACTTCGCCGGCGCGCTGCTGCCGGTCTATCCGGCCGCCGCCGGGCTGCCGTCCTGGACGATCGCGCGCTGCGTCCGGCTCGTGCTGGACCAGCTGGACCCGGTGCCCGACCCGCTGCCGCCGGCGGTCCGGGACCGGGCGTCGGTGATGGAGCTCGACGCCGCGCTGCGCCGGATCCACCGCCCGGAGACCAAGGCCGAGTACCACCAGGCGCGCCGGCGGCTGGCCTTCGACGAGGCGCTGGGCGTTCAGCTGGTGCTGGCCCAGCGCCGGCATGCCAGCGCCGCCAATCCCGCGCTGGCCCGGCCCCGGGTGGCCGGCGGCCTGGTCGACGCCTTCGAGCGGCGGCTGCCGTTCGAGTTCACCGGCGAGCAGCGCCAGGTCGCGGCGACCATCGAGGCGGAGCTGGCCCAATCACACCCGATGCACCGGCTGCTGCAGGGCGAGGTCGGCTCGGGCAAGACGGTGCTCGCGCTGCGGGCGATGTTGCAGGTGGTCGACGCCGGCGCCCAGGCGGCGCTGCTGGCCCCCACCGAGGTGCTGGCCGCCCAGCACGAGCACAGCATCAGCGAGCTGCTCGGCCCGCTGGCCCAGGCCGGCCGGCTGGGCGGTGCGGAGCAGGGCACCCAGGTGGTGCTGCTGACCGGCTCGATGTCGGTGCCGGCCCGGCGCGCGGCGCTGCTCGAGCTGGCCTCCGGGGCCGCCGGGATCGTGGTCGGCACCCATGCCCTGATCCAGGACCAGGTGCAGTTCGCCGAGCTCGGCCTGGTGGTGATCGACGAGCAGCACCGGTTCGGCGTCGAGCAGCGCGACGCACTGCGCAGCAAGGCGGCCACCCCGCCGCACCTGCTGGTGATGACCGCGACGCCGATCCCGCGCACCGTCGCGATGACCGTCTTCGGCGACCTGGAGACCTCCGAGCTGCACGAGCTGCCCGGCGGGCGGGGCAGCGTGAGCAGCACCGTGGTGCCGGTCACCGAGCGGCCGGACTGGCTGGAGCGGGTCTGGCAGCGCGTCCACGAGGAGGTGGCCGCCGGCCGGCAGGTGTTCGTGGTCTGCCCCCGGATCGGCGACGAGTCCGACGCCGAGGACATCGGCGCCGCGGCCGACGGGCAGCCGCAGACGGCGTCCGTGCTGGGCAGCTACGCCGAGCTCAGCAGCGGCCAGCTGGCCGGGCTGCGGCTGGCCCAGCTGCACGGCCGGATGTCGCCGGAGGACAAGAGCGCGGTGATGGCGGCCTTCGCCGCCGGCACCCTCGACGTGCTGGTGGCCACCACCGTCATCGAGGTCGGCATCAACGTGCCCAACGCCTCGCTGATGGTGGTCCTGGACGCCGACCGGTTCGGGGTCTCGCAGCTGCACCAGCTGCGCGGCCGGGTCGGCCGGGGCGCGCACCCCGGGCTGTGCCTGATGCTCAGCCAGCTTCCGTTCGGCCATCCGGCGCTGCAGCGGCTGGAGGAGGTCGCCAAGACCACCGACGGCTTCGCGCTCGCCGAGCTGGACCTGACCCAGCGGCGCGAGGGGGACGTGCTGGGTGCGGCCCAGTCCGGCCGCAAGTCCCAGCTGAAGCTGCTGTCGTTGCTGGCCGACGCCCCGCTGATCACCGCGGCCCGGACCGAGGCGCAGCGGCTGATCGAGGCCGACCCGCAGCTGGCCGGCCACCCCGGGCTGCAGGAGTTCCTCTGGGAGTCCTTCGACTCCGACCGCAGCGAGTTCCTGCACAAGTCCTGACGGCTGGCCGCCCGGCCGGGTCGGGCCTCGACACGCTCGCGTGCGGTCAGCGCGGGACGGCGAGCACCGGCGGCGACTGCAGCATCAGGTCCTCGACCCGCACGTCCGGACGCAGCAGCCGGGGCGCTCCCTGCCGCCAGAGCAGCAGCTCGGCGCGGCGGCCCTCGTTCACCGCGATGACCAGCCAGTTGCCGCTCCCGGCGAAGGTCAGGCCGGGCAGCTCGGTGGGCGGCAGGGTGAGGCCGGCCACCGTCTCCAGCAGCCCGCTGTCCAGGTGCAGCACCGCCACGTCGAGCGGCGGGCCGAAGCCCGCGTCGTCGATGTGCGGCCCCTCGTAGAGCCGGGCCAGCGGAAAGGCCAGCTGGGTGCCGTCCGGGCTGAGCACGCCGCCGACGAGGGAGGTCTGGACGGGCAGGGTGTAGCCGCGCGCCGACGTCGCGCCGGTGGCCAGGTCGTAGCGGTGCAGCACGCAGTCCCCGGTCGCCGTGCACGGCCGGTCGAGCCACATCAGCACGCCGCGGTCGACGGTCAGCGAGCTGGCCTGACCGATGGTGCGGCCCAGCCGGTGGCTGGCCAGGTCGTAGCTGACCAGGGTGCCCGAGGACTCGCTGCGCCGCTGGTCGGCGGCCGCGGTGAGCCCGATCAGCTGGTGGCCGGAGATCGCGATCGGGCTGAGGCCGGCCGGCAGCCGGACCACGCCGGGCCCCGGCAGCTGCACCAGCAGGATCGGGCCGTCGGTGGGGATGTCGGCCACCTCGGCCGCCCACACCCCGCCGCGCCCGTCGCCGAACAGCGAGTCGACGTGCCGGTTGCTGGTCAGCGCCACCGTGCTGGCGTCCCGGCTGACCCGCAACACCGTGCTGGTGTCGGTGGATTCGCAGGTCTGCACCAGGGCGTAGCTGGCGTTGCGGCCAGGCACCAGCTGGGTGACGAACTGCAGCGAGGACAGCTCCAGGCCGGGCGCCGGGGCGCTGGAGCGGGTGTCCAGGTCGATGGTGTGCACCGACTGGCCACCGATCTGGACCCGGCTGCCGGTCCGTTCCCGCAGCGGGTCGGCGGTCACCAGCGGCAGGTAGCGCACCGAACCGCAGGCGGCCGGCGAGGTCGGCCAGGGCTTGCCGCCGGTGCTCAGCACCGGGACCCGGACCGCTGCCGGTGTGGCGGTGTACCGCGCCGCGTGCTCGCTGGTCACCGCGGTGACCAGCACCGCCCCGGCCACCAGGCAGCCGAGCACCGCGGCCGCCCGGCGGGCTCGCCGGTCCCGGGTCAGCCCGGTCAGCCGCCGGGGCAGTCGGGGTACCGGCCGGCCGTGGCTGTCGGCGGGGCTGCCGGCGGGGCCGCCCTCGGCGCCCGCCTCGTCGTCCTCGTCGAGCACGACGAAGCGAGGCGGATCCGGTTGCTGGGCCACCGGTCCAGCATCGGCCACGGCCGGCCGGCGCGCCACCACCCGGGCAGCGCCGGCCGGCCCGCAGCCCCGCGGCTCAGTGCAGGAACAGGCAGAACGGGTGCCCGGCCGGGTCGAGGTAGACCCGGACGTCGGACTGCGGCTGGTAGTCGGCCAGCACCGCGCCGGCGGCCAGCGCATGCCGGCCGGCCGCTTCCAGGTCGTCGACCCTGATGTCGAGGTGGATCATCATCTGCTGCTGGTCCGGTGGGGTGTTCTCCTTTACCGGCCAGTGCGGCCGGCGGTAGCCCGGCTCGGTCTGGAACGACAGTCCCGGGCCGCCTTCCGGCGAGGCCAGCTTCACCCAGCCCGGCTCGTCCTGCTGGACCGGCCAGCCCAGCAGCCGCTGGTAGAAGGCGGCCAGTTCCCGGGCGTCGGGCGAGTCCAGCACGATGCCGGACAGGCTCATCCGCGGAGCGTCCATGGTGCCCCTTTCACTTGCCGCTAGGGAGGGTTCGTCCCCATTCCAGCATGTCGGTTCCAGCACGACGGCGGCGCGGCCCAGCACTACGCTTGGCTGCTGTGACGCGGATCGTGGGCGGTCAGGCGCGTGGTCGGCGGCTGGCTGTGCCACCGCGCGGGACCCGTCCCACCTCCGAGCGGGCCCGCGAGGCGCTGTTCAACACCCTGCGCGGCGAACTGGACCTGGCCGGTGCCCGGGTGCTCGACCTGTACGCCGGTTCCGGCGCGGTCGGCCTGGAGGCGCTCTCGCGCGGCGCCAAGGCGGCGGTGTTCGTCGAGTCCGACCGCCGGGCGGCCGCCGTGCTGGCAGACAACGTCACCGCGCTGGGGCTGGACGGCGCCACCGTGCACCGCTGCCCGGCGGCGACCTTCCTCAGCGCGGTCGGCGCGGCCGAGCCGTTCGACCTGGTGTTCCTCGACCCGCCCTACGCCGTCTCCGGCGCCACCATCGCCGCGGTGCTGGCCACCCTGGCCGAGGACCGCTGGCTGGTGCCGGGCGGCGTGGTGGTGGTGGAACGGTCCTGGCGGGACCCGCCGCCGTCCTGGCCGAGTGAGATCAAGGCCATCAAGCAGCGTCGCTACGGCGAGGGCTGCCTTTGGTACGGTCGCCGGGAACCGCAACGGGAATAGCACCGCACTCCCCGTACCCGCCGTCCCTGCCAGGCCAGTCGGCTGGCGAGTCCCTTCGAAGGCATGAGATGAGCGCTGAGCCGAAAGTCCGCCGAGTGGCCTGTCCCGGCTCCTTCGACCCGGTCACCAACGGCCACCTCGACATCATCGGCCGGGTCGCCGACCTCTACGACGAGGTGGTGGTGGCGGTGCTGGTCAACCGGAGCAAGTCGAGCCTGTTCACCGTCGAGGAGCGGATGGCCATGCTCACCGAGGTGACGGCGGGCTACGGCAACGTCCGGGTGGACTCCTTCCACGGGCTGCTGGTCGACTACTGCCGCAGGATGGAGATCCCGGTGATCGTCAAGGGCCTGCGGGCGATCAGCGACTTCGACTACGAGCTGCAGATGGCCCAGATGAACCGGGGGCTGGCCGGCGTCGACACCCTGTTCATGCCGACCAACCCGGAGTACAGCTTCCTGGCCTCGAGCCTGGTGAAGGAGATCGCCACCTACGGCGGCGACGTCTCCAGCCTGCTGCCGGCCTCGGTGTACAAGCGACTGCTCAGCCGGCTGGACGAGATCCACCGACCGGGCGGAGAGCAACGATGACCGACCACACCCTGGCCCGCGCGGACGAGGTGCTGACGCAGCTGGTCGAGCTGATCGAGACCGCCCGCACCCTGCCGATGTCCTCCTCCTGCGTGGTGCCCCGCGAGCGCACCCTGGACCTGCTGGACGCCCTGCGCGACGTCCTGCCGCCCGAGCTCACCGAAGCCCGCCGGGTGGTCACCCAGCGGGACCGGACCCTGTCCGAGGCCGACCGGCTGGCCGAGCAGCAGCTGCGCCAGGCCCACGAGCAGGCCGAAGCCGCGCTCGCCACCGCCCAGGCGCAGGCCCGGACGATCCGCGAGGCGGCCGAGCAGCAGGCCCGGGCCAGCCAGGCCGCCGCCGCGGCGCAGGCGCACGAGCTGGTCGAGTCCGGCCGGCGGGAGCAGCGGCAACTGGTGTCGGCCGACGCCGTCTACCAGGCGGCGCTCGCCGAGGCGGCCCGGCTTCGCGCCGAGGCGGAGGAGGACAGCCGCGCCACGCTGGCCGCGGCCCGCGCCCAGGCCGACACGCTGACCTCGCAGGCGCACGGCTACGCCTACGCCACGCTGGCCGAGCTGGTGGAGCAGCTGCAGCGGCTGGCGGCCACCGCCGAGAACGCCCGCGACGCCCTCGGACAGCCCCGGCCCTGACGCCCGCCGGCGGCTGACCACTGCCGGTCGGTCGCCGATTTCCGCGGCGCTGACGGCTCAGGTATCCTGAACAACGGCCAAATCCGTGTTTAGGCCTAGCTTCGACAGGACGGCGGCTCACCGAGCCGCTGAGCACATCACACCGGTAGAGGTCGTCAGTGAACCCGCGCAGCCCGTACGTCCTGGATACCCGGGAACTCGGCCGCAGGGCAGGTTTGCAGCGGCAGTACCGGCGCGAGATCGCAGCGCCTGCCAAGCTTGGCCTGGACATGATCGGCGTGCCCGAGGGCTCGCCGCTCGTGCTGGATGTCCGGCTGGAATCGGTGACCGAAGGCGTCCTGGCGACCGGGACGGTCACCGGGTCCGTCGCCGGCGAGTGCGGGCGGTGTCTGAACGGCTTCACCGAGAACCTGGCGGTCGACTTCGTC
>NZ_DATINC010000142.1:0-31774 GCF_035474675.1 Jatrophihabitans sp. | reverse complement strand
GCTGCCGGCCAGCACCAGCGACACCTTGGTGGCCACCATGGCGACGTTGATGAAGGTCGGCGTCCGGGCGTCGCGCATCGCGTAGAACACCCGCTGCTGCAGCATCACCACGGCGAACGGCAGCAGCCCGAAGGCGCCGGCCGCCAGCGCCACCCCGGTCAGGCGGGCATTGGACTGGCTGAACCGGTTCAGCAGGATCACGCTGGTGAACAGCGGCCCGAAGACCATCAGCCCGGCCGAGATCGGCACCAGCGCCACCGCCGAGAGCCGGCTGCCCAGCTGCAGGTCGTCCAGCACCGCCGCGGTGTCGCCGCGGGCCGCCGACCGGCTCATCCGGGGCATCAGCGCGGTCAGCAGGGACACCCCGAGCACGCCGTAGGGCACCATGAACAGCAGGTCGGCGTTGGCGAAGATCTGCACCCCGCCGTGCTCGTTGGCCACCCGGTTGACCACCACCACGCCGACCTGGCTGACCACCACGTAGCCCAGCACCCACAGCATCAGGGTGCGGAACTCCGCCATCCGGCCGGCCTCGTTCGGGCTGGCCCGGAACCGCCACCGCCAGGGGAAACCGCTGCGGCGCAGCGGCACCAGCAGCACCAGCGCCTGCGCGGCGATGCCCAGGGTGGTGCCGATGCCGAGGATGAGGATCTGGGCGTTGGTGATGGTGCCGGTGGTGAGGTTCGCCGGTCCCGGCACCAGCAGGAACAGCAGCGCCGCGGCGATGGTGATCAGGTTGTTCAGCACCGGCGCCCAGGCCGGCCAGCCGTAGATGTGCCGGGAGTTCAGGATTGCCGCGAACATCGCGCCGAGGCCGTAGAAGAAGATCTCCGGCAGCAGCAGGGTGGCCCACAGCCCGGCTACCGAGCGGTACTGCGGCGGGCCGCCGAAGATGCCGATCAGCCAGGGTGCGGCCAGCACCGCCAGCAGGGTGGCGCCGGCCAGCCCGGTGGTGGCGATCGACAGCAACCGCTGGGTGTAGGCCACCCCGCGGTCGGCGTCGTCCTGCTGGGCCTTGACCAGCACCGGGATCAGGACGCTGGTCAGTACTCCGCCGAGCAGCAGCTCGTAGACCATGTTGGGCAGGGTGTTGGCCAGGCCGTAGGCGTCCCCGACGCTGTAGATGCCGGCCCCGACCACGGCCGCGACGACGCTGTTGCGCAGGAAGCCGGTGACCCGGCTGACCATGCTGGCGATGGCCATGGTGCGGCTGCTGGCCAGCAGGCTGGGGGCGGCGGGCTCGTCGCCGGTCGCCGGCCGGGAGTCCTCCTGGACGGCACCCTCGGGAGCGGTGCCGTCCGGGACAGTGCCGTCTAGGGCGGTGCCGTCGGGGGCGGTGCCGTCCGGGGCCGGCCGGACCAGGGTGCCCGGCCCCGCCGTGCCCGCCGCGTTGCCGGCGGACGCGGGCTCGAACGAGCGGGGCCGGTGCCGGCGCGGGCCGTGGTAGATCGGGGTGCTCCAGGCGTCCCCGGTGTCGGGCTGGGCGGTCTCCACCGCCAGCACCGAGGCATCGCCGGGCAGCGGCAACGGGGTGCCGTACAGCCGCTGCGGCGACCAGCCGTCCTCAGTCATGACGTGCGGGCCTTGTCAGAACGCAGGTCCCCGTCATGACCTGCGGTCTGCGAACCCGACGCCCGTTTCGTATTCGATTCGGACGCCAGGGCGTGCAGATCGGATACGAGATCGACCGGGTGCGGGCGGCTCATGAGGCGGCGCCGGCGGCGGCCCGGCGGGGGCTGTGCCGAATTCGCCGGACCACCCGCCGTAGCAGGGCCAGCACCAGCACGCTGACCGCCACCACGGTGATCGCCTTGGTCACCGTGCCGATCGAGGTCGCCCGCAGGTTCAGGGTCACGCCCGGGCCGAGCTGCCGGCCGTCCGGCGTGCGGAGCAGTGCCAC
Source organism: Jatrophihabitans sp. (assembly GCF_035474675.1). Taxonomy (GTDB): domain Bacteria; phylum Actinomycetota; class Actinomycetes; order Mycobacteriales; family Jatrophihabitantaceae; genus Jatrophihabitans_A. The sequence goes on along the minus strand of NZ_DATINC010000142.1, from coordinate 29,874 downwards.
GACCTGGAACTTACCGAGCCGGTCGACGTGGGTGGGGATGCGGATGGTGGCGATGCTGCGAGCCGGGATGGTCTGCTGCTGCACCGGCGGCGATCGGAAGCCGACCACCCCGTTGGCCGGTGACACCGCCACCTGGACGGTCACCGCGCGGGGCAGCTCGTTGGACACCGTCACCACCACCGGCGAGTCCACCGACGACAGGCTGTAGGTGCCGACGGCCGGCTGTACCAGGTGCACGGCCGAGGTCAGCTGGTTGATCCGGGTCTGCAGGTTGCGGGTGATCGCCGCCCCGCCGGCCCGGTTGCGCCGCCAGGCGCTGGACTCGGCCCGCTGGATGCCGTTGTTGAAGCCGCCCAGCAGCGCCGCGGCCGCGTCGTTGTCATGCAGCGCCTCGTTCATCGAGCCGACCTGCTGCCAGACCCGGTTCAGCGCCGCCATGTCGGATGGCCGGAGCTCGGCGGCCGGGTTCTCGGCGTTCGTCTGCAGGGCGCCCCGGTCCACCGGCCGGACGGTGTGCAGCGCGGTGCGCACCGCGATCGCCCGGCCCCAGGTGCTGCCCCGCTCAGCCAGGATGGTCTGGGCGGCCGTCTCCGGGTCGGTGTCGACGTAGCGGTCCGGGGTGACCACCACGAAGTGGTTGCGCTCGGGCTGCTGGGCCGCCCGGATGGCCAGCTGGGACAGCAGCGTCTGCTGGTCGTTGGCGGCTGAAGTGCCCGGCCGCAGCGCCCGGGACACGGTGGCCTGGATGCCGCTGTCGGTGACCAGCGCGGTGGCCTGACCGGCTGCCGAGGGCAGCGGGGACAGCGCGTCCGGCCGCGGTTCGGCGTGGTTCTGGCCGGGCAGTGCGGCGTCGCTGAGCAGCACCGTGGAGGCGCCGCCGCCGACCAGGGCGTCCAGCGCCCGGCCGGTCAGCGCGCTGCCTACCGGCCAGGTGAGCAGGTCGGAGGAGAAGTCGCCGTTCAGGGTGGGGGCGATCCGGGCCTGCACCTGCGGCTCCAGGGCGGTGGAGAACTTCAGGCCGGCCCGGGTGACGGCATTGATGTCCGGATCAGCGAAGGCGGTCAGCACGATGTCGTGCCTGGCCCGCAGCTGCTTGAGCCGGGCCAGCCAGCCGGCAGCCAGCTGGCCGCCGGTGCCGGGCACCGTTCCGGTACCGGCCCGCACCCGGTAGCCGCCGGGGCCGGCCATCACCGCCAGGCTGTCTAGCAGGTCCGGATCGACCAGCAGGGTGAGCCGGACCTGGCCGGCCAGCAGCTCGGCGGTCCGCAGCGCCCGGTCCAGCCGGCCGCCCGGGCCCACCGAGCCCGCCAGCTGCTCGTCGGTGAAGACGTCGGTGTCCATCCAGCGGTGCGGCACCTCCAGCAGCGGCCATACCCAGGCGACCTGCACCGGCCGCGGCTGGTCGATGAAGGACGGTATGAGCACCTGCTGCCGGCCTAGCTCGGTGGCGCCCACGCTGGGATCGCTCACCCCCCGGACCACCAGCGCGTACGGGTACACCCCGTCGAAGCACAGGCACAGGTCGTCGGTGGGCACGCGGTAGCTCAGGGTCAGGGTCTGGCGCGGCAGCAGCGGTGCGGTCAGCGCCAGCGGGTTCTTCACTGTCAGCTCGGTGGTCGGCGGCGGCTGCTTGATCGCGGAGTCCAGCAGCTCCTGCCGGCCGATCGACGCGCCACGCTGGATGCTCAGCTCGACGTCGGAGTAGGTGTTGTCGGTGTTGTTGGTGACGGTCACGTCGAAGGTGACCGGAAGCGCGGCGCCGTCGATGGGGTCCGGGCTGCGCGGGCTCATCGCGTTCAGCACCACCGTGACGGCGCTGCCGGCGGGCTGCGGCGCGGTGCGCGGCCGGGCGGTGGCGCCGGCGGCCGGGGCGAGCGCCACCGGCAGCACGCTGAGCAGGCACAGGACGACGGTGCCGAGAAGGGCGGAGAGCCGGCGGCGGCGCGCTCGGTAGGGGTGGCCGGGGGGCCGGCTCACGCGGTTTCCCGCAGCAGCCGGCGGGCCTGGTCGAGCAGGCCGCGCTCGTCGGAGTACGCCAGCCGGTCGGCGATCCGCGGCAGCGGGACCCAGGCCACCTCAGTGACCTCCACGTCCGAATCGGACAGCTCCCCGCTGACGGCGCGCATCAGGTAATGATGGACGGTCTTGTGCACCCGGCGGCCGTTCACCACGAACCAGAAGTCGATGACGCCAAGGCTGCCGATCACCTCGCCGGTGATCCCGGTCTCTTCGGCGACCTCGCGGACCGCCGCCTGTTCCAGGGTTTCGCCCTCTTCCAGATGCCCCTTGGGCAGCGACCACAGCAGCCGTCCGCGCCGGTTGGTACGGCCGATCAGCGCACCCTGCGGCACCGGCCCGGACAGGTCCAGCACCAGCCCGCCGGCGCTGGTCTCGTCCACTCGGGGAAGCCGCGGGCGCCGGGTGGACGACGCTCGGGACATGTCTCGATGCTACTTGGGAGTTCAGTAGGGTTTGACACCGTGAGTGAGCACCGCAGCGACGCAGGAGCGAGGAGCGGAGCGAATGATCAGCCCGTGAGTGAGCACCGCAGCGACGCGACAGGCCCCGGCGCGGTCGGCAGCCCGGGCGAGCTGGTGCCGATGCCGCCGGCGGCCACCCGGCTGGGTTCGCTGTTCGCCGGAGCCGGCCACCAGCTGTACCTGGTCGGTGGCCCGGTCCGCGACGCGCTGATGGGCCGGCCGGTCAGCGACCTGGACTTCACCACTGACGCCCGCCCCGAGCAGGTGCTGGAACTGGTGTCGGGCCTCGCCTCGGCCACCTGGACCACCGGCATCGAGTTCGGCACCGTCGGCGCCCAGATCGGCGGCCAGCCGTGCGAGATCACCACCTTCCGGGCCGACAGCTACGACCGGGTCAGCCGCAATCCGGTGGTCGAGTTCGGCACCGACATCGCCTCCGACCTGCGCCGGCGGGACTTCACCATGAACGCGATGGCGGTCTCGGTGGCCGACCGGCACTTCGTCGACCCGTACGGCGGGCTGGCCGACTTGGCCCGCGGCCTGCTGCGCACCCCGGCCTCGCCGCAGGAGTCCTTCGGCGACGACCCGCTGCGGATGCTGCGCGCCGCCCGGTTCGTCGCCCAGCTGGGGGTCACCCCGGCCGAGCCGGTGACCGAGGCGATCCGGCAGTTGGCCGGTGAGCTGGGCCGGATCACCGTCGAGCGGGTGCAGGTAGAGCTGAACAAGCTGATCGCCGGCGCCTACCCGCGCCGCGGGCTGGAGCTGCTGGTGGACACGGGCCTCGCCGATGTGGTGCTGCCGGAACTGCCCGCGCTGCGGATGGCCGCCGACGAGCACGGCCAGCACAAGGACGTCTACGCCCACACCCTGCAGGTGCTCGACCAGGCCATCGAGCTCGAGCAGCGCGAACCCGGCGCGGAGCCGGACCTGGTGCTGCGTTGGGCGGCGCTGCTGCACGACATCGGCAAGCCCGACACCCGGCGGTTCACCCAGGGCCCGGGCGGCGCCGATCAGGTCACCTTCCACCACCACGAGGTGGTCGGCGCCCGGCTGACCCGGGCCCGGCTGAAGGCACTGAAGTTCCCCAAGGACCAGATCGAGGACATCGCCCGGCTGGTCTTCCTGCACCTGCGCTTCTACGGCTACGGACGCGGTGAGTGGACCGACTCGGCGGTCCGCCGTTACGTCACCGACGCCGGGCCCCTGCTGGACCGGCTGCACAAGCTGGTGCGCTCGGACACCACCACCCGCAACAAGCGCAAGGCCGCGCTGCTGGCCGCCACCTACGACGACCTGGAGGAGCGGATCGCCCGGCTGCGCCAGCAGGAGGAGCTGGACGCGATCCGCCCGGACCTGGACGGCAACGAGATCATGACGATCCTGGGCCTGCCGCCCGGGCCGCTGGTGGGCAAGGCCTACAAGTACCTGCTGGAGCTGCGGATGGAGCGGGGCCCGCTGCCGCACGACGAGGCCGTCCGGGCCCTCAGGTCGTGGTACGCCGAGCAGCAGTGACCTGCCGGCAGGTGGATCAGAGCGGCCGGACGGCCTTGAACGGTCCGGCCCTCACAGCGGCCGGACGGTCCTGAACGGTCCGGCCCTCACAGCGGCCGGACGGCGGGGCGGTCCCGGGTCGCCGGGCAACTGGGCAGGGCAGCCGGGCCGGTGGTCCGGCGCCGGCGGAGCGGCGGGCTGAGCGGGTCGGGGTCCGAGACCAGCAGGTAGGCGGTCCCGACGGCCAGGTAGGCCACCCCGATCAGCGCCACCGCGACGGCGGACTTGCCGTTCTCGGGCAGCGCCAGCGCGGTCAGCACCCCGGCCGCCACGAAGATCACGTTGAACAGGGTGTCGTAGAAGGAGAACACCCGGCCCCGGTAGTCGTCGGCGACCAGCTGGGCGATCATGGTGTCCACGCTGATCTTGACGCCCTGGGCGGCCAGGCCCAGCAGCGCGGCGGCCGGCAGGAAGGTCCGCAGCTGGAACGGCAGCCCCAGGGTCAGCTCCACCACCCCGGCACCCAGCAACAGCAGCGCCGGCCACCGGGTGTAGCCGAGCCGGCGGGCGGCGGGCGGGGTGAGCAGCGCCGCCAGGCCGCCGCCCAGGGCGACCGCGGCCACCACCTGGCCGAGCCCCGGCAGGCCCGCCCGGAACGGCCCGTCGTCGGAGAAGTAGTTCCGGAACAGCAACAGGGTGCAGATGGCGCTCACGCCGTAGGCGAAGCGGTGCACCCCGATCACCGCGAAGGCACGCAGCACCGGCGGGTGGGAGCGGACGTGCCGGGCGCCGTCGGCCAGCCCCGACAGCACGTGGCGTACCGAGTCGGAGTGCTCGCGGGTGTCCTCGTCCGGGCCGAGCTGGCTGGCCTGGAAGCCGGCGGCCCGCCAGGCGGCCAGCGCGTAGCCGATCGCCGCGCCCACCGCGACCGCGGAGTAGCCGATGTTGCCGCCGCCCAGCAGCGAGCGCAGGGTGATCGCGGCACCGCCGCCGACGGCGGCGATCACGGCACCGGCGGTGACCGACACCGCGTTGGCGGTGATCAGCCGTTCCGGTTCCACCACGTGCGGCTGGGACGCCGACAGCGCCGACAGCACGAACCGGTTGACCGAGATGACCACCAGCGCGCTGAGGTAGAACGGCTGGCCGTGCACCCCGACCCCGATCTCGACGGCCACCCCGCACACCAGCAGCGCCCGGATCAGGTTGGCGCCCAACAGCACCCGCTGGCGCCACCAGCGGTCCAGCAGGACGCCCGCGAACGGGCCCAGCACCGAGTACGGCAGCAGCAGCACCGCGAAGCCGGCCGCGATGTCGCCGGCGTGCGCCGCGCGTTCGGGGTTGAACAGGATGGCGCCGGCCAGCGAGGCCTGGAACACCCCGTCGGCGAACTGGCCGAGCATCCGGACCGACAGCAACCGGCGGAAGTCCGGGCGTCCCAGCAGCCGCCGGCTGCCCGGTCCGCGTTCGGGCCCGCGTTCGACCACTGTCACCTGATCCGCCTTCGTACGTCGCCGCGGGTGTCCGCTGCTACTCCGTTCGACCTGCTCTGCCTCGACGTTAGCCCGGACGGCGTCTGGTTGGTGCAGGATGTAACGGTGACCGCCGAACCAAGCTGGCAGTTGCCACCCGCTGCCCACCGCCTGCTGATCGCCGCGCCGTCGCTGGCCGACCCCGAGTTCTTCCGCACCGTGGTGTTCCTGATCGAGCACGACGACACCGGCACCGTCGGGGTCATCATCAACCGGCCGTCGCACACCCCGGTCGGGCACATCCTGCCGGACTGGCAGGAGGCGATGAGCGAGCCGTCCGTGGTGTTCAACGGCGGGCCGGTGCAGCGCGACGGTGCGCTGGGCCTGGGCCGGCTGTCCAGCTCCGCCGACGCCGGGCACGGCCTGCGGGCGGTCAGCGGCGGCCTGGCGCTGGTCGACCTGGACGCCGACCCGGCCGACGTGGTGGCCGGCGCCGCCAGCCTGCGGGTCTTCGCCGGCCACGCCGGCTGGTCGGTCGGCCAGTTGGAAGCCGAGATCGCCGCCGGCGGCTGGTTCGTGGTGGCCGGCGGCCTGGACGACGTCTTCTCACCGCACCCCGGCACCCTGTGGCGCGCCGTGCTGCGCCGCCAGCCGGCCCCGCTGTCGCTGCTGTCGACGTTCCCGGTGGACGTCGGGCTGAACTGAGGCGCACCGCAGAACATGGGCAGCTGCCCGGTCCCGGCTGGCCGAACATGATCCACTGGTGCTAGGAAGGAATTGCCGACTGAGCACACAGTCGCGCCCGAGGTGAAGGGGCGACCGTGTCCGCGACCGAAGTCGACAGCGCACCACAACCCGTCCGCAGCCTGGTCCCGGCCCGGCTGGACCGGCTGCCGTGGTCCCGGTTCCACTGGATGATCGTGGTCGGCCTGGGGGTCTCCTGGATCCTGGACGGCCTGGAGATCCAGATCGTCTCGCAGGCCGGCTTCGCCGACGACCTGGGACTGAGCAGCGCCGACGTGGGGGCGCTCGGCTCGGTGTACCTGGTCGGCCAGATCGTCGGGGCGCTGTTCTTCGGCCGGATCACCGACCGGGTCGGCCGGCGCAAGATCTTCCTGCTGACGCTGGCCATCTACCTGATCGGCAGCGGGCTGGCGGGGCTGTCCTGGAACCTCGGCGTGCTCGCGGTGTTCCGGTTCGTCGCCGGGGTCGGCATCGGCGGAGAGTACTCGGCCATCAACTCCGCCATCGACGAGCTGATCCCGTCGCACTACCGCGGCCGGGTGGACATCGCGATCAACGGCACCTACTGGGGTGGCGCGGCGATCGGGGCGGCGGCCAACCTCTACCTGCTCTCGGACAGCTTCCCGTCGCAGAGCTGGGGCTGGCGGATCGGCTTCTTCATCGGCCCGGTGCTGGGCCTGCTGATCATCGGCCTGCGCCGCCACATCCCGGAGAGCCCGCGCTGGCAAATGACCCACGGCTACCAGGACGAGGCCAACGCCACCGTCGACCAGATCGAGGAACACGTCCGTGCCCAGGGCCGCGAACTGCCCGAGGTGGACGAGCGCAAGGCCATCGACATCGTGCCGCAGCGCTGGCTGCCGCTGAGCCAGCTGTTCAAGATCCTGTTCCGGGTCTACCCGCGGCGTACCGCGCTGGGCTTCTTCCTGATGGCCACCCAGGCGTTCCTGTACAACGCGATCTTCTTCTCCTATGCCCTGGTGCTGCAGCACTTCTTCCACGTCTCCAAGGCACACACCAGCTACTACTTCCTGCCGTTCGCGTTCGGCAACCTGCTCGGCCCGCTGATCCTGGGACCGCTGTTCGACACCGTCGGGCGCCGCAAGATGATCTCGGGCACCTACCTGCTGTCCGGGGCGCTGCTGGCGGTGTCGGCCTGGCTGTTCGGTGGCGGGCACCTCAACGCCACCACCCAGACCATCCTGTGGTGCGTGATCTTCTTCTTCGCCTCGGCCGGGGCGTCGTCGGCGTACCTGACCGTCAGCGAGATCTTCCCGCTGGAGCTGCGCGGCCAGGCGATCGCGATCTTCTTCTCCATCGCGCAGGGCTTTGGCGCGATCGCCACCTCGCTGTACGGCCACCTGATCGGCGGGGCGAACAACGCCAACCCCGACCGCGGCCCGCTGACCTTCGGCTACTACCTGGGTGCCGGGGTGATGATCCTGGGCGGGGTGGTGGCCTTCTTCCTGGCGCTCAACGCCGAGCGGCAGTCCCTGGAGGACATCGCCGACCCGCTGTCCAAGGCGCCGTCGGCCGGCGGGCCGGCCACCGCCACCGTCTGAGCCGGATCGTCCGAGCGGGCCCGGCGCCTGTCCTGGCGCCGAGCCCGTGCCAACCCGAGGAGCGACGATGGATCTGACCAGCCCGATCGTGGTCGGCGTCAGCCGGCGTACCGGTTCGGTGGAGGCGGTGCGCTGGGCCGCGGCCGAGGCGCAGCTGCGCGACTGCGCGGTGCTGGCGGTCACCGCCTGGCGCGGGCCGCGCCCGCCGGCCGCACCGGGAGGCCGTCCGGGCATGCTGCCGCTCACCGGCGAGGACGCCTTCGCCGAGGAGGAGCAGCGGCTGGGCGACCGGCTCGCCGAGCACTTCGGCGGCGACCTGGCCGGGATGCGGATCAGCTACAGCCTGCGGCGCGGGACGGCGGCGGCGGTGTTGCTGCAGGCCGCGGTCGGCGCCCAGTTGCTGGTGCTGGACTCGCCCCGGTCCGGCAACTTCAGCGTGCTGCCCAAGAGCCTGATCGCCCCGCAGGTGGTGTTCAGGGCGCCCTGCCCGGTGGTGCTGATGCCACCGCCGACCGACTCGGCCGCCGACGTGCTGCCGACCGGAGGCCTGACCGCCGTACCGGACCCGGTCTGAGCAGACCGACCGGCCGGATTCGGTGTCCGGCGGCCGTGACCGGACTGCAATGCAACCGGTTACCGTGCTGCGCGTCTTCTGATCGCGGCACAGCCGACCATCCGGGTCTGCTCCCCGCAGCTGAGGAGCGGAAAACCATGCGCAAGACTGCTGTCCTTCTCGCCGGCGCTTCGCTGATCGCCGGCCTCGTCACGGCCACCCCGGTAGCCCATGCCGCGTCGTCCGGCCCGGCGCTCGCCGCCGACACCGCTGGCAGCTACCAGCCCCTCCCCCCGAAGCGGGTGCTCGACACCCGGTCCGGCGTCGGAGGGTTCAAGGGGCTGCTGAACCCCGGCCAGACGGTGACCGTCAACCTGGTCGACGCCATCCCGGTGCTGACCAGCGATGTGTCCGCGGCTGTTATCGACGTCACGGTGCCCGCCCCCGCGCCCGCCGGCTCGCTCTCGGTGTACCCGAGCAGCACCGGCTGGGACGGCCGGGTCACCATGACACTGACTGGCGGCGGCAACATCCAGCAGCAGCTGACCGTCACGCTGAGCCCCGGCGGTGGCATAACGATCCGCAGCAACGCCGCCAAGCCCACCAACGTCCTGGTCGACATGCTGGGCTTCTACGTCGCCGGCATCCCCGCGCTGCCCGGCCGGTTCGCCTACGCGAACGCCCGGGTGCTCGACACCCGCAAGGGGATCGGGGTGCCGAAGGCGAGCATCGGCGCGGGCAAGAAGGTGACGCTGGCGCTCGCCGGCCGCGACAGGGTGCCGGCCGCCGGGGCGAGTGCCGTGGTGGCCGACATCGCGGTGCTCTCGGCGCACACCACCGGGCAGCTGGTGATCACCGACGGCGACAGCACCCGGGCCACCACCCCGCTGCGGTTCGTCGGCGACTGGGAGAGGCCGCAGACCATGCAGACCGAGCGGGTGGTCAAGCTCGGCAGCAACGGCACCCTGACCTTCACCAACACCAGCGCGAGCAGCATCGACCTGGTGGTGGACGTCTTCGGCTACTTCCTGCTCGGGACGGTCAGCACCGAGGGCAGCTACGTCCCGCAGGTACCGCACGCGCTGAACTCCGGCCAGAGCATCGACATCTACAGCAACGCCGGCTTCTACCGCGCCGTGACCGGGGTGCCGGCCGGCCAGACCGGCGCGGTGAACCTGGTGACGGCCACCGACCACCCGGCACAGCCGGCGGCGATCAGCATCCGGAACCTGGACACCACCGTCTGGAACCGGGCGCCGCAGGTGTCGTCCTCGGCGCTGCTGCAGCCCACCGAGCTCACCGTCGGCCAGGGTCCGCACAGCGCCGTCGCGCTGTACAGCATGACCAACACCGAGGTGCTGGTGCACATCTACGTCACCGGCTACTACTTCCACGTGGCCGGTTGATCCCAGCCGGCCGGAACGTCCCGGTGAGCAATGGAATGCCCGCGTCAGGTGTCTAGCTGGGTGAGGCCATCCTCGGCCGTCGGGGGTCGAGGCCGGCAGCTGGGAGCGTGTCATGCACCGGGTATTCGCAGTCCTCGCAGGTTGTTCGCTGGCCGCCGGGTTGCTGGTGGCGCCGGCCGGCGCAGCTGCCCCTGGCGCACCGGCCGCCACCCAGGCCGCTTCCACTGGTGCCGGCAGCTTTCTACCGGTCGAGGGCAACCCGGTCCGGGTGCTCGACACCCGGACCGGGCTGGGCGGCCGGTCGGGCGCGGTCGCGCCCAGGCAGACCGTCACCGCCCATGTCGGTCTGGCGGGGACGCCGGCGGCGCTCGTCAAGGTCACGGTGCCCGGCAACGCCCCGGCCGGCTCGCTGTCGGTGTATCCCAGCGGCACCGTCTGGAACGGCCACGTGACCATCTCGCTGGTCGGCGGCAGCACCATCAGCCAGCAACTGAACGTCAAGCTGGGCGCCGACGGCGGGATGACCATCCGCAACAACTCGGCCACCGCCGTGCACCTGATCGTGGAGAAGCTGGGCCACTACAAGGCCGGCACACCCACCGGGATCGGCACCTTCGTCGCCCTCGACTCCCGGATCCTGGACACCCGGGCCGGCAGCCCGCTGGCGCCCGGCGGCCGGCTCACCCTCGCCCTGCCCGGCCGCGGCGGCATCCCGGCCGCCGGCGCCGGCGCCGTGGTGCTGAACATCGCGGTGCTGTCGGCACGCGCCACCGGCCTGCTGAGCATCATCGACGGCGACGGCAGCCAGGCCACCCTGCACATGCGCTTCCTCGGCAACCGGACGGCGCCGCAACCGATGCAGACCGAGCGGATCGTCAAGCTGGGGCCGGACGGCAGGCTCACCTTCGGCCAGTCCAGCACCGCCGGCGTCCACCTGGTCGTCGACCTGATGGGGTACTTCCTGCGCACCAGCGACGACGGCCCGTACCCGAACGTCTACGAGGGCCGCTACCAGGCGACCAGCCCGAGGGCGCTCAGGATGCCGTTGCCGAGCACCGCGACGCAGCTCCGGTTGGACGGGCACCGGCCGCTCTCGCCGCGCATGCCGTTCTACGACTTCGGGACGCTGGCCTACACCGTCGTGCTCTCGCCCGACCAGCCCAGCCAACCGACCCTGCTCGGGCTCTACGACGTGGGAAGTCCCTGGACCCCCACGGTGACACTGTCCTCGACGGCGGCCCGCCAACCCAGCGAGTCGACCGTCCACGAGAGCTTCGAGGGCGCACCCACCCTGGTCAACCTCTCCACGGCGCAGACGACCTACCTGCACGGCTACCTGACCGGCTACTACTGGTACCTGCACTGCGTGTCCTGCTGACCTCGCCGACAGCCGGGAGCGCATCCTGCGCAAGGTGTGCGTAGCGGCGGCGGAGCAACCTTCGGCTCGTCCCGAGTGTCGTGTTGGTGAGGGCTGACCGAGGTCGTCCCCGGCCGGGAGCCCGACACCTCCTGGAGCGTGTCCGATGCACAACCCCTGCGTGTGCGGGGGCTGACTCGCCCGGCAGCCGGGGAGCGCATCCTGCCAGGGGCCGCCGCTTCCCTGGCCGGGGGTGCCCCGGTGCAACCGAATTGCCGTCCGGGGTGTCTAGCGGGTAAGGCCCTCCTCGGCCGTCGGCCGAGCCGGCAGCTAGGAGCGTGCCATGCCCCGAATCCTCGCCACCCTCGCCGGTTGTTCGCTGGTGGTCGGCCTGCTCGCGGTACCGTCCGCCGGCGCCCAGCCACGGACCGTCAGCCGGCCGGCGGGAGCGAACCGGTTGAACCTCGCCCACAGCCCCGGCAGCTTCCAGCCGATCCATCCCCTGCGGGTGCTCGACACCCGGTCCGGCCTGGGCGGCACCCGGGGGACGGTGCGGTACGGCGGCACCGTCACGGTCAACCTGGCCGCGGTCCGTCCGGTGCCGGCCGACCCGGTGTCGGCCGCGGTCATCGACGTGACGGTGCCGGGCTTCGCCCAAGCCGGGTCGCTGTCGGTCTACCCCAGCGGGACCTCCTGGGACCACCGGGTGACCATGTCGCTGGCCGGCGGGGGCGGCGTGGTCACCGCTAGCTGCAACGTCAACTGCCCGGACAGCTGGTACACCATCCAGCAGCAGCTCACGGTGCGGCTGGGCAGTGACGGTGCCATCACGATCCGCAGCGACAACAGCGGCGTGTTTCTGGTGGTGGACGTGCTGGGCTTCTACGTGGCCGGCGTCCCCAGCCAGGCGGGCATGTTCGCCCCGCTGCACTCCCGGGTGCTCGACACCCGTACCGGCCAGCCGTTGGCTGCGGGCCAGAAGATCACCCTTACGTTGCCCGGCCACGGCGGCATCCCGGCCGGCGGAGCGGGCGCCGTGGTGTTGAACATCGCCGTGCTGAAGGCGCACGTCGCCGGCCTGCTGGGCGTCACCGACGGCGACGGCAGCCTGGCCACCCGGATCCGGTTCCCCGGAGACCCGGTGTACCAGAACGGGCTGATGCTGGACCCGCGCGCCATGCAGGCCGAGCGGGCGGTGAAGCTGGGCCCGGACGGCACCCTCACCTTCAGCCAGTCCAGCAGCACGCCGATCCACCTGGTCGTCGACGTGGTCGGGTACTTCCTGCCGGGCGCCGTCACCCAACCAGGCGGTTTCGTCGCGACCGGTCCGCAGCCGCTGAACGCCGGGCAACGGATCGTGCTGACCGGCCGCACGCCGGTGGACCTGCCGGTCACCGGGATCCCGGCCGGGCAGGTTTCCGCGTACGACATCGTGGTGTCCAACGACCGGCCCTGGCAGCCGGCGCTGCTCGGGTTGACCGACGCGGACGGGCCGTGGCGGGGCTCGGCGACCGTGTCGTCCTCGCCGGCCCTGCAGCCCAGCGAGCTCACGGTGCCGGCCGGCGGCACCGACACGGTGACGGTACGCAACCTCTTCTCCGCGCCCAGCACCTGGCTGCACGCCTGGCTGACCGGCTACTACCTAGGTTCCTGATCCAGCCCCATACTGGGCAGGACGAGGGAGGTGTCCGATGCGCCTTCGGTTCTGGCAGCGGCGCTCCGGTCGGCAACAGGCGCTGGACGCGCTGGCGGCGCTGCGCCGCAATCGGCTGCTCAAACCCGGCAGGCCCCGGACGCCGGGTTCGGTCAACGACGAGTACTGGGCGATCCAGGCCGGACTGGGTGGCTACGGCACGCCCTGAAACACCGGCGCGGCCCCTCGGGACCGTTCGCCGCGGCTCAGAACCTGGTAGCCAGCGTGGCGGTGATGTCCTTGGTCAGCAGGTACAGGTCCAGATTCGCCCGGTCCGCTGCGTCGAACGGCTCGAAGCCGAACCGTCGCCACCACGTGAAGGCCGCCGGGTTCAGCGCCGTGACCACCACCGCGCGGCAGGCAGCCTTGAAGTTGAGCTCGGCAGCGGTCGCCAGGATGTGCGCCACCATCTGGGTGCCCAGGCCCCATCCGGCGAGGCGGCCATCGGTAGCCAGCCGTCCCACCAGCAGGGCGGGTACTCGGGCCGGCGCGCCCTTGGCGAGGGCCGGCGGGCTGGCCGTTCGCTCGACGGACGTCATCGAGAGCGTGGCGTAGCAGGCGACCCGGTAGCCGCTGTCCGCGATCACCCACACTGCCGCGGTGTTGCCGCGCCGGTTCTGGCCCGCGTACCGGTGCAGCCATTCATCCAGCGACGGATCGCCGCAGGCGAAGCCTTCGCGCCGGTGCTTGTCAGGATCCAGCAGCGTCGGCCGGTAGAACTCCACCTCAGCCGAGCTCAATCAAGCCAGTCGAACTTCGCCGGGCGCTCCAGTGCGGCGGCCAGCCGCTCGTTCACCCGCGCCGGGCGGTTCAGCGCTTCGGTGAACGCGGCCGCGGCGGCCGGGGAGAGGTGGATCTCCTGACGCTCGGCGAGCACTTCGTCCGCGGCCCGCTGGGCGGCCTGCAGGACGAAAGCCGTGACGCTCAGCCGTGCCTCGGCGGCGGCCTCTTCCAGCCGGTGCTTTGAGGCGGCGTCGACCCGGAGTTGCAGCCGGTCGTCCTTGCCCACCACCATGTACTCACAATGGCAGTACAAGGTGGTCCTCGTCAAGACTCCCGCTTCGGGCTGGGCACTCGACCCGCTGCCGGCCTCCCCAGCGCCTACGTCGGCTGGGGCGGCCCCGAGAACCCGTGGGTCTTCGGGGCCGCCTGTCAGCCGGTGAAGCGGCTCAGCGCTCGACCTCGCCGCGGATGAAGGCCTCCACCTTGGCCCGCGCGGTCTCGTCGTCGTACTGCTCCGGCGGGGACTTCATGAAGTAGCTCGACGCCGACAGGATCGGGCCGCCGATGCCCCGGTCCTTGGCGATCTTGGCCGCCCGCAGCGCGTCGATGATGATGCCGGCCGAGTTCGGGGAGTCCCAGACCTCGAGCTTGTACTCCAGGTTCAGCGGCACCTCGCCGAACGCGCGGCCCTCCAGCCGGACGTAGGCCCACTTGCGGTCGTCCAGCCACTGGACGTAGTCCGACGGGCCGATGTGGACGTTGCGGGCGCCCATGTCGTGCTTCAGGTTCGAGGTGACGGCCTGGGTCTTGGAGATCTTCTTCGACTCCAGCCGGTCGCGCTCGAGCATGTTCTTGAAGTCCATGTTGCCGCCGACGTTGAGCTGGTAGGTGCGGTCCAGCACCACGCCGCGGTCCTCGAAGAGCTTGGCCAGCACCCGGTGGGTGATGGTGGCGCCCACCTGGGACTTGATGTCGTCGCCGACGATCGGCACGCCGGCCGCGGTGAACTTGTCCGCCCACTCCGGGGTGCCGGCGATGAAGACCGGCAGCGCGTTGACGAAGGCCACTCCGGCGTCGATCGCGCACTGGGCGTAGAACTTCGCCGCCTCCTCCGAGCCGACCGGCAGGTAGCAGATCAGCACGTCGGCCTGGGTGGCCCGCAGCGCGCCGACCACGTCCACCGGCTCCTCGTCGGACTCGACGATGGTCTCGCGGTAGTACTTGCCCAGCCCGTCCAGGGTGTGGCCGCGCTGCACCGGCACGTTCAGCGGCGGCACGTCACACAGCTTGATGGTGTTGTTCTCCGAGGCCACGATGGCCTCCGACAGGTCCTGGCCGACCTTCTTGGCGTCCACGTCGAAAGCGGCGACGAACTGGATGTCGCTGACGTGGTACGGGCCGAAGGTGACGTGCATCAGGCCCGGGACGGTGGACGACGCGTCGGCGTCACGGTAGAAGTGCACGCCCTGCACCAGCGAGGCGGCGCAGTTGCCGACGCCGACGATGGCCACGCGGATCGGGCCGCCGTGGGAGCCGTCCT
Source organism: Jatrophihabitans sp. (assembly GCF_035474675.1). Lineage (GTDB taxonomy): Bacteria > Actinomycetota > Actinomycetes > Mycobacteriales > Jatrophihabitantaceae > Jatrophihabitans_A. The sequence goes on along the minus strand of NZ_DATINC010000142.1, from coordinate 14,853 downwards.
GGTTGTGTTGCGAACCCATCGGGTTCCTCCTTGTTGTTGGCGCCGCCCCTGGCTGGTTCCTTAACTGGGCGTGGCGGTGTCTGTTCTGCACTTGTCCGTCGGTCAGGGGGCCGAGCCCGGCCCCCGGCGTTCGGTTTCGATCAGTTCGGCCAGCCAGCGGACCTCCCGGTCCGCCGACTCGAGGCCGTGTTCCTGCAGCTGCAGGGTGTAGCGGTCCATCCGCTCGCGGGTGCGGGCGAGGCTGGCTCGCAGGCCGTCGGCCTGCTCGGTGATGCGTTGCTTGCGGCCTTCGAGGATCTGCAGCCGGACGTCGGCGCGGGTCTGGGCGAAGAAGGCCAGCCGGGTGCCGAAGCCCTCGTCGTCGTAGGCCTCCGGGCCGACCTCGGCGAGCAGCGCGGCGAAGTGCTCCTTGCCCTCGGCGGTCAGCCGGTAGACCCGCTTGCCGCGCCGGGACCGGGTCGCGAACCCGCCGGCGGGTTCCTCCAGCGGCGCCGCCTCGTCGATCCAGCCGGCCTCCTGCAACCGCCGCAGCGACGGGTACAGCGAGCCGTAGGAGAACGCGCGGAAGGCACCGAGCAGGCTGGAGAGCCGCTTGCGCAGCTCGTAGCCGTGCATCGGCGACTCACTGAGCAGTCCCAGGATGGCGATCTCGAGCATCCGCGTCCCTCCCCTCCACCTGCGGTTCAGCGGTCGTTCACCACGATATATCGACACGATACATCAGTTCGATGCATCGGCCACACCGACTCGGCACGCACGGAGTTGCGCGTCCCGGCCGGCGCATACCCGCGGCCCGGTGCCGCCGCCGGGGTAGCGTCGCCGGCATGCCCGAGCACCCGTACCCGCCGATCGAGCCGTACGACACCGGCATGCTGGACGTCGGCGACGGCCAGCGGATCTACTACGAGCAGTGCGGCAACCCGGCCGGCAAGCCGCTGGTGATGGTGCACGGCGGCCCGGGCGGCGGCTGGTCGCCCGGCTCCCGGCGGATGGCCGATCCCGCCGCGTACCGGATCGTGCTCTACGACCAGCGCGGCTGCGGCCGCTCCACGCCACACGCCGCCGACCACGGCACGACGCTGGCCGCTAACACCACCAGCCACCTGATCGCCGATCTGGAACGGCTGCGCGAGCACCTGGGCGTCGAGCGCTGGCTGGTTTTCGGCGCCTCCTGGGGGACCACGCTGGGCCTGGCCTACGCCGAACAGCACCCCGAGCGGGTCACCGAGCTGATCCTGGTCGCGGTCGCGCTGACCCGCCGGGTGGACGTCGACTGGCTCTACGGTGGCCTGCGCCGGTTCCTGCCCGAGGAGTGGGCCCGCTACCGGGACGCGGTGCCCGAAGGGCTGCGCGACGGCGACCTCACCCAGGTCTACGACGAGCTGCTGAACTCGCCCGATCCGGACGTCCGGCAGCGGGCGGCCGATGCCTGGATGGCCTGGGAGGACGCGGTCGTCAGCCTGGACGCTGGAACCGCCGGCCCGTCGGCCAAGCGGGCCGACCCGCGCTACCGGCTGGCCTTCGCCCGGCTGTGCGCGCACTACTTCTCACACGGCGCGTGGCTGGCCGAGAACCAGCTGATCGACCAGGCGCACCGGGTGCACGGCATCCCGGGCATCCTGGCGCACGGCCGGTTCGACCCGCAGGGCCCGCTGGAGGCCGCCTGGCAGCTGGCCCGGGCCTGGCCGGACGCCGAGCTGGTGATCGTGGAGAACGCCGGGCACACCTCGCCGGCCATCGGGCAGGCCATCGTGGCCGCCACCGACCGGTTCCGGCCGGCCGGCTAGGTCCCGCCTCAACCCGCTACCGGCTTGCCGCAAGTCGAGGAGTACCGCGGGCATTCTCCGGTGTGGGCTGTGAGCTTGGTCGAACCGGGCCGCGGGCTCACCCGGTTGGTCCGGCTTTGCCGGCTCCGCCGGCCCCGGCCTGGCAGGGCTTCGCTTCCGCTCGCCGTACTCTTGCCGTTAGTTCAGGTGCGGGCTGCACGTCGCCGCACTGAGAAGCAGTGCTGAGCAACGAGCACGCCGAGCAAAAGGAGTCGCTTCGTGGCGGGTACCTCCGCGTCCGGATCCCGTTCCGTTCCGTCCGGCCCCGGCAAGGGCGGCAAGGGCGGCGGCAGGCACGGCGCGGACGCCAAGGGCCAGCCGGGACGCTGGAAGAAGCGCCGGGCGGCCAAGAAGCGCCGGCTGGCCGCGATGAGCCGGCGCAACCGGATCCTGCGCCGGGTCGGCCTGGCGGCCACCTGGCTGCTCGGCCTGCTGGCGCTGATGATGAGCGTGCTCGCGGTGACCATGTACTCGGTGGCCCACGTGCCGAGCCCGGCCGAGCTGCAGACCAACCAGTCGGCCATCGTGCAGTACGCCGACGGCTCGACGATGGCGACCATTGACGGCGGCGAGAACCGGACCATCGTGGCGCTGGACAAGGTGCCGGTGCACGTCCGGGACGCGGTGATCGCCGCCGAGGACCGCGGCTTCTACTCCGAGCCCGGCATCTCCATCAAGGGCACCCTGCGGGCGGCGGTCAACGACATCCGGGGCGGCTCCACCCAGGGCGGCTCCACCATCACCCAGCAGTACGTCAAGAACGCCTACCTCAACTCCGACCAGACGCTGAGCCGCAAGCTCAAGGAGCTGGCGATCTCGCTGAAGCTGAGCCGGCAGTACTCCAAGGACGAGATCCTGGAGAGCTACCTCAACACCATCTACTTCGGCCGCGGCGCCTACGGCGTCGAAGCCGCCGCCAAGGCCTACTTCGGGGTCTCGGTGGGCAAGGTCAGCGTCGCCCAGGGGGCGCTGCTGGCCGCGCTTATCAAGTCGCCGGAGTACTACGACCCGGCGGTCACCCCGGCGGCGGCCAAGGCCCGCTGGCAGTACGTGGTGGACGGCATGGTGAGCACCGGGAAACTCAGCCAGGACCAGGCCGCGACGCTGAAGTTCCCGACCACCATCAAGACCCGCAACACCAGCTCGGTGCTGGACGGCCCGCTCGGCCTGGTCTGGCGGCAGGTCAAGTCCGAGCTGCGGGCCGACGGGGTGGACCCGGCCACCATCAACACCCGCGGCCTACGCATCCAGACCACCATCGACCGGGGCGCCCAGGTCGCCGCGCAGGACGCCATCAAGGAGACCTACGCCAACCTGACCGAGAAGCAGAAGAACCTGCGCCCGGCGCTGGTGGCGGTCAACCCGGACACCGGCGCCGTGATCGCCTACTACGGCGGCCCGAACGGCGCCGGGCTGGACTACGCCCAGTCCTGGCGGCCACCGGGCTCCAGCTTCAAGCCGTACGTGACGGCCACCGCGCTCACCCAGAACCTCAAGGGCGTCAAGCCCGCCTACACCATCCAGTCGGTGTTCGACGGCTCGTCCCCGCAGACCATCGACGGGCTGCCGTTCGAGAACGACCCGACCGACCCCGACTTCGGCTCCTACACGCTGCGCAAGGCGACCACGCTGTCGCTGAACACGGTGTTCGGGAAGCTGACCTCGCTGGTGGGGCCGGACAACGTGGTCAGGACCGCCCGCGCGATGGGGATCCCGGCCACCGAGACCGACACCGGCGCCAACCCCGGCGCCCCGACCCTGATGCGCAACGGCCACCCCGACCCCTACGTCGGGATCGGCAACTACCCGGTCCGGATCCTCGACCAGGCGGTCGGCTACGCCACCCTGGCCGACGGCGGGCTGGTCCGGCCGGCCTACTTCGTGCAGAAGGTCACCGACTCCAAGGGCGACGTGGTCTTCGAGCACAAGGACAAGGCCAAGCGGGTACTGGACAAGCGGGTCGCCAACGACACCACCCTGGCGATGGAGGACGTCGCGCGGACGTCCGGGATCGCGCCGGCCGACGGCCGGCCGGTGGCCGCCAAGACCGGCACGGTGGGCATCCAGGACACCGGCAACTCCAGCGACGGCTGGACCGTCGGGTTCACCCCGCAGGTGAGCGCGGCGTCCTGGGTCGGCTCGGACAAGGTGGAACCGATCTACGACGCCAACGGCAACTCCGAGTACGGCCGGGACCTGGCCGGGCACGCCTGGCAGCGCTTCATGGACGGCTACCTCAGCGGCAAGCCGGTGCTGCCGCTGCCCACCACCCAGCAGATCGGGCAGCCGCAGCCGTCGCAGGCGCCCAGCAGCTCCAGCGCCACCCCGACGCCGACCGTGTCGAGCACGGCGCCCACCACCAGCGCACCGCCCAGCACCTCGGCGGCGCCCACCACCTCCGCGCCACCTACCACGTCGGCGCCGCCGTCCAGCTCGCCGAGCACCAGTTGCGGCCTGCCGATCTGCCCGTCCTCGCCGGGCCCGAGCGGCTCCAGCGCAGCGCCCAGCGGTTCCACCAAGGCCGGGGCGGGCCCCGCGGGAGCCACCCCCACCGGTTCCAAGAAGGCCGGGGGCTAGTCCGGCGGTGGCATTTCCCGGCGGTCGCTGGCCGCCGCATCCGGGCTCGGCGGCGTGACCGTGCCGAGCGGCGCGTGCGAGGATCGGCGGCGTGACCACGCCGCGCCGCGCCCCGACGGGCCTGCCGGTGGCTGACCCGGCCGCCGGTCCGGCCGCCGGTTCGGCAGACGACGAGGTGTGGCCACCGACCTGGGCCGACCGCACCGCCGCCCGGGCCAGCGGGCTGGTGGGCGGCCCGCTGGGTCGCTACGCCCGCCGCAACTCCGGCTGGTGGACGCCGCTGCGGGTGCTGCTGGCGTTCGGGGCGCTGACCCTGCTGCTGGGGTACGGGGAGAAGCTGCCGTGCGCGAACGGCCAGTGGGTGGCGTCCAAGCAGTACACCCACGCCTGCTACTCCGACGTCATCCCGCTGTGGGGGGCCGAGGGGCTGGCGTCCGGGGCGGTGCCCTACCGCGACCACGCGGTGGAGTACCCGGTGCTGACCGGCGGGTTCATGTGGCTCACCGCCGAGCTGACCCGGGGCTGGCACGCCCTGGCCGACGGCGGCCTGGTGCCGGGCTCGGACCAGGGCGTGATGTTCGGCGTGCTGACCTGCCTGCTGCTGGCGGTCTGCGGCCTGCTGGCGATGGCGGCCACCGCCGCCGCGGCCGGCCGCCGCCGGCAGTGGGACGCGGCGATCTTCGCGCTCAGCCCGCTGCTGGTCTTCCACGCCTTCTCCAACTGGGACCTGCTGGCGATGGCGTTCGCCTCCGCCGCGTTGTGGGCCTGGGCGCGCGGCCGGCCGGTGGCGGCCGGGGTGCTGATCGGGCTGGGGGCGGCCGCCAAGCTGTACCCGGCGCTGCTGTTCGTGCCGCTGGCGTTGCTGGCCTACCGCAGCCGCTGCTGGCGGCCGGTGTGGTGGGCCGCTGCCGCCGCGGCCGGTTCGTGGCTGGCGGTGAACCTGCCGGTGGCGCTGGCCTGGACGGCCGGCTGGAAGGAGTTCTACGCCTTCTCCGAGTCCCGGCCGGCCGAGGCCAGCACGTTCTGGGCGATGGCAAAGCACTACTTCCCGAACACCTTCGGCTCACCCGCCGACTCCGGCTGGACCCCGCCGGGCCTGGCGGTGGCGCTGTTCCTGCTGGCCGCCCTCGGCGCGGTCGGCTGGCTGGCGCTGACCACGCCGGTACGTCCCCGGCTGGCCCAGCTGGCCTTCCTGACGGTGACCGCGTTCCTGCTCACCACCAAGGTGTGGAGCCCGCAGTACTCGGTGTGGCTGGTGCCGCTGCTGGCGCTGGCCCGGCCGCGCTGGCGCAGCGCGCTGGTCTGGCAGTTCTCCGAGATCGCGGTCTGGATCGCCACCCTGCTCTGGCTGCTCGGCGGCAGCGACCCCAACAAGGCGCTGACGTACGAGGCGCTGACCTGGGTGCTGCTGATCCGGGACGGCTGCCTGCTGGTGCTGGTGGCGCTGATCGTGCGCGAGATCCGGCATCCGGAGCTGGATCCGGTCCGCTCGGCCACCGAGCCGGACCCCGGGGCCGGCGTGTTCGCCGGCGTGCCCGACCGGCCGCTGCCCACCGGCCGGGTCGCGCTGTCCGCCGGCCGGGTCGCGTCGGGCGACCGGCCGCCGGCCGGCGATTAATCCCGCGAGGACCGCCACCCCGCTTGGGTAACCTTGCCCGGTCGGCTCCCCGGGTTCGCCGGACCCCGCCGGCCCCGATCACGATCGTTTGGAGTTCTCCGTGCTGCTGCGGATGTCCACGCTGTTCCTGCGCACCCTGCGCGACGATCCCGCCGATGCGGAGGTGCCCAGCCACCGGCTGCTGGTGCGCGGCGGCTACGTCCGGCGGGTGGCGCCGGGGATCTACTCGTGGCTGCCGCTGGGCATGCTGGTGCTGGCCAACATCGAGCGGGTGGTGCGCGAGGAGATGGCCTCGATCGGCGCCCAGGAGGTGCACTTCCCGGCGCTGATCCCGCGCGAGATCTTCGAGGCCAGCGGGCGGTGGTCGGACTACGGCGACTCGCTGTTCCGGCTCGTCGACCGCAAGGGCGTGGACTACCTGCTCGGCCCGACCCACGAGGAGCTGTTCACCCTGCTGGTCAAGGGCGAGTACTCCTCCTACAAGGACTATCCGCTGGCGCTGTACCAGATCCAGACCAAGTACCGCGACGAGGCCCGGCCCCGGGCCGGCGTGCTGCGCGGCCGGGAGTTCGTCATGAAGGACTCCTACTCCTTCGACCTGACCGACGAGGGGCAGCAGCAGTCCTACCAGGCCCACCGGGACGCCTACGAGCGGGTGTTCAGCCGGCTGGGCTTCGACTACCGGATCGTGTTCGCGGTGTCCGGGGCGATGGGCGGCTCGGCGTCGGAGGAGTTCCTGGCCCCGACCCCGTCGGGCGAGGACACCTTCGTGCAGTGCACCAACTGCGACTACGCCGCCAACACCGAGGCGGTCGAGATCGCCGGCCCGCCTGCCGAGGAGGGCAGCGCCCACCCGGCCAGCATGGTGCTCGACACCCCGGACACCCCGACCATCGCGACGCTGGTGGACCGGCTGAACGAGCTGCCGCCGGCCGCGTTCGGGCTGGCCGAGGCGCCCGGGTTCAGTGCGGCCGACACCCTGAAGAACGTGGTGCTCAAGACCCGCCAGCCGGGCTCGTCGGACTGGGAGCTGCTGGTGGTGGGCGTCCCCGGCGACCGCGAGGTGGACATGAAGCGGCTGGCCGGCCAGCTGGAGCCGGTGGAGGTCGAGCAGGCCGGTCCCGAGCTGCTGGAGCACCGGCCGGAGCTGGTCAAGGGCTACATCGGGCCCCAGCAGCTGGCCGACCTCAAGGTGCGCTACCTGGTCGACCCGCTGGTGGTGCCGGGCAGCGCCTGGGTGACCGGGGCGAACTCCGAGGGCAAGCACGCCGCCTTCGTGGTGCGCGGCCGCGACTTCGAGCCGGCCGGTGAGATCGGCGCGGTGGAGATCCGCAACGGCGACCGGTGCGCCCGGTGCGGCTCGCCGCTGGAGATCGCCCGCGGCATCGAGCTCGGCCACGTCTTCGCGCTCGGCCGCAAGTACGCCGAGACCTTCGGCCTGACCGCGCTCGGCCCGGACGGCAAGCCGGTCACGGTGACCATGGGCTCCTACGGCATCGGCATCACCCGGGCGGTGGCGGCGCTGGCCGAGCAGACCCACGACGAGGCCGGACTGGTCTGGCCGCGCTCGGTAGCGCCCGCCGACGTGCACCTGGTGCCGACCGGCAAGGACTCCGCCGCCGCGGACGAGGCCGAGCGGATCGCCGCCGAGCTGACCGCGCTCGGCGTGCGGGTGCTGCTGGACGACCGCAAGGCCTCGCCGGGGGTGAAGTTCGCCGACGCCGAGCTGCTCGGGGTGCCGACCATCCTGGTGGTCGGGCGGGGCCTGGCCGACGGCCTGGTGGAGCTGCGCGACCGCCGCAGCGGCGAGCGCCGGGACGTTCCGGTGGCCGACGCGGTGAGCGCCGTGCACGCCGAGGTCTCCGGCGGCTGACCGGGTCCCCGGCTGGGTCGCGTTCCCGGCTGGGGCGCGGCCGGCCGGTGGGTGTCAGCCGGCCTTGTTGCGCAGGTAGCTGATGTCGTCGGCCTGCCCGCTCGCCGGGGTCTCGACCAGCACGTCGCAGCCGGCGGCCCGCACCACTGCAGCGATCGCTTCCGGCTCGATGAAACCGGTGCCGAAGTTGGTGTGCCGGTCGGCGCCGGAGTCGAAGGCGTCCCGGCTGTCGTTGGCGTGCACCAGGTCGATCCGGCCGGTGATCGCCCTGACCCGGTCGACGATGCCGGTCAGGTCCTCACCGCCGGCGTGCGCGTGGCAGGTGTCGAGGCAGAAGCCGGGCCCGTACTCGCCGATCGCGTCCCACAGCTGGGCGATCCGGTCCAGGTGCCGGGCCATCGCGGCGGTGCCGCCGGCGGTGTTCTCGATCAGGATCGGCAGCGGGAAGCCGCCGGCCTCGGCCTGGTAGGCGAAGGTCTTGCGCCAGTTGTCGATGCCGACCGCCGGGTCGTCGTTGGCGCCGACGTGCCCGCCGTGCACGATCAGCGCCTTGGCGCCGATCGCGGCCGCCGCCTCGGCGTGCTGGCTGAGGATCTTGCGGCTGGGCACCCGGATCCGGTTGTTGGTGGTGGCCACGTTGATCACGTACGGCGCGTGCACGTAGACCGTCAGGTCGCTGGCGCGCAACGCCGCGGCGTGCGGGTGCTCCTTGGGGGCCTTCCAGCCCTGCGGGTCGGCCAGGAAGAACTGGACCGCCGCGGCGTCGACCTGGGCCGCGTGGGCCAGCGGGTCGTCGGAGTGGACGTGCGCGCCGATGACGAGACTGCCGGACGTGGGATCGGACATGCGCCCAGGTTACGTCCGGGGGCTGACAGTCGGTCAGCCGGCAGCCTGCTGCTTGCCGGTGCCGCCGTAGACCACCGGGTGCACCTGCGGGCCGCACACCGTCGGCTGGTTGTCGAACCTCGAGGTGACGCTCATGCCCGGCGGGGTGATCACCACGCTCGCCATCGGGTAGCACGCGCCGGTGCCCTGCGCGGCGGTTGCCCACTCGACCACGGCCGAGCCGGTGATCTGCCCGAACAGCACCACCCGGGGCGGGTCGCCCGCGCTCAGCCCGCCCAGCGGTCCGGACGGCGTCCGGGCCGCCTCGGCCAGCGGCTGGCCGGCGGCGTCGAGCACGGACGCGCCCGGGTAGCCGGTCAGCGCGCAGGGCTCGTCGCTGGTGTTGGTGTAGGTCAGCAGCACCCCGGCGGCGGAGCCGTCCTGGCTGGCGTCGTGCGCACCGGTGACCATGAGCTGGCCGTCGGCGCAGGCCCGTACCGCGTCCTGCTGCGGGCCGGCCTCGAAGTGCCCGGAGTACCAGGTGTAGGTCTGGGTGAAGCGCAGGCTGCGCGCGTCCCGCTCGGTGTCGTAGCCGCTCTCGCCGAGGGTGACGGTGCCGGCGCCGACCTTGATCGAGGTGACCACGATCGAGCGCGGGTCGCCGGCCTGGTAGGCCAGCGTCTGCACCAGTTGCGGGCCGGCCGGGGAGTAGCGGAACACCTCGACCGGCCGGGGGCTGGAGTCGCCGGTCGCGCCGGCGCAGGCCACCGGCACCAGCCAGAGCGGCTCCGGCTCGCCGGCCACCGAGACGGACGGGGCGCCCATTCCGGGAACGTTGTCGACAAGGCCGGCCGGGCACAGCCCGAGGGTGTGCGGCAGCGTGGTGGCGTCCAGGCCGTGGAACCAGTCGGTCGGAGCCGACGAGGCCGCGCTCCGGCTCCCGCCGTTCTGGGCCGGGTTTCCCGCGCCGGCGCTGCGGGCCGGCGTGCCGCTCGCGCTGGCGGTGGGGCTGGCGCTGGGCGTGCTCCGGGCACTGGCGGTGCTGGTTCCCCCGGTCGGGGCGGGGCTCACCGGTCCGGTGCTGATGCTGCCGGCCGGCGGGGTGGGTGCGCGTTCGGCGCGCAGCGCCTGGCTGGCGGCGGTCAGGCCGAGCGCCACCAGCACCGCGGCCGCGGCCAGCAGCGGCACCGTCCAGGCGCGCAGGCCCCGCGACGGCAGGCCGCCGGAGTCCAGCGCCTCGGCGGCGAGCAGCACCCGGCGCCGGACCGGCCCCGGGTCCGGAGCGAGCCGTGCGGCGAACTGCAACTCCTGCCGGATGGCGGTGTCGAGTTCGTCGGGGGTCATCGGAGGTCTCCCTGGTAGTCGGAGCGGTCGTCGGTACCGGAGGCGGCGCGCAGCGTGCTCAGCGCCCGGCTGATCAGGCTGCGCACCGTGGTGGCGCGGCAGCCCAGCTCGTCGGCGACCTGCTGGTCGGACAGGTCGTGGAAGTAGCGCAGCACCACGGCGGCGCGCTGCCGGGGCGGCAGCGTGCTGAGCACCCGGCGCAGCTGGTCGCGGTCGTCGACCCGGCGGGAGAAGTCCGGCGCGGGCTGCCGTTCGGGCAGCAACTCGCTGATCCGCTCGCCCACCGAGGCGCGCCGCTGCTGGTTGAGGTAGCGGTTGATCAGGGACCGGCGGACGTAGGCGATCGGCGACTGCACCGCGGCCACCCTCGGCCACTGCGGGTACAGCGCCACCAGGGTGTCCTGGACCAGTTCCTCGGCCGCCTGCCGGTCGCGGGTGAGCAGGTAGGCAGTGCCGAGCAGCGAGGAGGTGCCGTCCTCCACGAAGCGCGCGAAGTCGACAGCCACCCGCGTGACGACCTCCATGTCAGCAAGACAACTCGGCCGTGCCAAACATTGCAGGCGAATGGCGGATATTTCTCCCGCCGATCGCGGGGTGCGCCGCCGGCGTGACCGATCGGGTTCGGCCTCGTTGATCCTCCCGTCGGGAAGCTGACGGCGACGGGCCGGAGCGGACGCGCTAACATGGTCCTATTCCGGACGTTTTCGCACTGACGGAGGGGTTGGATGAGACTGCGACGCATCGCCGGCGCCGCGGCCGCCGCGGCCGTGGTCTCCGGTGCCGGCCTGCTGCTGGCGAGCGGTCCCAGCGCGGCCACGCCGCCGCCGACGCCCGTCACCCTGGACGCGACCGGCATGTCCTCCTCGTCCTGCCCGCTGCCGCTGAACGGCTCGATCGCGCTGGTCCCGGGCACCGCCGTGCAGTTCAAGCCCGGCGTCCTCGGAGCCCTGTCCAGCGAGAAGCTGACCATCAAGCCGGCTCCCAACTCCACCGACCCGAACAGCTCGGCCACCGTCGGCGTGCCGCTCACCGGCACCACCCCGATCACCTTCACCAGGGCCACCAGCTACGCCCTCAGCTGGCAGATCAAGACCGTCAACGTGCTGGGCGTCGTGGTGGGCCTCAATGACTACAAGGGCGAGCTGGTGATCTCCAGCACCGTTTCGAACTGCCAGGTGGCCGTGCAGGTACCGGTGCCCAGCGTGTCGGTCCCGGTGGTGCCGAGCCCGATCACCAGCGCGATCAACGGCGCGGTCAGCAGCGCGGTGGGTGGCGTGAACGGCGTGCTCAGCCCGATCAACAGCGCGCTGCCGCCGGTGCCGACCCTGCCCGCGGTCCCGGGGCTGCCGGGCGCCCCCGGCCTGCCGGGCACCGGCACCTCGCCGGGGGTGAGCACCTCGCCCGGCGCGGACGTGCCCGGCACCAGCTACCAGCCCAGCGACCCGACGGTGGCCGACCGGACCGTGCCCAAGGGCTACGGCAACGGCAGCGGCCAGGGCGGGGTCTACGTCCCGGTGACCGGTTCGGGCGGCGGCTCGAGCGGTGCCGGCGGCCAGGCTGCCACCGGCAACGGTGCCCAGGCCGGCAACTCCGCCGCCTCGCCGGCCGTCAAGTCCGGTGGCTCGCCGCGGACCGTGGAGCTGGCCACCAGCCGGCCCCGCTCCGCGCTCGGCGCGCTGCCCACCCTCGCGGTGATCCTGGCCATCCTGGCGCTGTCCGGGGCGACGGCGTCCTATGCCCGTACCTTCCTGCTGCAGCCGGCCGAGGTGGCGGCCAAGGGCCCGGCCAAGCCGCGCGGCTGAGCCGGCGGTCCCCGCGGGCGACGCGGACTCCGCGCCGATTTCGCTCCCGCGGCGGCAGCCGGTAGCCTGGTCAGGTTGCAGTCTGGGCGCGGAACGTCAGGTGTTCCGTACCCCGCCGGTCCCGCCAACGTGGGGTGCCGGGCAGGCCGCTTCATCCTCCTGCCACGGACCGTCCGTGGCCGCATGAGTCCACAGGAGGCTGGGTTACTCCCATGCGCCATTACGAAGTCATGGTCATCCTCGACCCCGAGCTGGACGAGCGGACCATCGCTCCGTCCCTGGACACCTTCCTCTCCGTCATCAAGAAGGACGGTGGCACGGTGGAGAAGGTCGACATCTGGGGTCGCCGCCGGATGGCATTCGAGATCAACAAGAAGCCCGAGGGCATCTACGCCGTCATCGACCTGACCGCGGAGCCCGCGTCGGTGATCGAGCTGGACCGGCAGCTGAACCTCAACGAGTCGGTGCTGCGCACCAAGGTGCTGCGGCCGGCCGCGCAGAAGGCCAAGTCGGTCAAGGCCGAGGCCAAGCGCACCGCGAAGAAGTCGGCCTGATGGCCGGCGAGACCGTCATCACCGTCGTGGGCAACCTGACGGCCGACCCGGAGCTGCGGTTCACCCCGTCCGGCGCCGCGGTGGCCTCGTTCACGGTCGCCTCCACGCCGCGCAACTTCGACCGCCAGACCAATGAGTGGAAGGACGGCGAGGCGCTGTTCCTGCGCTGCTCGATCTGGCGCCAGGCAGCGGAGAACGTCGCCGAGTCACTGCAGCGCGGCATGCGCGTGGTGGTCACCGGCCGGCTCAAGCAGCGCTCGTTCGAGACCCGCGAGGGTGAGAAGCGCACCGTCATCGAGCTCGACGTCGATGAGGTCGGCCCGTCGCTGCGCTACGCCACCGCCAAGGTCAACCGCACCCAGCGCGGCTCGTCCGGCGGCGGTTTCGGTGGCGAGAGCTCCGGCGGCGGATCGATGCCGGCCGACGACCCGTGGGCCTCGTCCGGCCCGGTCTCGTCCGGCGGGTTCTCCGACGAACCGCCCTTCTAAGCCTGCCTTCCGCTAAGCCGATTCCGGCCTCAATCACTACGGAGTTTGTTTCCATGGCAAAGCCACCGCTTCGCAAGCCCAAGAAGAAGTCCAACCCGCTCAAGACCTCGCGCATCGAGGCGATCGACTACAAGGACACCGCCCTGCTGCGCAAGTTCATCTCCGACCGGGGCAAGATCCGCGCCCGGCGGGTGACCGGCGTGAGCACCCAGCAGCAGCGTGAGATCGCCAAGGCGGTCAAGAACGCCCGCGAGATGGCGCTGCTGCCCTACACCTCGACCGCGCGCTAAGGCAGGACGAACATGAAGATCATCCTGACTCGTGAGGTGTCCGGCCTCGGCGTGCCCGGCGACATCGTCGAGGTGGCCGACGGCTACGGCCGCAACTACCTGGTGCCGCGCGGCTCGGCGATCGCCTGGTCCAAGGGCGCCGAGAAGCAGATCACCCAGATCCGGCGGGCCCAGAACTCGCGGGAGATCCGCGGCCTGGACCACGCCAACGAGATCAAGGCCCAGCTCGAAGGGCTGGCCGTGACCCTCAAGGCCCGCGCCGGCGACGGCGGCCGGCTGTTCGGCTCGGTGACCGAGGCCGACGTGGCCAACGCGGTGAAGGCCGCCGGCGGTCCCACCGTGGACAAGAAGCGGGTGCACCTGCCCGGCCACATCAAGACCACCGGTTCACACACCGTCACCATCGAGCTGCACCCGGACGTGGTGGCCACCGTGCCGGTCACCGTCACCGGCAGCTAGCCCGCTTGCTCACCTGACCCCCGCACGGGCCGTTCCGACTGGCTCGCGCGGGGTCAGGGGTGCACCCTGCTCCGAGGACCCGGAACTCGCCTGCCCGAGGACCGGGCCCTCGGCATGCCCGGACACCGGTTGCCGAGGGTGTCCACTGGGTGCCGGCCTGCCCCAGTCGCCGGGAACTCCTCCGCTGGGCGGCCTGTCCAGATTCTGGGATCCGGTTCGCGCGACCTGTGGATATGTGGTAGCCGGGCGTAAGCAGCGTGTTACCGGACGGGCACGGTTCGGCGCAGTAGTAAACCGGGTGCTCACAGCGACCTGGGGTGCCAGCTTCTTCGAAATTACTTTTCCTCCACAGGCTGAGCACAAGCCAGCCCAGCAATCCCGGGCTTTGTAACCGCTTGCCGCGAGTTATTCACAGGGCTGTCCCCAACTCGTGAACATCAGCAGGCGGCGTTGCCCACACCATCCTCCACAGCTGGGTACACAGGCCGCGTTGCCCGGCCGGTCCGGGGCCCCTAACGTCAGCGCGGGCTCGGGGATCACCGCCAGTTCCGGCACTGAATTACAAAAGTGTCAGTACCTGCGCGTATCCCTGGTCCCATGGCTGAACCGCTGACCCATAAGCCCCAGACGATTGGCAACAGTGTGACTTCTGGTCCCGGGCTTCGCGCGATCGGTGATGCAGGCACTCCCAGCACCTCCGGCCCTAAGTTCGATCGCACCCCGCCGCAGGACGTCGAGGCCGAGCAGTCGGTGTTGGGCGGCATGCTGCTGTCCAAGGACGCCATCGCCGACGTGGTCGAGGTGCTGCGCGGCAGCGACTTCTACCGGCCGGCCCACCAGCTGGTCTACGACGCCATCCTCGACCTGTACGGCCGGGGCGAGCCGGCCGACGCGGTCACCGTCGCCGCCGAGCTGACCCGTACCGGCCTGATCGGGCGGGTCGGCGGCCACCAGTACCTGCACACCCTGATCGCCGGGGTGCCGACGGCCGCCAACGCCGGTTACTACGCCGAGATCGTCGCCGAGCGCTCGATCCTGCGCCGGCTGGTGGAGGCCGGCACCCGGATCGTGCAGATGGGCTACGGGGCGGCCAGCGGCGAGGGGATGGCCGGCACCGTCGACGACGTGGTGGACCGGGCGCAGGCCGAGATCTACGAGGTGACCGAGCGGCGCACCAGCGAGGACTACGTCCGGATC
>NZ_DATINC010000141.1:0-39539 GCF_035474675.1 Jatrophihabitans sp. | reverse complement strand
GACGTTGACCATGGCGTTGAGCAGCGGCCAGTCCGCGATCGCGTCCGAGCCGTCGGCCATCGCCTCGGTCTCCCGGTACGGCGAGGCCACCGAACCCGAGTCCAGGTGGTCGCGGCCGATCACGATCGGGGCGCTGATCTCGCCGCGGCCGACCAGGTCGTTGAACGCCAGGCCGGCCTTGTCCCGCTCGCCGTAGCCCAGCCAGCAGATCCGGGCCGGCAGCCCCTGGAAGTGCACCCGCTCCTGGGCCATGGTGATCCAGCGGTGCAGCGACTCGTTCTCCGGAAACAGCTCCAGCACTGCCTGGTCGGTGCGGGCGATGTCCTTGGCGTCCCCGGACAGTGCCGCCCACCGGAACGGCCCCTTGCCCTCGGCGAACAGCGGCCGGATGTAGGCGGGCACGAAACCGGGAAAGGCGAAGGCGCGGGAGTAACCGGCCAGCTGCGCCTCGCCGCGGATCGAGTTGCCGTAGTCGAACACCTCGGCGCCGGCGTCCTGGAAGCCCACCATCGCCTCGACGTGCCGGGCCATCGAGGCCCGGGCCCGGCCGGTGAACTCCTCCGGCTTGGCCGCCGCGTACTCCTTCATGTCGTCGAACTCGACCCCGATCGGCAGGTAGGACAGCGGGTCGTGTGCCGAGGTCTGGTCGGTGACGATGTCGATCGGGGCGCCGTTGGCCAGCAGCTGCGGCACCAGCGACGCGGCGTTGCCGAGCAGCCCGATCGACAGCGGCCGGCGGGCGTCGCGGGCCTCGACGGCCAGCCGCAGCGCGTGCTCCATCGAGTCGGCCTGCACGTCGAGGTAGCGGTGCTCGATCCGGCGCGCGATCCGGGACGGGTCGCAGTCGATGCAGATCGCCACCCCGTCGTTCATGGTGACCGCCAGCGGCTGGGCGCCGCCCATCCCGCCCAGGCCCGCGGTGAGCGTGATGGTGCCGGCCAGGGTGCCGTCGAACTTCTTGGCGGCCACCGCGGCGAAGGTCTCGTAGGTGCCCTGCAGGATGCCCTGGGTGCCGATGTAGATCCAGGAGCCGGCCGTCATCTGCCCGTACATGGTCAGGCCGAGCTGCTCCAGCCGGCGGAACTCCTCCCAGTTGGCCCAGTCGCCGACCAGGTTGGAGTTGGCGATCAGCACCCGGGGCGCCCACTCGTGGGTCTGCAGCACCCCGACCGGACGGCCGGACTGCACCAGCAGCGTCTCGTCCGGCTTGAGGGTGGTCAGCGTCCGGACGATGGCGGCGTAGCTGTTCCAGTCCCGGGCTGCCTTGCCGGTGCCGCCGTAGACCACCAGGTCCTCGGGGTGCTCAGCCACCTCGGGGTCGAGGTTGTTCATCAGCATGCGCAGCGGCGCCTCGGTCTGCCAGCTCAGCGCGGTCAGCTCGGTGCCTCGGGCCGCGCGGATCACCCCGGGAGAAGTAGTCATGGCAGTCATGGTGGCTCGTCGCGTCCCGGATGACCAGACCGGGGTCGGGCGGCAGCGCGGTCGCCGGCGGTGACCCCGGCGTCGGCGCAGCTGGCCCGACGCCGGCCCACCGATCAGTCGGCAGTCGCGCGGACCGGATCGGGCTGTCGCCCGTCGCGGTCCCGCCGCTCGGGGTCGAGCTCGCCGAGGTCGAGGTCGAGTTCTCCGAGGTCGAGGTCGAGCTTGCCGAGGTCGACCTCGAGGCGCCGCCAGCGCACCGGTTCGCGGTAGACCTGCAGCTCCGGGTCGCCGAGCAGGTTCAGCGTGAAGATCGCCCAGCGCTCGTAGCCTGCCCAGTATCCGGTCGTGCCGAACACGGTGACGCGGCTGTCGTTGAGCAGGCCGAGATGACGCGTCGCGGTCAGCCGGTGGAAGAACGCACGTTGGAAGTTGTCGCCGACGCCGATCCAGGAGAACCGGGTGTTGCCGACGTAGCCGGTGGCACCGCCGTGCGGGTTGGTGATCAGCTCCTCGCTGAACGCGTCGCTGGTATCGAACTGGTTGGTCAGGCAGGAATCGGCGTAGCCGATAAATCCGAGGCTGCCGTTGGTGAGCCCGCGTGCCAGGCCGACCGACCCGCCGCAGCAGCCGTCGGAGTTGCCGTGACCCGACAACGACACGAAGTGCGGCCCCGCGTTCAACGCGCCGGTGAGCGTGCCGCTGGTGAGGTAATCGACCGGCGCGGCGACCCGCTGGGCGAAGCTGAGGTCGTACTCGTCCTCGTAGAGCCGCTGGAACTCGTCGATCCCGGGCAGCTCGCTGCGGATCTGGCTTCGCAGCGCCTCCTGGTCGGCCATCGAGCCGTCCTGCCCGCTCGGGTCGAACTCGAACGCGGCCGGGGTCTGCTCGGCGAGGGGCCCGTGGACGACGATCCACTCGCTCGACAGCGGGAAGACGACGGGGGAGGACCACGGCAACGGAATCGAGATCTGGCGTGGCGAGAGGTCGGCCGCGCTCGTCGCGAAGTACCAACCGCGGACGGTGGCACTCGGGTTGGTCTTGAACGGCAACACCCGCCGGTCGGTGTCGCTGACGTGCGCGATCAGCTCGTAGTCGAACGACTCCGGCGCGCCGTCGCGCTTGAGCAGGGACGTCTGGGTGCTGGCGTCGTGGTGGTACTCGCCGTTGCCGGGCACGGTGTGCGACGTCGCGCCGAACCACGAGCGACCGCCCCAGTCCGAGGACGCCAGCACCATCCGCGCCGGCCACCGGCTCGTCCGGAGGGAGATCGAGCCGTTGCGCAGGCCCTCGTAGGCGAGCACCTTGTCCACGAACGTGTTCGCCTGCGCCGCGGAGTCCACCGGCGCGCGGCCGACGCTGAGGTCGGTGCGCAGCAGGACGCCGTCCAGGTCGGTTCCGTCCGGCAGGTGCTGGCCGTAGAGGCCGTTGCCGACCACGTCCCAGTCGTGGTCGGGCAGGTAGACGAACGGAATGGTGAAGCTGAACCAGCCGAGATCCACCTGCTGCTGGCCGAGCAGCCAGCTGTCCAGGCTGGCGTAGTAGAAGTCGGTGGGCAGGGTGTTCCAGTGGTACAGGAACTGCAAGGTGGCGTTGAGCAGGCTCGCGGGCCCGTTCACCCGGACGAAGTTGGTCGGCATCGTGCTGCGGGTCGTGTAGTCCGACGCGGTGAAGTACCAGCCGGGCGAGGCGGAATTCGACATGCCGGTCGAGTCGTACGGGATCAGCTGGCCGGTGTCCGGGCGGACCAGCCGGTTGTCCACACTCGCCCCCCACCAGACGCCCGGGTTGACGACGTGCATCTTCAGGTGGCTGCCGGCCCAGTACGACTTGTTGTTCTCGGGGGTGGCGTTCGTGCCCACCTCGACGTGTCCTTCGAAGGAACCCGCGACCGAGCGCACCGGCACGACGCTGGTATCGCCGCCGAGCAACAGCCACGACGTACCCCAGCGGCGCCGGGCGATCTTCAGGAACTTCCGGATCGCCTCCTGCAGGTCACGTGAGCCGGTGCGGACGTCGCCGTACCGGCCGGCGACGATGTCGGTGATGGTGACGACGCGGGCGCTGACACCGCGGGCCCGCTTGGCGGCGGCGAGTCGTTCGAACGCGGCCACCAGGCCCGGCACCGGAGCCCCCGCAGCGAATGTCGTGGCGTCCCAGCTGCAGTCGTCGGTGACGATCAGGTACTCGCACGGCAGGTCGAGGACCGGCCAGCGCAACCGCGCGTCGGCCCGGTCGAGGACCTTCGGGTTGAGGACGTGGCTCGCGGCGATGTCGAGCAGGCGTTCCAGTTCCTTCCCGCCGGTGAGCCGCGCGGCCGGCTCGGGGACGACGCGGTCGAGGTCGATCTCGCGTCCGAGCCGGTCGGACAGCTCCTTGTGCGCGGCCCGCTGGTCGCCCAGCGGCGCGGTGCGCGCGTAGCCGACCCGCAGCCGGAGCGAGGTGCACAGCCGGAGCTCGCCACGCGGCCCTATCCGCACCGGGTTGATCTCGACGACGGCGACGTGCGTGGTGCCGATCGTCTCGATGCGCACGGCGCGCGCCGGCGGCAACGGGTCGGTGGCCGCCGCTTCGTAGCGGCGCTCGTCGGGCGGCACCACCTCCGGCGCCGGCAGGCCCTGGGTGAGCGGGTGCCGGATCGGGCGCTGCCGGGCCCGGCAGGAGCAGTGCGGCGAGCAGTGGACGGCCTCGGCGTGTTCCGGCTCGCGCGACTGCTCGGAGCCGATGCCCGGACGCAGATGTTGCACCGGGCGGACGAAGGCGTCCTTCTCGACGACCGTCTCCCAGGAGTCCTCGACCTCCAGCGTGTGCGGCCAGAACGGTTCGGGCACCGCGATCCGGACCTGGGTACGCGGCAGCGCGGGCGCTCCCGGCTCACCGCCGGCCGGAACGCCGGCGAGCCGGACCACCAGCCCGAACGGTGACGGCGTCACCGTCAGCTCGTCGCGACCGAAGTGCAGCGTGACCGAGACGGCGTCCGATTCGTGGTCCTCGGAATGGCAGCGCATGAGGTACTCCCGTCCGGATAGCGTTGATCACAGTGGGAGCGGCCGGTAGCGGTTCTGATACCGCGCGATCCCACGGTCGGCTTCGCCGGAGGGCGACGGCACGACCTGGCAGCACGACCCGGTAGGAGGACAGGTGACGATCCCGGACGGCCCGCTGGCCGCCGTCGGCTGGCCGGTGCGCACCGACCGGCTGCTGCTGCGGCTGCCCGGTCCCGGCGACGTCGAGGCGACCTGGACGTTCCGGCAGCTGCCCAGCGTCAGCCACTGGCTGACCAGCGCCCCGGACACGCTGGAGGAGTACCGCGCGGTCTTCGAGCATCCGCCGCGGCTGGCCAAGGCACTGGTGGTCGAGCTCGATGGGGTGGTGATCGGTGACCTGATGATTGCCGTCGAGGACGCCTGGGCCCAGACCGAGATCGCCGAGCAGGCCCGCGGCGTGCAGGCCGAGCTGGGCTGGGTTTTCTCGCCCGACCACGGCGGGCGGGGCTATGCCACCGAAGCGGTCCGAGAACTGATCCGGATCTGTTTCACCGACCTCGGCCTGCGCCGGGTGACCGCCAACTGCTTCGCCGGCAACGAGGCGTCCTGGCGGCTGATGGAGCGGGTCGGGATGCGCCGCGAGCTCTACACCGTGCGCGAGTCGCTGCACCGGTCCGGGCAGTGGCTGGACGGCATCGGCTACGCGCTGCTCGCCGACGAGTGGCGCGAGCAACTCGCGCCGGGTCAGTCTCCGTCGTAGTACGGCCCGACCAGCTCGGCCAGCGCCGGGACCAGCCGCTGCCCGAGCTCCAGGTCGCCGGTCAGGTCGCGGTCGGCCACTCCGCCGGGCAGCTCGGCGGCGAGCTCCAGGGCCCGGGCCTGTGGGCCGGTCAGCGCGGTCCGCGAGCCGGCCATCCGCAACGCCCGGGCCGCCGCCACCAGCTCGCAGGCCACCAGTAGCTCGTAGCGCTCGGCGGCGGTCAGCAGCTGCCGGGCCGCCAGCGAGGCGAAGCTGGCGGTGTCCTCGATGCCGCGGGACAGCGTGATGCTCTGGGTGGCGGCCGGCGCCGCGGCCGCGCGCAGGTCACCGAGCGCGGCGGCCGCCACGTACTCGACCACCATCACGCCGGACGCGCCGGGCGTGCCGTCGCCGAGGAACGGCTCCAGGCCGGTGTGGTTCGGCTCGCTGGCGTAGGTCAGCCGGTTCAGCGACAGCTGGCCGGACTGCACCGAGGCGATCGCCGCGGCGTCGCAGGCCAGCGCCAGGTAGCCGGCATGGAAACCGCCGTGGTGGGCCACCGAGCCGTCCGGCAGGATCGACGGGTTCTCCGAGGGCGCGTTGACGAAGGCGTCGATGGTGGCGGTCAGCCCGCTGAGCGCGTCCAGCAGCATGCCGTGCCCCTGCGGGAGCGCGCGCAGGCCGTACGGGTCCTGGATCCGGGCCGGCTCCGGCGCCCCGACCAGGGCGCGCATCACCCGGCAGGCGGCCCGGGCACCCGGCATCGGGGTGGCCTGCTCGACCGGGGCCGCGTACGCCTCGGCGTTGCCGCTGACCGCGGCGAAGCTCAGCGCCGCCACCGCGAGCGCCGCCCGGGCGCCGGTGCCCAGCCGGTGCGCGGCCAGCGCCGCGTCCGACAGCGCCGCGGCATTGCTGGAGATGAAGGGCAGCGCGTCGTGCGGCCCGAACACCAGCCGGTCGTGGGCCGGCGAGCGGTCCTGCAGCGCCAGCGCGGTGCTGGCCAGCGCCGACAGCTCCGCGGTGCCGATGCCGACGAACTCCCGGATCACCGGCAGCGCGTCGGCATTGATCATCTCGGCGAGCGCGGAGACCACCACCGGCCGCAGTCCGGCACCGCCGGCGCAGAGCTGGTTGAGCCGGATCAGCAGCATCGCCCGCACCCGGTCGGCCGAGCGCGGCCCGCCGGCCGAGGTGGCGTGGCTGCGCAGCAGGCCCTGGGCGCCAGCGGTGTCCGGTTCGACGTCGACGCTGCGGTTGGCCCCGACGCCGGTGGACAGGCCGTAGATCGGGCGCAGCCGGCCGGCGAGCACCGCCTGCTGGTGCGAGCGCGCCACCCGGTCCAGGGCCGGTCCGCTCACCTCGACGGTCAGCGGGCCGTCGGCGGCGGTGGCGATCTGCGCCGTGGACAGGTGCCGCCCGTCGATCCGGATCACCTCGAGGAGCCTCCGTCGGATCTTGGGCAGTGGGGTGAGTGGGGAGTGCCGGTGGCGGATTCTGTCACAATGCTGGTTCACGCTTTATGTTCCAGTCACCGGCCCAGCAGGAATGACGTTCACTTCGAGGCAGCCGCCTCGACCCGGCACGGAAGTGACCCGATCATGATCCGCTTCGACTCGGTTTCCAAGCACTATCCGGACGGCACGATCGCCGTCGACTCGCTGGACCTGGTGGCGCCGTCCGGGCAGATCACGGTCTTCGTCGGCCCGTCCGGCTGCGGCAAGACCACCTCGCTGCGCATGATCAACCGGATGATCGAGCCAACGTCGGGCACCGTCTGGCTGGACGACCGGGACACCTCGACGATCGCCACCCACGAATTGCGCCGCCAGATCGGCTACGTCATCCAGCACGCCGGGCTGTTTCCGCACCGCACCATCCTGGACAACATCGCCACCGTTCCGCTGCTGCTCGGCTGGGACCGCCGCAAGGCCCGGGCCCGCAGCCGGGAGCTGCTGGAACGGGTCGGCCTGCCGGCGCACTTCGCCGAGCGATATCCCGCGCAGCTGTCCGGTGGCCAGCAGCAGCGGGTCGGGGTGGCCCGGGCACTGGCCGCCGACCCGCCGGTGATGCTGATGGACGAGCCGTTCAGCGCGGTCGATCCAATCGCCCGCGATCAATTGCAGGAGGAGTTCCTGCGGTTGCAAGGGGAACTGGGCAAGACCATCGTGTTCGTCACCCACGACATCGACGAGGCGATCAAGCTCGGCGACCAGGTGGCGGTGCTTCGGGTCGGCGGCCGGCTGGCCCAGCTGGCCGCTCCGGCGCAGCTGCTCAGCGAGCCGGCCGACGCCTTCGTGGCCTCCTTCGTCGGCCGGGACCGCGGCTACCGGGCGCTCGGGTTCACCCCGGCACACAAACTGGTCCTGCACGACGAGCCGACCATCCGGGTGGGCTCGTCGCTGGCCGGCGCCGAGGCGGCGGACGGCTGGCTGCTGGCGGTCGACGAGCAGGGCGCACCGCAGGGCTGGCTGCGGCTGGCCGGTCCTGGTTCCGGCGGTGCGGGTGCTGCCGGCACGGTCACCGAGGACCTGCTGCACCGGGGTGGCACGGTGGCCGGGGCGGAGGCGTCGCTGCGGGCGGCGCTGGACGCCTGCCTGTCCTCGCCGAGCGGCCGCGGCGTGGTGGTGGACTCCGACGGCCGGCTGGCCGGCACCGTGACCGCTCCCGAGGTGCTGACGCTGATCGAGCAGCAGCGGATGTCGTCCGACCAGCCGTCCGCCCGACCGGTTGCCGGTGGCGACCGGTGATCGACTACTTCCGGACCAACTCCGACAACATCCTCTACTGGCTGCGCTGGCATGCCTGGCTGTCGGCATTGCCGCTGGTGCTCGGCCTGCTGATCGCGCTGCCGCTGGGCTGGCTGGCGCGCCGCTACCGTTGGCTCTACCTGCCGATGGTGACGACGGCCGGCCTGCTGTACACCATTCCGTCGCTGGCCCTGTTCATCCTGCTGCCCGGCCTGCTCAAGACCCGGATCCTGGATGCGAGCAACGTGGTGGTGGCGCTGACCATCTACACCGTGGCGCTGCTGGTCCGGGTGGTGGCCGACGCGCTGGCCGCGGTTCCGGAGGAGGTGCTGCAGGCCGCCACCGCCATGGGCTACCGCCGGATAGGCAGGCTGCTCAAGGTGGAACTGCCGATCGCGGTGCCGGTGATCGCGGCCGGCCTGCGGGTGGCGGCGGTGTCCAACGTCAGCCTGGTGTCGGTCTCGGCGCTGATCGGCATTCCCGAGCTCGGAAGGCTGTTCACCGACGGCTTCCAGCTGACCTACCAGACCCCGATCGTGCTCGGCATCATCCTGTCGGTGCTGCTGGCCCTGGTCTTCGACACGGTGATCCAGGTGGCGGCCCGGCTGCTCACCCCGTGGCGGCGGGCGGTGGCGCGATGATCTCCGACATCTGGAACTGGCTGTCCACCTCCGAGCACTGGCACGGTCCCGACGGGGTGCCCGTCCACCTCAAGGAGCACCTGCAGTACTCGCTGGCAGCGTTGCTGATCGCCGCGGCCATCGCGCTGCCGCTCGGCATGCTGATCGGTCACACCGGCCGCGGCAGCTTCGTGGTGGTGGCGATCGCGAACTCGTTCCGGGCGCTGCCCACCGTCGGGTTGCTCACCTACTTCGTGGTGCTGATCTCCCCGCACATCCACAGCACCGGCTCGGCGACATACCTGATCCCGAGCGAGATCGTGCTGGTACTGCTGGCGATTCCGTCGATGCTCACCAATACCTACGCCGGCATCAACGCCGTCGACCCGGCGGTGCGCGACGCCGCGCGGGGGATGGGCATGCGCGGTGGCCAGATGCTGCGTCAGGTGGAACTGCCCAACGCGCTGCCGCTGATCTTCTCCGGCGTCCGCAGCTCGTTCCTGCAGGTGATCGCCACCGCCACCATCACCGCCTACGTCTCGCTGGGCGGCCTCGGCCGGTACCTGATCGACGGCCTGGCCCAGCAGGACTATCCGCAGATGGCCTCCGGCGCGGTGCTGGTGGCGCTGCTGGCGCTGCTGGCGGACCTGCTGCTGGCCCTGGTCCAGCGCTACACCGTGTCCCGCGGCATCACCGGCCGGTACTCCCGCAGGCGAATCCCCGACGCGGCCGAACAACAGGCGCTGCTCACCGCCCGGACGACTGCCTGAGCCCGCTGTCAGAGTCCCTCAGTATGATCTCGTCAACGACAGGAGACATTCCATGAAATCGTTCCGCGTCCTCACCGCGGCTGCCGTCGGCGCCGGTCTGCTCGTCCTGACCGCCTGCGGAAGCAGCTCCAACCCCACCAGCAACCCGCCGGCCGGCGGAGGCGGCAGCAGCGCGCCGACCGACACCATCGTGGTCGGCTCGGCGAACTTCCAGGAGAACGTCGTGCTGGCCCAGATCTACGCCGGCGCCCTCAAGGCCAAGGGGGTCAAGGTCAGCACCAAGCTCAACATCGGCAGCCGCGAGACCTACATCCCCGCGGTGAAGGACGGCTCGATCGACCTGATCCCGGAGTACTCCGGCGTGCTGCTGCAGTACTTCGACAAGAACGCCACCGCGGTGTCCAGCGACGATGTCTTCGCCGGGTTGCAGAAGGCGGTTCCGCAGCCGCTGACGGTGCTCGACCAGTCCCAGGCCGAGGACAAGGACGCCATCGTGGTCACCAAGGAGACCGCGGCCAAGTACAACCTGAAGACGATCGCCGACCTGGCCGCGGTCGCGAACAAGCTGACCCTCGGCGCCCCGCCGGAGTTCCAGACCAGGACCGACGGTATCCCCGGCCTGGAGAAGACCTACAACGTCAAGTTCAAGACGTTCAAGAAGCTGGACGCCGGCGGCCCGCTCACCGAGAACGCGCTGAAGAACGGCCAGATCGATGCCGGTGACATCTTCACCACCGACCCGCTGATCGACAAGAACGGCTGGGTGGTCCTGGAGGACCCGAAGAACCTCTACACCGCGCAGAACGTGCTGCCGCTGATCAACAGCGACAAGGCGTCCCCGGCGGTCAAGTCCGCGCTCAACGCGGTGTCGGCCAAGCTCACCACCGAGGACCTGGTCAAGCTCAACGAGCAGGTGTCGTTGGAGAAGCAGAACGCCGAGACGGTCGCGCAGAAGTGGCTGTCCGACGCCGGGCTTGCCTAGCGCCTGCCGGTTGACCCGGTAGTGGCTGCGATGGTCGGCCGGTCGTCCTTCGACCGGATGTGGGAGGAGCTCGCTCCGGTCGGCCGGTCGGCGGCCACGGGCGGCTACCGGCGGTTCGCCTGGACCCGCACCGACCACGACCTGCGCGAGTGGTTCGCCGCCGAGGCAGCCAGCCGCGGGCTGACGCTGGTGCTCGACCGGGCCGGCAACCAGTGGGCTTGGTGGGGTGAGCCGTCGGCGCGGCAGCCCGGGGTGGCGATCGGCAGCCACCTGGACTCGGTGCCCGACGGCGGCGCGTTCGACGGCCCGCTGGGCGTGGTGTCGGCGTTCGCGGCGGTGGACGCCCTGCGCCAGCAGGGCGTCGTGCCCGCCCGGCCGATCGGCGTGGTGAACTTCGTCGACGAGGAGGGCGCCCGGTTCGGCATCGCCTGCGCCGGGTCCCGGCTGATCACCGGGGCGCTGGACGCCGACCGGGCCCGGGGCCTGGCCGACGCCGAGGCCACCTCGATGGCCGAGGCGATGCGGGCGGCCGGCGTCGACCCCGACGGGCTCGGTCCCGACCGGGACGCCCTGGACCGGATCGGCTGCTTCGTCGAGCTGCACGTCGAGCAGGGCCGCGGGCTGGTCGAACTGGGCGCCCCGGTGGCGGTGGGCTCGCAGATCTGGCCGCACGGGCGCTGGCGGATCGAGCTGCCCGGCGAGGCCAACCATGCCGGCACCACCCGGCTGGCCGACCGGCGGGACCCGATGCTGGGCTACGCCCGGCTGATCCTCGCCGCCCGGGAGGCGGCCGAGCGGCGCGGCTCGGTGGCCACCATGGGCAAGGTGAGCGTGGCGCCCAACGGCGTCAACGCCATCCCGTCCCTGGTCACCGCCTGGCTGGACGCCCGCGGCCCGGACGCCGAGCAGGTGCTGGCCGTGGTGGCCGAGTTGCGGGAGCTGGCCGATGCGTCCGGCGGCAGCCTGCTGCAGGAGTCCTGGACCGAGGCCACCAGCTTCGACGCCCGGCTCGCCGAGCGGGTCGGTGCCGTGCTGGCCGGCGCGCCGGTGCTCGGCACCGGCGCCGGGCACGACGCCGGCATCCTGGCCAACGCCGGCATTCCCACCGCCATGCTGTTCGTGCGCAACCCGACCGGCGTCTCGCACTCGCCGGCCGAGCACGCCGAACTTCCCGACTGCCATGCCGGGGTCCGGGCGCTGACCGCGGTGCTGGCCGACCTCGCCGGACCGACCGCAACCGGGCCGGCGGCGGGCGGACCGGCGGGGTGAGCACCGGCTACTGGGCGCCGTACGGCTGGCTGCCCGGCGGGGTCGCCGAGCAGGTCCGGCTGGTCGCCGACGCCGGGCGCTGGGTGCAGGTGGAGGCAGGCGTGCCGCCGGCCGCCCCGGACGTCCGGCTGCCCGGCCTGGTGCTGCCGGGCTTCGCCAACACCCACTCGCATGCCTTCCACCGGGCACTGCGCGGGCGCACCCACGACGGCGGCGGCACCTTCTGGACCTGGCGCGAGACCATGTACGCCCTGGCCCGCCGGCTGCAGCCGGCGGCCTACCACCGGCTGGCCCGGGCGGTCTATGCCGAGATGGCGCTGGCCGGCATCACCGCGGTGGGCGAGTTCCACTACCTGCACCACCAGCCGGACGGCAGCCCGTACCCCGAGCCGAACGCCTTCGGCCACGCGCTGGTCGCCGCCGCCGGCGAGGCCGGCATCCGGATCACCCTGCTGGACACCTGCTACCTCAGCGGCGGCCTGGGACCGGCCGGGCACCTCGGCCTCGACGAGGTCCAGCGGCGGTTCAGCGACGGCTCGGCGGCCGGCTGGCAGCGGCGCAACGCGCTGCTGACCCCGGTCGAGAGCGACGCCGTGCGGATCGGCGCGGCGATCCACTCGGTCCGGGCGGTGCCGGCCGACCAGCTGGCCGGGGTGGTGACGGCCGCGGCCGGCTGGCCGCTGCACGCGCACGTCTCCGAGCAGCCGGCAGAGAACCAGGCCACCCAGGCCTACTACGGCAGGACCCCCACCGAGCTGCTGGCCGAGCACGGCTTCGGCGGCCCGCTGCACACCGCGGTGCACGCCACCCACCTGAGCGAGGCCGACATCGCCTGGTACGGGCGGGCCGGGACCAACGTCAGCTTCTGCCCGACCACCGAGCGCGACCTGGCCGACGGCATCGGGCCGGCGCCGGAGCTGGCCGCCGCCGGCGCCCGGCTCACCCTGGGCACCGACCAGAACGCCAGCGTGGACCTGCTGGAGGAGGCGCGGGCGCTGGAGCTGGACGCCCGGCTGGCCAGCCTGCAACGCGGCCGGTTCAGCCCCGCCGAGCTGGTCGAGGCGCTGACCGGGCATGCCAGCCTGGGCTGGCCGGACGCCGGCCGGCTGGCCCCGGGCCAGCGGGCCGACCTGGTGGCGCTGCGCACCGACACCGTCCGGACCGCCGGCGCGCTGCCCGGCCAGCTGGTGCTGGTGGCCGGCGCCCCGGACGTCGACACGGTGCTGGTGGACGGCCGGCCGGTGGTCTCCGGCGGACGGCACGTGCTGGGCGACGTCGCCGGCCTGCTGGCCGAGGCGATCGCCGCGGCGTGGAGCTGACCCGGCACCAGCTCGTCGGTCAAACTAGCCGGGTCGGCCCCAACCGGAGCGCGGCCGGCGCCGAGGCGGGTACCACCGGGGCGACCGGCGGCACCGGCTCCAGCCGGCGGTAGGGCTCGCCGAGCGCCGGCCGCGGGTCGGGCTCGCCGCGGTTGGGCCACAGCGCCGCGGCCCGCTCGGCCAGCGCGGTGATGGTCAGGGACGGGTTCACCCCCAGGTTGGCCGACAGCGCCGAGCCGTCCACCACGTGCAGGCCGGGGTAGCCGTAGAGCCGGTGGTACGGATCGATCACCCCGGTCTCGGCGGACGAGCCGATCGGGCAGCCGCCGATGAAGTGGGCGGTCATCGGCACGTTGAACAGGTCGCCGTAGGTGCCCCCCGGGGTGCCGCCGAGGTTGTCGGCCAGCTGGCGGGCGGCCCGGTTGGCCACCGGGATCCAGCTCGGGTTAGGCTCGCCGCTGCCCTGGCTGGAGGTGAGCCGCATCCGGCCGGACCGGCCCCGCCGGCCGCGCACGGTGATCGAGTTGTCCAGCGACTGCATCACCAGCAGGATGATGGTCCGCTCCGACCAGTGCCGCGGCACCACGGTGCGCAGGATCAGCCCCGGACGGCGGGCGGCGATCGCCAGCCACTGCCGGATCCGCCCGGCCGGGCTGCCGCCGTCGGTCAGCACGGTGCTGAGCAGTCCCATCGCGTTGCTGCCCCGGCCGTAGCGAACCGGCTCGATGTGGGTGTCGGCATCGGGGTGCCAGGACGAGGTGATGGCCACCCCGCGGGTGTAGTCGGTCCCGGGGTCGGAGCTGACCGCACCGAGCAGGGCCTCGGAGTTCGTCCGGGTGAGCTCTCCCAGCCGCGCCGAGATGCCGGGCAGCGTGCTGGCCCGCAATTGGTGCAGCAGCTTCTGGGTGTTGTAGGCGCCGGCCGAGAACACCACCTGCCCGGCGGTGAAGGTCCGCCGGTCGCGGCGAGGCCGCCAGCTGCCGGTGCGGACCGCGCTGACCTGGTAGCCGCCGCCGGGCAGCGGCCGGACGCCGGTCACCGTGGTCAGCGGGACGACGGTGGCGCCAGCCCGTTCGGCCAGCGCCAGGTAGTTGGTGGTCAGGGTGTTCTTGGCGCCGTGCCGGCAGCCGGTCATGCACGCCCCGCATTCCAGGCATCCGGTGCGGTCGGGCCCGGCGCCGCCGAAGAACGGATCCGGCACCCGCCGGCCCGGCTCCTTGCGGCCGTCCCGTCCGAAGAACACCCCGACCGGAGTCAGCCGGAAGGTCTCGCCCTTGCCGAACTGCTCGGCCAGCCGCTTCATCTCGACATCGGAGGGCGTCATGGTCGGGTTGGTCACCACGCCGAGCATCCGCTTGGCCTGCGCGTAGTAGGGCGCGAGCTCGGAGCGCCAGTCGGTGATGGCGGCCCACTGCGGGTCGGTGAAGAACGGCTCGGGCGGCTCGTAGAGGGTGTTGGCGTAGTTGAGCGAGCCGCCGCCCACTCCGGCACCGGCCAGGATCACCACGTTGTTGAGCAGGTGGATCCGCTGGATGCCGGTCAGTCCCAGCCGGGGTGCCCACAGGAAGTTGCGCAGATCCCAGGAGGTCTTGGGCAGGGTGTGCTCGTCGAAGCGCCGGCCGGCCTCCAGGACGCCCACCCGGTAGCCCTTCTCGGCCAGCCGCAACGCGGTGACGCTGCCGCCGAACCCGGAGCCGATCACCAGCACGTCGAAGTCGTCCCGCGCTGCCACGAAAAGCACCTCACTGTCTGCACCCGTGTCTGCAAAGTGTCTGCAAATGGTGTTATCCGGACGGTTAGCGACCTGCTTTCCCACCCTGGCTTGATCCATTACTGGACGGACTGTCCATTAGCGCCTAACCCTGCTTAGCAGAAAGCTGACTTATTGCCGCACTGGTGCCACCGCCTGCCACTCGAGCGTCAATTCCCCCATCCGGTGCCGGGCCGGAGTGCTCAGCACCGGCCAGTCTGCAGCCAGGGTGGCGGCCATCGCCTGCCAGCGCTGCCGCGGGCCGTAGACGCCCAGCGGGGCATGCACGTCCCAGGCGGCGTCCATGGCGCGCAGCAGCCGGTGGATCGGCTCGCCCGGCACGTTGCGCGAGATCAGCGCCTTGACCAGCCGGTCGGCGACGTCCGAGGGCCGGCGCAGCTCGGCCAGCCGGCAGCTCAGCGTCAGGCTCACCGGACCGCCAGCGTCCAGCAGCACCCAGCTGGCCCGCCGGCCCAGCTCGTCGCAGGTTCCCTCGACCAGCGCCCCACCCGGTGCCAGCTGGGCGCACATCCGGGCCCAGGCGTCGCCGACCGCGTCCGGCGGGTACTGTCGCAGCACGTTGGCCGCCCGCACGATCACCGGGTGCCGGCCGGCCAGCTCGAAGCCGCCCAGCTCGAAGCTCAGCCCCGGCCGGGTCGCCGGCTGGGCGGCGGCCACCCGCTCCGGGTCGATCTCCAGGCCGAGCACCTCGACGTCCGGACGGTGCCGGCGCAGCCGGGCCAGCAGCTCCACGGCGGTGACCGGGCTCTGGCCGTACCCGAGGTCGACGACCAGCGGCTCGGCGGCGCGCCGCAGCGGTACGGCGAGCCGGTCGGCGATCCAGTTGTCCATCCGGCGCAGCCGGTTCGGGTTGGTGGTGCCGCGGGTGGGCAGGCCCAGGGCCCGGGCCCGGCCGGCCGCCAGCCTCGGCTGCTTGGTCACGGTTCTTGATTGTTCCTCAAGGTTGGCGCCGGCTCGGCCGGCCGGGCGGCCGCGGCCCGGCACCTAGACTGGACAGCCGTGGCCACTCCCCTCGCCGAGCTGACGACGCTGCGGCTGGGAGGCCCCGCTGACCGGGTCGAGGTCGCCGCCAGCACCGACGAGCTGGTGCGCCTGGTGGCGGCCGCCGACGCCGCCGGCGAGCCGGTGCTGCTAGTCGGCGGCGGGTCGAACCTGGTGGTGGGCGACGCCGGCTGGCCGGGCCTGGTGATCCGGGTCGCCTCGGACACCGTCACCCGCACCGACGTCGACGGCGGGCAGCTGCTCACGGTGGCGGCCGGGGTGCCCTGGGACGAGCTGGTGGCGGCCACCGTCGCCGACGGGCTGGCGGGCCTGGAGACCATGTCCGGCATCCCCGGCCTGACCGGCGCGACGCCGGTGCAGAACGTCGGCGCGTACGGCTCGGAGGTGGCCGACGTGCTCACCGGCCTGCGGGTCTATGACCGCCGGACCGGCAAGGTGGAGTGCTGGTCACCGCAGCAGTGCCGGTTCGGCTTCCGTACCTCGGCGTTCAAGCACACCGACCGGTACGTGGTCTTAGAGGTCACGCTCCGGCTGGCCCGCAGCGCGCGGTCCGGGCCGGTCCGCTACCTGGAGCTGGCGCGCCGGCTGGGCATCGAGCCGGGCTCGACCGCGCCGCTGGCCGAGGTCCGCGAGACGGTGCTGCAGCTGCGCCGGTCGAAGGGGATGGTGCTCGACCCCGCCGACCACGACAGCTGGAGCGTCGGGTCGTTCTTCGTCAACCCGCTGCTGGACGAGGTGCCGGCCGCGGCGGACGGCTGCCCGCGCTGGCAGGCCGACGGCCGGACGAAGCTGTCGGCTGCCTGGCTCATCGAGCAGGCCGGCTTTCCGCGCGGCTGGGGCCTGGACCGGGGCCGGGGCACCGTGTCGGTGTCGACCAAGCACACCCTGGCGCTGACCAACCGGGGCGGCGCGACCACCGCCGAGCTGCTGGATCTGGCCGCCGAGATCCGGGCCGGAGTCGAGGCACGATTTGATATCCGGCTCGGTCCAGAAGCGCATCTGCGCAATTGTGCTTTTTAAACTATCCGATACGGTGCGTATGTGGGCTCTCGACCGGCTACCGTATCCGGCTAACGTATGAAGCCATATCGGACACTACGAATTGCGAGGAACGGGTTGGCCGGCGAGCGCATCACCTTCGCTGATGTCCTCCGAAATCGCGAATTCCGCGTCCTGTGGCTGGCGGACGCCCAATCGGCGATCGGCGACCAGATCGCCCGGGTGGCGCTGTCGGTGCTGGTCTTCGAGCGGACCTCCTCGGCGCTGCTCACCGCGATGGCCTACGCCCTGACCTTCGTGCCGGCGGTGCTCGGCGGGGTGCTGCTGTCCGGGCTCGCCGACCGGCTGCCCCGCCGGCAGGTGATGGTGGGCTGTGACGTGGCCCGAGCATTGCTGATGGGTGGCATGGCGATCCCGGGGGCGCCGCTCTGGCTGCTGTGCGGCCTGCTGGTGCTCGCGGTGCTGACCGAGGCCCCGTTCATGGCGGCCGAGTCCTCGCTGATCCCGGTCATCCTCGAGGGCGAGCAGTACGTGGTGGGTACCGGGCTGCGCTCCATCACCAACCAGCTCGCCCAGCTGGCCGGCTTCGCCGGCGGCGGGGTGGTGATCGCGCTGATCGGTGCCCGGGCGGGCCTCGCCGTGGACGCCGCCACCTTCGCGCTGTCGGCGGTATTGATCATGCTGGCGGTCAAGGCGCGCCCGGCGGCAGCCTCCGGGACGCACGAGAGCACCGGCCTCGGCATGCTCAGCGGCGTCACCTCCGGCCTGCGGCTGATCTTCACCACCCCGAAGCTGCGCATCCTGCTGGGGCTGTCCTGGCTGGCCGGGCTCTTCGTGGTGTCCGAGGGCGTGGCGGCCCCCTACGCCAGCGCGCTGGGCGGCGGCCCGGTGGCGGTCGGCCTGCTGATGGCCTCGACCCCGGCCGGCACCGCGGTCGGTACCTATCTGTGGGTGCGCTACGTCTCGGCCGAGGCCCGGTCCCGGTGGATGGGACCGATGGCGGCAGCCGTGGGGGTGCCACTGGGGTTGTGCGGCGCGCATCCCAACCTGATCCTCTCCCTGGTGCTGTGGACGCTGGCCGGCCTGTTCTTCGGCTACCAGGTCCAGGTGATCACCGAGTTCGTCCGGACGGTGCCCGACCAGCAGCGTGGCCAGGCGATCGGCATCGCGTCGTCGGGACTGCTCGCCATCCAGGGCCTCGGGATCTTCCTCGGCGGGGTGGTCGCCGGGTTGTGGGACGTCAACGGCGCCGTGGCAAGTGCCGGCCTGCTGGGCACCGCGCTCGCCCTGGCCCTGTCCTTGGCCTGGCGTCGGGTCACCTCGCCCCGGCCGCACTCGGAGCTGGCGCATCCGATCGTGCTCACCTCGCCTTCCGAGCGGGCTGCCGACCGTACCGACCCGTCCTCGGCCGGCCGACACTCCGCCGAGGAGCCGCCGTCCACCGGCCGGCATGCCGCCCACGAGCCGCCGTCCGAGCGGATCGTCGAGGACCGTTCCACGGCCTGAGCAACCCCCGATCGGAGTCCGGTGTTGGATTCGGTTCGGCTGTGCTCCGCCGGCAGGCCGGCGCCGGTTGCCCCGCCCGTCTTCACCTGCCGTCTCTGGCGGAGTCTTCGCAACGGTTGAGTGGGGTATTGGTGGTATTCGGTGGTTGCCTGGTATGGGCAGGTGTCAGGTGACAAGCTGACCGCGATCCATTAGCTTTTCCAGCCAAGGCGACAGGTGGGGAGCATGTCTCAAACAGCACGCGGCGCAGCGGCCTGGCCGCTGGCACGGGTCCGCGGCTGGGACCTGTGGCGTACCCCGCGCGCCATGTTGGCTTTCGTGCTGACTGTAGAAGTACTGACAGTTTTAGTGTCTTCTTGTGTACTAATCAACACCCGCGCGGACGTCTCCGACCTGGCCCGACTAGCGGTTCTGCTGGTCCTCTGGGTGGTGTTCGAAGAAGCCTCGAACCGGATTGCCCGGATGCGGGTGAGGTTAGCGACCTACGGCTACGTCGACATGACCTCGGTGTGGACCTTCGGGGCCGCCCTGATCCTGCCTCCCGGTGTCGCCATCGTGCTGTGTTTGGTTGTGCTTGTTCATGCTTGGGTGCGCCACGGTCGCAGCAGCGGCATGCGCGCCTACCGGCAGGCGTTCGTCGGGGCGGTGGTCATCGACTCGTGCCTGACCGCGCGACTGGTGCTCGACCTCTTTCCGGACGGCGTGTCCGGTGCCGGCAAGCCGGTCCAGGTGCTGCTGGCGCTCGCGGTGACCATGCTGGTCTACGACGCGGTGAACTTCTTCGTCCTGTACACCGGCATCTACCTGGCGGTCCGGCCGATCAAGCTGACCGAGCTGTTGCAGACCCGGCAGGACGCCGCCCTGGAGATCGCGACCCTGTGCCTCGGTGGCCTGACCGCCCTGGCGCTGGCCAACCAGCCGCTGCTGGCGGTGCTGGTGGTGCCCCCGTTGTTCGTGCTGGAGCGCAGCGTGCTCACCAAGCAACTCGAGGTGGCGGCCACCACGGACGCCAAGACCGGCCTGCTGAACGCCGCCACCTGGCAGAGCATGGCCCAGCACGAGCTGGCCCGGGCCCGGCGGGAGGACCAGGCCGCCGCCCTGCTGATCATCGACATGGACAACTTCAAGCTGATCAACGACACCTACGGCCACATCGCCGGTGACACGGTGCTGCGGGCGGTGGCCGACTGCCTGGTCCGGGAGCTGCGCCAGTACGACGCGATCGGCCGGTTCGGCGGCGAGGAGTTCGTCGCGGTGCTGTCCGGGGTGGACGAGCTCGCCGCGGTCGCGGTATCCGAGCGGGTGCGCCAGCAGATCCAGCTGCTGGAGGTCGCCACGGAGGTGGGCGAGGTGGCGCCGATGACCGGCCTGTCCGCCTCGATCGGGATCAGCTGCTTCCCCGAGCACGGCACCGAGCTTGAGGACTTGCTGCATGCCGCCGACTCGGCGCTCTACGCAGCCAAGCGAGCCGGCCGCAACCGGGTCGTGGTCTGCCCACTCTGAGTAGTGGCTCTGGCGCCCGAATCAGCTTTTGATTACTGTCCGAAGTTAAACAGGACAACGCCCGTAAACTGAGCAACAATCGCGTGATCGAATGTGCACCGACCGTACCCGGCAAGCCGTTGTAACCGCTACGGTGGCAACGAGGTGGGGTAGATGACAAACGTACAGAATGTCCTAGCTGCGCCGCGGACGTCGTTCCGCGATGCGCTGCGGGTACCCGAGTTCCGGGTGATGTGGCTCGCCGACGCCCAGTCGATGGTCGGCGACCAGCTGGCCCGGGTGGCGCTGTCGGTACTGGTCTTCGAACGCACCTCCTCCGCACTGCTCACCGCCCTCACCTACGCCCTCACCTTCCTGCCGGCGCTGATCGGCGGCGCCATGCTGACCGGACTGGCCGACCGGCTTCCCCGCCGGCGGGTGATGATCGCCGCGGACCTGATCCGGGCCGTGCTGCTCACCGGGATGGCGATCCCGGGCACGCCGCTGTGGCTGGTCTGCGGCCTGCTGGTGTGCGTGGTGCTGGTGGGCTCGCCGTTCAGCGCCGCCGAGTCCGCGCTGCTGCCCGAGATCCTGTCCGGTGAGACCTTCGTGGTGGGCAGCGGCCTGCGCACCATCACCAACCAGATGGCCCAGCTGGGCGGCTTCGCCTTCGGTGGCATGGCGGTGGCCGCGATCGGGGCCCGGGCGGGGCTGGCCGTCGATGCGGTCACCTTCGCGCTGTCGGCCGTGCTGATCAGCCTCGGCGTGCACCGCCGGCCGTCGCCGGCCGGCGCTGCCGGGCCGGCCCGCGGGTACCTGGCCTCGATCCTGGCCGGAGCCAAGCTGGTGGCCGGCAACCCGCGGTTGCGGACCCTGCTCGGGTTCTCCTGGCTGCTGGGGCTGTACGTGGTGCCCGAAGGGGTGGCGCCGCCCTACGCCCACTCGCTCGGCGCCGGCTCCGCGGGGATCGGGCTGCTGATGGCCGCCGGTCCGGCCGGCACCGCGCTCGGTACCTACCTGTTCCTGCGCTATCCCAGCGCGACCCGGGCGGTGTGGATGCCGCGGCTGGCGGTACTCGGAGGCCTGCCGCTGGTGGTGTGCTGGCTGCATCCGGGCATTGTGGTGTCGATCATGCTGTGGACCCTGTCCGGCATGGCCGCGGCCTACCAGGTGCAGGTGGCCACCGAGTACGTCCGGGCGGTCCCGGCCGGCCAGCGCGGCCAGGCGGTCGGGGTGGCGGCATCCGGGCTGCTGGCCATGCAGGGAGTGGGAATCCTGCTCGGCGGAGTGCTGGCCGCCCGGTACGGCGCGGCCACGGCGGTCGGCCTGGCCGGCCTCGTCGGCGCCGGCCTGGCGATGTGGTTCACCCTGATCTGGGCCAGGATCGCCCAGCCGGGCACGCCGGCGGCCTCGGAACGGACCGGATACGACCGGCAGCCGGGACTGGCCGCCAGCCCCTGAACGCCCTGGCGCCGGACGACTGGTGCTCGAACCCGAGCCGGCGGTCCGGGCGGCGGCCTAGCTGCCGAGGTCGATGATCGACACCTGAGTCGGTTCGACGCTGCCGCAGGCATGCGCAGGAGACGGCCACGAGTAGTTGGGCATGGGAAGGGCGCTTTCGTTCGGTTCGGGCGGGGAGGGTGCTGTGGACTACCAGCTGTGGTTGTTCACGTAGAGCTGCTTTCGTCTGGTCGGAAGGCCGGATGGGGGTTCCGGCGAACTTTCGGGCCGGGGAAGGTATCTGCAGACCTTCGTCGGGCTCTACCAGCTGTGGTTGTACATGCTCGCCTCCTTGGGTGGGCCATGCCCGATTGCTGACGGCGTCAGGCGGGTGGTGAACCTGTGCAAGGGCGACGGCCAGGCAGGCACGCAACGAGTTGCCGGCCGGGCCGTTTCTGCGCTACTAGTGTCTGCGCCGGAACGGATAGTACGTAGCTCGATTGCTGTGTGTCACCCCTCACTCGCACTGCGCGACGGAGCGGTGACAGGCAGCGACATAGCAGTTACTGTGAAGGCTCCCAGCACTGCGGAGGATCTGGAGCACAGCGGAATGAGAGTGGCGCGGCCGCCCGGTACCACCCGCCGGTGGGCGCCCCGTTCCTGGGAGCTGTGGTCGCTGCCCAAGGACCTCATCCGTTACCTGATCTTCGCCGAGCTCGCTGCGCTGCTGTGGATGACCGCCGCATTGCTGACCGAGACGGTGAACCGCTCCGAGCTCATCCGGTTCGCCGTGCTGACGGCGCTGGTCATCGCGTTCCAGCAGATCTCGCCGCGGATCGAGCGGATGCGCATCCGGCTGGCCGACAGCCACTCGATCGACATGACCTCGGTCTGGACGTTCGCCGGCGTCATCGCCCTGCCGGCCGGGCTGGCCGCGCTGCTCGGGGTGTTCGGCGCGGTGTCGATGTCGACGCTGCGGCTACGGGCCGGCGTCCACCCCTACCGCCAGCTGTTCACCGCCGCCACGGTCGTCCTGGCCTGCCTCACCGGTACCACCATCGTGCACCTGAGCGCCGGGCCCCTGGGTCACCTGACCGGCGGCGCCGCCGCGGCCGGTTTCGTGCTGCTGGCGATGGTGCTCTACACCGCGGTCAACACCTCGATGATCGCCGGGGCGATCTTCCTGTCCGCCCGGCCGCTGCCGGTCCGCGCGCTGTTCGGCACCGCGGAGGAGAACGGGCTGGAGGTGGCCACCCTCTGCCTCGGCGCCATGACCGGGCTGACCGTGGTCTACACACCGTGGCTGACGGTGCTCAGCGTCGTCCCGCTGGTGGCGCTGCAGCGGGGCGCGCTGATCAAGCAGCTCGAGGTGGCCGCCACCACCGACCCCAAGACCGGTCTGCTCAATGCCGTGGCCTGGCGCCAGGTCGCGCAGAAGGAGGTCGCCCGGGCGGCCCGGGACCGGCACACCGTGGCCGTCCTGATCATCGACATGGACCGGTTCAAGGAGGTCAACGACACCTACGGGCACCTGGTCGGCGATGCCGTCCTGATCTCGGTGGCCGAGCGGCTGACCACCGAACTGCGCCAGTACGACAGCATCGGCCGCTTCGGTGGCGAGGAGTTCGTGGCCATCCTGCCCGAGGTCGACCTGGCAACCGCCCGGGCCATCAGCGACCGGATCCTCAGCCGCATTCGCGAGCTGGAGGTGTTCAGCCCGAACGCGCCCGAGGTGCCGGTCCGGGGCTTCTCCGCCTCGATCGGGCTGGCGCTCTATCCCAACAACGGCGCCGACATCGAGGGCCTGATGCACGTCGCCGACAGCGCCCTGTACGCGGCCAAGAGCGCCGGCCGGGACCGGGTGGAGTGCATCATCCGCTGAGCCGGTCCGGGCCGGGACGCGCTGCTCCGCGGGACGGTCAGCGCTTCCGGTGCAGCTTGTGCGGAGCGGCCTGGGCCACCGGCTTGACCACCGTCAGGTCGATGTTCACGTGTGCCGGCCGGGTCGCCACGAAGGTGATGATGTCAGCGACGTCGTCGGCGGTCAGCGGCTGGTGCACCCCTTCGTAGACGGCGGCGGCGCGGTCGGCGTCACCGCGGAAGCGCACCAGCGAGAACTCCTCGGTGGCCACCAGGCCGGGCGCCACCTCCGACACCCGGATCGGGCGGCCGTTGAGCTCCAGCCGCAGCGTCTCCATCATCGCCCGGGCCGCGTACTTGGCGGCCGAGTAGCCGGCGCCGCCCTCGTAGACGGAGTAGCCGGCGATCGAGCCGGTCAGCACGATGTGGCCGCCGGCGCCGGATTCCAGGGCGGGCAGCAGGGCCTGGGTGAGCCGCATCGCGCCGAGCACGTTGGTCTGGTACATGGTCAGCCAGTCGGCCGGGTCGGCCTCGGCGACCGGTTCGAGGCCGATCGCGCCGCCGGCGTTGTTGACCAGCAGCGCCAGGCCGTCGGGTTCGGCGTTCACCCGGCCGGCGAGCTCGGCCACCGACTCGGGCGAGGTGACGTCCAGGCCGATCGCGGTGATCGCGGGGTGCGCCGCGGCCACCTCGGCGAGCCGGTCGACCCGCCGGGCGCAGGCCCAGACGGTGAAGCCGGCCTCGGCCAGGTGGCGTGCCGTCGCCGCCCCGATTCCGCTGGAACCGCCGGTCACCACTGCCAGTCCGCGTGAGGTAGCCATGGCTCGAATTCTCACTGATTCGACGAATGCGGCAGAATCGGGGGTGCTTCGGCGTTGTGGTCTGGGAGAGGAAGACCAGGCAGGTACCAGGGGGCGATGTGCGACAGGACGGGCGGCGCGGAGCGTCACCACGGATCAGCAGGCACGGTGCATTACCGAAGCGAGTGGCCACCCTGAGTGTGCACACCTCACCGCTGGAGCAGCCCGGCGGCGGCGACGCCGGCGGCATGAACGTCTACGTGCTGGAGACCGCTCGCCGGCTGGCCGACTCCGGCGTGGCGGTCGAGATCTTCACCCGAGCCACCTCCTCCGACCTGCCCCGGCTGGTGGAGGTCGAGCCGGGGGTGCTGGTCCGGCACGTGACGGCCGGCCCGTACGAGGGGCTGTCCAAGCACGACCTGCCGGCCCAGCTATGTGCCTTCACCGCCGCGGTGCTGCGCGCCGAGGCCCAGCACGAGCCGGGCTGGTACGACGTGGTGCACTCGCACTACTGGCTGTCCGGGCAGGTCGGCTGGCTGGCCCGGGAGCGCTGGGGAGTGCCGCTGGTGCACACCGCGCACACCCTGGCGCTGACCAAGAACGAGCACCTGGCCGCCGGTGACGACCCGGAGCCGCTGGCCCGGATCGTCGGCGAGCAGCAGGTGGTCGCCGAGGCGGACCGGTTGGTCGCCAACACCGACGACGAGGCCAAGCAGCTGATCGAGTCCTACGGCGCCGACCCCGGCCGGATCGTCACCGTGCCGCCAGGCGTGGACCTGGACACCTTCCGGCCCGGTTCGGCCCTGGACGCCCGCGACCGGCTCGGCATCGCTGCGGACGCCCTGGTGCTGCTGTTCGTCGGCCGGCTGCAACCGCTCAAGGCGCCGGACGTGCTGCTCCGCGCGGCGGCGCGGTTGGCCGAGACCGATCCGGAGCTGGCGCGGCGGCTGCAGGTGGTCGTCGTCGGGGCGCCGAGCGGCTCGGGGATCGCCGACCCGCTCGCGCTGACCCGGCTGGCGGGCGAGCTCGGCATCGCCGACCGGGTGCGCTTCGAGCCGCCGGCGTCCAGGACCCGGCTGGCCGACTTCTACACCGCGGCCGACCTGACCGTGGTGCCCAGCTACAACGAGTCCTTCGGCCTGGTGGCGCTGGAGTCGCAGGCCTGCGGGGTTCCGGTGGTCGCGGCGGCGGTGGGTGGCCTGCGTACCGCCGTGCAGGACGGCCGGACCGGCCGGCTGGTGGACGGCCACCACACCGACGACTGGGCCACGGTGCTCGGTTCGCTGCTGTACGAGCCCAAGCGGCGGGCCGAGCTCGGCGTCGCTGCCCGTGCGCATGCCCAGCAGTTCTCGTGGCGGCATACCGCGGACGGCCTGCTGGTCGCCTACCGGGATGCGCTGGCCGACTTCGGCCTGCCCGAGCTGGCTGCCTCGGGCCTGGCATGACCGCTGACCAGCCGGTGGCCGGTGGTGAGCAGGCCACGGCGGTGGCCGTGATCCGGCAGGCGCTGGCCGAGGCCGAGGTGGAGTACCAGGAGCCGCAACCCGGGGCGTTCGTGGCCAACCTGCCGGGCCAGAAGCGGTTGAAGACGGCCTGCTGGCTGGTCGTCGGCAGCCAGGGCCTGGCCATCGAGGCGTTCGTGGTGCGCCGGCCGGAGGAGAACGTCGAGAAGGTGCACGGCTGGCTGCTGTCGCACAACGCCCGGATGTTCGGGGTGTACTGGTCGATCGACGACAGCGGCGACATCTACCTGACCGGCCGCTGGCCGCTGGCCGCGGTGAGCGCCGAGTCGGTCGACCGGCTGCTCGGGCTGGTGCTCGACTACGCCGACTCGGCGTTCAACACCTTGCTGGAGCTCGGCTTCGGCTCCTCGATCCGGCGGGAATGGGCCTGGCGGGAGAGCCGGGGCGAGTCGCTGGCCAACCTCGCCGCCTTCGAGGGCTTCGTCAAGCGCGCCCGCTGAGTTCTGCCGCCACTGCTTCTCGCTGAAGTCAGCCGCCCGGAGCCGACCTGGCAGGATTGCCGGCATGACTGCCTCCACCCACACCCTGGTGCTGCTCCGCCACGGCGAGAGCGACTGGAACCGCAAGAACCTGTTCACCGGTTGGGTCGATGTGGACCTGACCGAAGCCGGCGAGGCCGAGGGCAGGCGAGCGGGCGAGCTGCTGCGCGAGCACGGCCTGGCGCCGCAGGTGGTGCACACCTCGCTGCTGCGGCGGGCGATCCGCACCGCGCAGATCTCGCTGGACGCCGCGGATCGGCACTGGATTCCGGTGCGGCGCAGCTGGCGGCTCAACGAGCGCCACTACGGGGCGTTGCAGGGCAAGGACAAGGCAGCCGTACGGGCTGAGTTCGGCGACGAGCAGTTCATGCTCTGGCGCCGCTCCTACGACGTGCCGCCGCCTCCGCTGGCCGACGACGACTCCTACAGCCAGGTCGGCGAGGCCCGGTACGCCGACCTGCTGACCACCGTGCCGCGCACCGAATGCCTGGCTGACGTGGTGAAGAGGATGCTGCCCTACTTCTACGACGCGATCGTGCCGGACCTGCGCAACGGCGCCGTGCTGGTCGCCGCGCACGGCAACTCGCTGCGGGCGATGATCAAGCACCTGGACGGCCTGGGCGACGAAGAAGTGGTCTCGCTGAACGTCCCGACCGGCATCCCGCTGCGCTACGAGCTGGACGGCGCCACCATGCTGCCGGTGCGTCCGGCCGACTACCTCGACCCCGAGGCTGCCGAAGCCGCCATCCAGGGCGTGGCGAACCAGGGCAGGTAGGGCGGCTCCGGGGCCCGGGTAGCTGGCTGCCGCCGCGTCGAGGAGCTAACGCAAGTAGTACGTTAAAGGGCATCAGAGTCATTTGCCCGAAAGGCCACCGCCATGTTCGCTCGTACTCGCGTCGGCCTGTGGGCTGCGCTGCTCGCCCTGCTCGGCTTGATCGGTGGTGCCACACCGGCCTACGCCTTCTCCACCGGCTACTTCGCCATCGCGAGTTCGGGCGCATCCGGAGTGAGCGCCGGCCACACCGGCTACGGGCCCGGCTGGGTGGCGCTCACCTTCGACACCGGCGGGCAGCCGCACGGCCCGATCGTCGGGTACCTGTTCCACGACGGGGTCGGCCAGGCGGTCGGCAACGACCACATGGACGTCTACTCCTACTACACCGCCGGGGCGGCCAGCGTGAACACCCCGTTCGCCGGCGGCTACGCCTACGGCCACTTCAACGGCTGCGCGTGGTCGTACCTGGATATGAACGCCTACGAGCTGTACCCCGAGGGCGCGCACCACAACCCGCCCTGCACCACCCCGCCGAATCACACCACCAGGATCTTCTGCTATGACCACGCGGCCGACCGGCTGTGCAATGACGGCACCAGCGTCAGCGACGAGCCGGAAGCCGGCGTCTGGAAGAACATCACCAGCCACCAGGCCACCGTCAAGGCCGGCGGCTGCGACGTGGTCGGCAACATCGGCTCGGCTGCGATCTACAGCGGCGGCGCGGCGGCTCCGGCCAACTTCATAGGCCATGTGAACTCCGGAACCGTCTACGTCCGCTACGTCTCCAAGCGAGACGACTGGGTGATGGGCAACCTGGCGACGAACGCCAGCCCGCAGTTTCCGGCAGGCATCCAGTGGGGCTTCTTCCCGCGGGGCTGCCTCAGCTAGGCAGGCCGCGTCCCGCTGCGGGAAGCGGGGCGTCAGGCTCGGCTGTGGTCGTTCCCTACTTCGCGGTCTCCAGCTCGTAGGTGCTGTCGAACAGGGTTCCCTCTCCGACGCCCAGGGCCCTCTCGATGGCTCGCGCGGTTGCCAGCGTGCAGCCAGTGCGGCGGCCCGTCACCAGGTGGTTGACGGTGGCGTGGCTGAGCCCGGCCGTCCGGGCGAGTTGGCGCTCCGACATCCCGGTGGCGTCCAGGCAGATGACAAGTGCGTCCCGACTGCGTAGCTGCATGACGTCACACACCTACCGATCCACGCTGTGTCATGCAATACTCAGCGTTGTGTCTACCAGTAATTGACTTGTCGGGCAGCCCAAGGGCAGCGGGGCTCATCGACCGGGAGCCCAGTGGGACGGAGGAACGAAT
The DNA here is from genome assembly GCF_035474675.1 of Jatrophihabitans sp. Lineage (GTDB taxonomy): Bacteria > Actinomycetota > Actinomycetes > Mycobacteriales > Jatrophihabitantaceae > Jatrophihabitans_A. The sequence goes on along the minus strand of NZ_DATINC010000141.1, from coordinate 11,746 downwards.
TGGTGCGGGCGTGGCGGTGCTGGTCACGGCTGTGGTCTACCTTTCCCCGAGGCTGCTTCGGCGTGGCTTGCCAGCGGCCAGATCTTCGCTTGATCCTTGACGGCTTGTCAACTATAACTTGATATATAGCAGAGCGCACGAGACACACGGAGCAGTCAAATTACAGCGTTGTAGTTAGCTGAATGATCACCGTCGGCAGCCCGGCTACCTCTACGTTTGGTTAGTGCCGGACCAGCCGTCGGGCCACCGTGCGTAGCCATCGCTCTCTACCGGAAGGGGCCGATCGACACATGGTGGACCCGCGTTCCGGGCAGGTGCCGACGATCGCTGAACTGGTCCGGCAGAAGCTCGCGACGGGCTTGACGCTGCGCCAGCTCGAGGAGCGGTCCGGCGGCGCGGTGCCGTATCAGACATTCGGCAAGATCAGCAAGGGCGAGGTCAAGGGCTGGCCGAAGTCCCGCGAGGTGATCGAGGGCACGGCCCACGCGCTGGGCGTCGACCCGCGCGAGGTGGTGCTGGGCTACGCGACCCAGTTCCAGATCGACGTGGCCGAGGACCGGTCGCTGCTGGCGTCGATGCTTCCGGCCTCCACCGTGGACCTGACCATCGAGCAGGCCCAGGCGGTGGCCAACCTGATCCGCGTGTTCACCACTTCGCCCGCCGTGGCGCCGCCGCCTGCGGTGCAGCTGTCCGCGCTGGACATCTCGGCCTTCACCACCGCCGAGCGCCGGCAGGTCACCGACCTGGTGCTGGAGCTGGGGGAGCGGGCGAAGGCTGCTCGGCTCGACGGCCTGATCACGCTGGCATCGGTGCTGACGTTCCTGGAGGCCGGGCTGGCGGCGGCCATCGACCAGGCGGACGGCTTGGGGTCTCGCTAGGTAGGCGTCTGACAGCTGCGGTGGGGTGCTCCGGCTACCAAGCCGTAGGAGCGGCTACCGAAGCTTTGGCGGCGGCTACCAGGTGTGGTGTACGCCGGCTGCTGCCCGGCGTGCCATCAGGTCGGACATGGCCTCGATGAGCAGGCCTTCGAGTTCGCCGTCCGCGGTGGTCGCGCAGCCGAGCGGCGCGCGCACGCCCGCGCGGGCCAGGTCGGCGCGGAAGCCGGTACTCAGGAACAGGCCCGCCTCGCGCCGGCCGACTGCGATGAGCACGACGATCTGGCGGCTGCCGTAACGGCCGAGCAGGTCTGCGGGGGTGAGGCCCGACTCGATCGCTTCGATGATCTGCTGGTCCGAGCCCGATTCGTCCGGGTCGATGATGACGAGGGCGACGTGGCCATGGGCGTCGTAGAGCTTCTGCTGGGCTTGGATCCGCCAGGCCGACTCGGACCACAGGCCGGTCTCCTCGTCGAAGGCCTTCTCGACCTTGACCGTCTCCCGCAGCGACCACCGGTGCACCATCAGGAGCGCCGGGATCACAAGTACCCCAAGCAGCACATGCCAGCTCATCAAGCCAGCCAGCATTAAACCCAGCAGCTGTGTTGCTGTCTCTGCCGCATGGGCCTTCGGGTTTGCAAACATGCGCAGAACTTGAATTTGTCTTGCAATCAACAAGACAGCAACAGTAGACAAAATGTCTACGACGGAGAACGTAAGTAGCGCTAGCGCTATGCCCAGCGTCCCGCCCACAGCATGTAAAGAGGCCGAAGCTGCTAGACAGGAGCCTGCAGCTGCAAGGCTGCTATATATGTAACGTAGCGGCCGCCCGCCTCCCACAATCTTGCGTGAAGGCCACTCCGCCGCATATGCGGTGAAAACGATGCCTACAACAGCAAGAGGCGGGAGGATAAGAGAAGCGGCGAAAGTCCACACGCTCAGAAAGGACGGTACTTTCCCTTCAGTCAGGGCGCGTCGAAGCCGTTCTAACCGTCGAATTGAAACGGAGTAGGTAACACTAGTCAGCGCTAGCAGCAGGAAGGAAATGCTGTCTGGTGCGCTCATTGCAGTGCTCGGCATTTAGGTGCATGCGGTGTCCCGTGGTTGCCCGCCACGGAAGCACTCATCTGGGCCTCACCGGTCGAAGGGGGTGTGTTGGATGTTGCGTCACTGGGATTGGCCGTAAGCCACGGACGGTAGGAACCCTCAGGGGTAGGGCGCAACAACGGTTGCGCCCTACCCCTTGTCAAGGTTGTCCTCATGGTTCATCCCCCGTGGTCGGCCGCTTACAGACCGTACCCGTAACGTTCGGATCTGTCACCACTGATTGACAAATAGATCAGCATGTATCGGCTTAGGGCGAGGCTCGGTTTGCAGGCAGCTTTGCTTGCCTCTGCTGCGCTTCTGCATACCCATCATTGTGTCCAGCTCACTAGACGAAATGTCTATTGCTCTTCGCTCCCATTTCGCGTAACCGTCATTAAAACTGTAGCGTTACGTGTAGTTCATGCCGAAGTGCGTAGCACTATCCATGGAAGCAGAGAGGGGATGAAACTATGCATAATTGGGACTGGTCGTAGCTGAAGGGCTGTAAGCCGGAATTTGTAACTAAGTAGAAGTGTGAGTAACTTCTTGCAGAGTGCCCCTAGTACGAGGCCTGGAGGTGTGACATGGCTTTCAGTTGGGGAGTGGTGACTCAGGACTGACTAAGAACACCTTGATAAAGGAACAGAGCGAGGTACGTAGTCATCGACTCGAAGTATCTGTATCTCGGAGACCGAGGCCATTGAGGAGTAGATGAACTGCTCCGTACCGGGTGATCTTAGATAGTTTATGCCAGCGTCAAGCGAAAGGAGGTGACATGGAGCACTGGGAGTGGTGATACCTGCGTGATGGTTCGTACCTGGGACTGGCCCCGCCACTGGAACTGGGATAAGCCTGACCTGAGTGCAGGCGTGCAAGCGTAGCGAGGAGGTGTCCGATGGTTCGTCACTGGGACTGGTAAGACGGCATAGGCACGTAAGCCGCCCCGTCTGACTGAGAGGAGGTTCCTTCGGTGCCCCGTAACTGGGATTGGCCCCGTCATTGGGAATGGCCCAGGCACTAGGGGAGGACTGACGAGTCCTAGCCCGTAACTACACCGGCAGTGTCAGCCCGCAGGTGGGCTGACCGGCTTGACCGCCGCGGAACCTGCCGGCATCGCCCCGGTGGCGACGAAGACGACCCGCCGTGCTACCCCCACCGCATGGTCGGCATACCGCTCGTAGTAGCGGCCCAGCAGCGTCATATCGATGGCCGCCTCGGTCCCGTGTGACCAGGTGTCGGCCAGCAGCTGGGTGAACAGCTTGCGGTGCAGGGCGTCCATCGAGTCGTCCTCGACCTCGATCGCCCGCGCCAGCTCGACGTCGCGACCCTTGATCACCTCGGCGACCTTGTCCACCAGGGACAGCGCCACTGCGCCCATCTGCGAGATGACGTCGCGCAGCTCGGCCGGCACCGCGATGTCGGGATGCCGCATCCGGGCGACCTTGGCCACGTGCAGCGCCAGGTCACCCATCCGCTCCAGGTCGGCCACCAGATGCAGCGTGGTCACCAGCATGCGCAGGTCGGTGGCCACCGGCTGCTGCAGCGACAGCAGCAGGAAGGTCCGCGTCTCCAGGTCCGCCCGCAACGCGTCGATGGCGGTGGCGTCGCTGACCACCCGCTCGGCGCCGAGCAGATCGCCGGTCAGCAGCGCCTCGGTAGCCCGCTGCATCGCGGTGCCCGCCAGGTGCGTCATGGCGACCAGGCTGTTGCCTATCTGGTCCAGCTCTTCGTGATAGAGATCGCGCATGCGACCAGCCTAGGGAGCCACATGTCTGCCGGAGGCGGCCTCGATGAATGCCCGGCAGCGGCTCGGTGAACAACTGGTGACGCCTGGCTGCGCGCACTTCCGCTACGCCGGGAGGCCCGCAAATCCGGCCGTAGGATGCAGGCGTGAACCTGGAAGTCGCCGTCGTGGCGTTCCTGCTCGGCGCGGCGCTGTCGGCCTTCGCGGCTGCCCTGTTCGTGCGCCGCAGCACGGCTACCTCCGGTCTCGCCACGGCCCCGGCACCCACTGCCGGGCTCGCCTCCCGGGCGCTCGGAGCCCTCGACGTCGGCGTGGTGGTGCTGGACCGGGACGAGACGGTGATCTTCGCCAATCCGGTCTCACGGCGGATGAAGGTCGTCGAGGCGGACCGGCTCACCCCGCCGGTGCTGTCCGAACTGGTCCGCTCAGTGACCGACACCGGCGAACCGGACAGCGTCGCCCTTGACCTGTCCACCCCCGGTCGCGGACCGGAGCAGGTGAGCTTCCTGGTCCGCGCCATGCCGCTGCGCGACGGCGGCCGGGTCGGTTCGGTGGTGCTGCGGTTCTCCGACATCACCGAGGCCCGCCGGCTGGAACTGGTCCGGCGCGACTTCGTGGCCAACGTCTCGCACGAGCTCAAGACCCCGGTCAGCGCCCTGACGCTGCTCGCCGAGGCCGTCCAGGAGGCCGCCGACGATCCCGAGGCGGTGCAGCACTTCGCCGGACGGATGCAACACGAAGGCTCGCGACTGGGCCGGCTGGTGCAGGAACTGATCGAGCTGTCCCGGCTGCAGGGCGCCGACCCGCTGCCCGGCCAGGATCTGGTGAGCGTCGACAAGATCGTCGGCGAGGCGGTCGACCGCAGCCGGCTGCTCGCCGAGCAGACCGGCATCACCGTCACTGCCCGCACCGAGCCCGGCCTGCTGGTACACGGCGACGAGATCCAGCTCAGCACGGCGCTGGGCAACCTGGTCGACAACGCGATCGCCTACAGCCCGGAACAGACCCGGGTCGCCGTGACCAGCAGGCTGGTCAGCGAGGACGGCACCGACTGGGTCGACATCGCCGTGGCCGACCAGGGCATCGGGATCGCCGAATCGGACCTCGACCGGGTGTTCGAGCGGTTCTACCGGGTCGACCAGGCCCGCTCCCGGCGGACCGGCGGCACCGGCCTGGGCCTGGCGATCGTCAAGCACATCGCCACCAACCACGGCGGCCGGGTGTCGGTGTGGAGCGTGGTCGGCGCCGGCTCGACCTTCACCATGCGGCTGCCGCTGGCCGGTCGCGACCTGCCGGCCGAGCCGGCGACCTCCGCCGATGCCCGCTCCAGCGGCACCCACCCCACTGCCGGCAGCGCCGCGCGGTGAGAACCCGTCACGGCTGCCCCTACCGTCGAGAGGAGTCCCGGTGACCCGGGTACTTGTCGTCGAGGACGAGGAATCGATCTCCGACCCACTGTCCTACATGCTGCGCCGCGAGGGCTTCGAGGTATCGGTGGCCGAGACCGGCCCGGACGGGCTGCGCGAGTTCGACCGGACCGGCGCCGACGTGGTGCTGCTGGACCTGATGCTGCCGGGGCTGTCCGGCACCGAGGTCTGCCGGGCGCTGCGGCAGAAGTCCAACGTCGCCATCATCATCCTGACCGCCCGGGACTCCGAGGTGGACAAGGTGGTCGGCCTGGAACTGGGTGCCGACGACTATGTGACCAAGCCGTTCTCGCACCGCGAACTGCTGGCCCGGATCCGGGCGGTGCTGCGCCGCGGGGCCGAGCCCGAGGAACTGCTGAGCCCGACCATCGAGGCCGGACCGGTCCGGCTGGACGTCGATCGGCACACCGTGGCGGTCAACGGCGAGACGGTGGCCCTGCCGCTCAAGGAGTTCGACCTGCTCGAGCTGCTGCTGCGCAACGCCGGCCGGGTACTGACCCGCGGGCAGCTCATCGACCGGATCTGGGGCTCGGACTACGTCGGCGACACCAAGACCCTCGACGTGCACGTCAAGCGGCTGCGGGCCAAGATCGAGCCCGATCCGGCCAACCCCAAGTACCTGCTCACCGTGCGGGGCCTGGGCTACAAGTTCGACGGCTGACCTTCGCTTTGCCGGCCGCCAGCCACGGGCCGGACGAAAATTGTCAGAGGTCGGTGCGATGGTCTGACCACGTCAACGTGGAGGTGACCAACCGATGTCCGACCTGATCTTCATCAACGCCGACCGCACCGAGAACGCCGCCGACGCGGTCCGCTGCGTCAACGCCGGCTGCGGCATCCTGTTCGACCCGGCCCGCCAGGGGTTCAACGGAGAGTGCGACGACTGTGCGGCGCTCACCGCCGATCATTTCTGCGGCCTGCACGACGGCATGGAGTTCGACTGCCCGTTGTGCTGGGCCGACATACCGGTCAGCGCCAGCCGCATGCTGGTCGCCGTCGCCTGAGCCCGGTGGGGTACTCCGGACTAGCGGTCCGTGCCGGCCCGGTTGCGGGCCGGCCGGGTGGCAGCCGGTTCCGCCGCGCCGGTAGCCGGAGGCGCTGCCGCTGCTTCGGCCGGAAGCGCTGCGGCCGCGGCGGTGGCCGGATGCACCGCGACCAGGCCCTGTGCCAGGCGCAACGCGCACAGCCGGGCCAGCTCGGTGTAGGCGGCCTGCCCGATCAGGGCGGTGAGTTCCGGTGCGTAGCTGACGTACAGCGGCTCGGCGCCGCGATGGGCCTCGGGGGCGGAGGTGCACCACCAGTGCAGGTCATGTCCGCCCTCACCCCAGCCCCGCCGGTCGAACTCGCTCACCGTCGACACCAGGACCTGGGTGTCGTCGGCCCGGGTGACCCATTCCTGCTCGCGCCGGACCGGCAACTGCCAGCACACCTCGGGCTTGGTGTCCAGCGGGTGCAGCCCGGTCCGCAGCGCCAGGGCGTGCAGCGCGCAGCCCATGCCACCGGGAAAGCCCGGCCGGTTGAGAAAGACGCAGGCGCCGTCCACGGTGCGGGTGCGAATCCGGTTCTCGTCGTCGCCGACCGAGTCCTTCTCGGTGATGCCCTTCGCGCGGCCCACCTTCCGGTGCTGCCAGAGGTCGGCGTCGAGCTGCTTGGCGTAGCGCCGGACCCGCTTGAGGTCGTCGTCGTCAGAGAAGAACGCGCCGTGGCTGCAGCAGCCGTCCGCGCTGCGGCCCTCGATCACGCCGTGACAGCCCCGGCCGTAGATGCAGCTCCAGTTCGAGCAGAGCCAGGTCAGGTCGGCCCGAATGTGGTGCTGCGGGTTCGCCGGGTCGGTGAACTCCAGCCATTCCCGCGGAAAGTCCAGGCCCACCTCGCTGTCCCGGGAGGCGGGCGAGGCTGCTATGACGGGCAGATTGCGGGAAGGCACAACGGCGAGACTAACCCGGTACCGGAGCACCGTGCCACGACGACGCCCCGGCATGCAGGCAGTCGTAACGGTGCAGGTCGGCACCCCCCCGCGCCGGTCAGGGCCCGGCGTCCGGCATCGGCTAGCGTGCAGCGCATGCGACTGGGGGTACTGGACGTCGGCTCCAATACCGTCCACCTGCTGGTGGTGGACGCCCACCTCGGTGCCCAGCCGACCCCGCAGCTGTCCCACAAGTCGGTGCTGCGGCTGGCCGAGCACCTCGACAAGCACGGCGACCTGGTCAAGGACGGGGCGGACGCGCTGGTCGGCGCCACCCTCGGTGCCCGCCGGCAGGCTGCCGAGCTGCACTGCGACGAGCTGCTGCCGTTCGCCACCTCGGCGGTCCGGGACGCCCGCAACTCCCCCCAGGTGCTGGCCCGGGTCAAGAAGGAGGCCGGTGTCGACCTGCAGGTGCTGACCGGCGAGGACGAGGCGGTACTCACCTTCCTGGCCGTGCGCCGGTGGTTCGGCTGGAGTGCCGGCCGGTTGCTCTGCCTCGACATCGGCGGTGGCTCCCTGGAGCTGGCCGTCGGCACCGACGAGGTGCCCGAGGTGGCGCTGTCCGTGCCGCTCGGGGCCGGCCGGCTGACTCGGGAATGGCTCGACGGCGACCCGCCGTCCAAGCGCTCGATCGACCAGCTGCGCGGCTACGTCGCCGAACAGCTTGCCGAGCCGGCCCGCAAGCTGCTGGCGGTCGGCCCGCCGGACCGAGTGGTGGCCAGCAGCAAGACCTTCCGGACGCTCGCCCGGCTGGCCGGCGCCGCGCCGTCCAGTGCCGGCCCGCGGGTCCCGCGCAGCCTTCAGGTCAACGGCCTGCGGCAGGTGCTCGGGTTCATCTCGCGCATCCCGTCGGCGGACCTGGCCGAGCTCGACGGGGTGTCGCCGGCCCGGGCGCACCAGACGCTGGCGGGTGCGGTGGTGGCCGAGCAGGCGATGCAGGCCCTAGGCGTGACCGAGTTCGAGCTGTCGCCGTGGGCGCTGCGCGAGGGAGTGATCCTGCGCCGGCTGGACCAGCTGCGCTGACGGCAGCCGGGAAGCGCGCTGACCGCACCCGTGAGGGAAGCGGTACTGACATCCCCCGGAAGCCGCGCTGACCACAATCCCGGAAAGCCACGCTGAGAGAATGGGCGCATGACGAGCACTTCCGGCAGGTTGGCCATCATCGGCGGCGGCAAGATCGGCGAGGCGTTGCTGTCCGGCCTGCTGCGCACCGGCACCGACCCGGGCGACATCCTGGTGGTCGAGCACTACCCCGAGCGGATTCGCTACCTCAGCGAGCGCTACCCCGTCCGGGTGGTGGACGTCGCCGAAGCGGCCCGGTCCTGCTCGACGATCCTGATCGCGGTGAAGCCGCAGGACATCGACCCGCTGCTGCACCAGCTGGCCGACCAGGTCAGCGCCGAGCACCTGATCGTCTCGGTGGCGGCCGGCATCACCACCGCCCGGATCGAGCGCGGCCTGCCGGCCGGGCCCGCCGTGGTGCGGTGCATGCCCAACACCCCGGCCCTGGTGGACGAGGCCATGACGGCGATCTCGGCCGGATCCCGGGCCAGCCAGCAGCACCTGCAGCGGGCCGACGAGCTGCTGTCCGCGGTCGGCCGGGTGGTCCGGGTGCCCGAGTCCCAGCTGGACGCGGTCACCGCGCTGTCGGGCAGCGGACCGGCGTACTTCTTCTTCCTGGTCGAGGCCATGATCGACGCAGGCATCCTGCTGGGCCTGCCGCGCGCGCTGGCCGCCGATCTCATCGTGCAGACCCTGGTCGGGTCGGCGGTGATGCTGCGCGACTCCGGCCAGCATCCGGTCCAATTGCGCGAGGCGGTCACCAGCCCGGCCGGCACCACCATCTCGGCCATCCGGGAGCTGGAGAACCACGGCGTGCGGGCGGCATTCCTGGCGGCCATCGAAGCGGCCCGCAACCGCTCGGCCGAGCTCGGCCGGGCGGCCGACGCCGAGTGACCGTACGGGGCCGCGCAGCATACCGGCTCGAGGAACATAGGCGACACGCCGCCAGTCGGACAAAAAGTACCCACTTTGTGAAGAACACCCATCGCACGAGTACCACCGTTACCGCTACTCTCAGCGCAGCACGTGCGTGTCAGGTTGCCGGTGGGGAAGCCGGCTCACTGTCACGTGCCGAGAGTCCGGTGACGACAGATGACTACGACCCCTGATGGGTTGCGTGAGGTGCGCTTCCTCACCGTGGCCGAAGTGGCTTCGGTGATGCGCGTGTCCAAGATGACGGTGTACCGCATGGTGCACTCCGGTGAGCTGCCCGCGGTGCGGGTGGGTCGGTCCTTCCGGGTGCCCGAGAAGGCCGTGCAGGACTACCTGAAGAGCGCCTTCTTCGAAGCCGGCTGAGCCCGCAGGGCCGAGGTCGCACTGGCCACCGGCTGAGCCCGCAGGGCCGGGGTCGCACCGGCCACCGGCTGAGCCTGTGGCCCGGCCTCGCGGTCTACCGCCGGCTGAGCCTGTGGCCTGGCGCCAGGTCTGCTGCCGGTTGACCCGGCCCGCCCGGCTCGGATCTGGTGCTGCCGTGCCGCCGAACGGCTGCCGCCGGTGCCCGGCGACGTTCGGCGGGCTCCGGCCGGCACGGTAAGCTGCCAGGTCAGTGACGCGTGCACGACCTGTGGAACGCGGTCATCCGGGTTTCAGCGCAGGTCTTCTCAACGCGAGTCGATCAGGTGGGTGAGGTAGGCAATGGGTTCTGTCATCAAGAAGCGGCGCAAGCGGATGGCGAAGAAGAAGCACCGCAAGCTGCTGAAGAAGACGCGCGTCCAGCGCCGTAACAAGAAGTAACCCACCCTGCTAGACCCCGGTAGGAGTCGATGTCGCGGGTCGTCCTGGTCACCGGAATCAGCCGCTATCTGGCCTGCCGGCTGGCTGGACGGCTGTCCGCCGACCCCGGTATCGACCGGATCATCGGCGTCGACACGGTGCCGCCGGCCCGCGCCGACCTCGACCTGCTGGGCCGCACCGAGTTCGTCCGGGCCGACATCCGCAATCCGCTGATCTCCCGGGTGATCAGCCAGGCCGAGGTGGACACCGTGGTGCACGCCTCGGTGACCGCCACCCCGCACGGGGCCGGCGGCCGCGCGCCGATGAAGGAACTCAACGTCATCGGCACCATGCAACTGCTGGCCGCCTGCCAGAACTCCGGCACCGTCCGGCGGCTGGTGGTCAAGTCCAGCACCGCGGTCTACGGCACCTCGCCCCGGGATCCCGCGCTGTTCACCGAGGACATGACCGCCAAGGCGCTGCCCCGCAGCGGCTACGCCAAGGACGCCGTCGAGGTCGAGGGCTACCTGCGGGGCTTCACCCGCCGCCGCCCGGACGTCAGCGTCACGCTGCTGCGCTTCGCCAACTTCGTCGGGCCGTCCGTCGACACCCCGCTGACCCGGTACTTCCAGCTGCCGCTGGTGCCCACGGTGCTCGGCTTCGACCCGCGCCTGCAACTGCTGCACGAGAGCGACGCGGTCGAGGTGCTGCGGCTGGCCAGCGTCTCCGACCGCCCGGGAACCTTCAACGTCGCCGCCGACGGTGTGCTGCTGCTCAGCCAGGCGATCCGGCGGGCCGGCAAGATCGCCGTTCCGATCCCGGCACCGGCCGTGCAGTTCGTCGGCCGGTCGGTTCGGCGCAGCGGCATGGTGGACTTCTCGCCCGAACAGATGCAGTTCCTGAATTTCGGGCGGGTGGTGTCCAACGACCGGCTCAAGCAGGAGTTCGGCTACACCCCGCAGTACTCCACCGCGGCGGCCTTCTCCGATTTCCTGACCGGCCGGCCGGTGCGTCCGGTGCTCGGCGAGCCGGTCCTCGACGCCGGCGGTGCGGTGCTGGCCCGGCTGCTGCGCACCACTGCCCCGCCGGCTTCCCGGACGCCGGCCTCGGTGACCCGGATCGGCTCGTCCCGGCGGGTGCGCAATGGCTGAGGCGCAGGTGATCAAGCTGCCCGCCGCGGACGGCACCGAGGCCGAGAGCGGCTGGGAACGCCGGACGGCCGCGGCGCTAGCCTTCCTGCGCCGCCGGATCGCCGGCGACTACCCGGTGGACGAGTTCGGCTTCGACCCCGACCTCACCGAGGCTCTCGTGCTGCCGGCGGCCCGCCAGCTGTACCGCAGGTGGTTCCGTACCGAGGTGCTCGGCGCGCACCACCTGCCGGCCGATTCCGGTGCGCTGATCGTGGCCAACCACGCGGGTGCCCTGTGGGCCCTCGACGGGGTGATGGCCGCGACCGCGGTGCACGACGTCACCCCCGATCACCGCTTCCTGCGGATGCTCGGGGCGGACCTGGTGTTCAGCACCCCGGTGCTCGGCGCGCTAGCCCGCAAGACCGGCAGCACGCTGGCCTGCAACCCCGACGCCGAGCGGCTGCTGGCCGCCGGTGAGCTGGTCGGGGTGTGGCCGGAGGGCTTCAAGGGCATCGGCAAGCCCTACTCCGAGCGCTACAAGCTGCAGCGCTTCGGTCGCGGCGGGTTCGTCTCGGCCGCGATCCGCACCGGGGTCCCGATCGTGCCGTGCTCGATCGTCGGCGCCGAGGAGATCTACCCGCTGCTGGGCAACATCCGGCCGCTGGCCCGGGCACTGGGGCTGCCGTACTTCCCGGTCACCCCGACGTTCCCGCTGCTCGGTCCGCTCGGCGCGGTGCCGCTGC
>NZ_DATINC010000140.1:0-87968 GCF_035474675.1 Jatrophihabitans sp. | reverse complement strand
GTCCCCAGCCGGCGGGTCCCCAGCCGATAAGCCTCCAGCCGATAAGTCGACAGACTCCGCCGCCGACAGGCCCCCAGCGGAGGCATCGGCCGCCGGCGTCACCCGCAGCGACATCCGTTCGGTCACCGGCGCCGACCGGCTGGCGGAGCTGGCCCGGATGCTGGCAGGCAACGACAGCGCGGTGGCCCGCGAGCACGCGGCACAGCTGCTCGAGGCGGCCCGCGAGGACCTCGCCGGCTTCGCGGGCGAGGCGCCGCGACCGGGCCGCGGTCGGCGATCGGCGCAGTGACGCCGCGTGGCGAAGTGCCTCGATCCGGCGGCCGGATGGCACCATCGAGGCTCATGAGGATGGCACTCAGGCCTTCGGACCGGCGTCGTGACGCCGCGCTGCCCGGCATCATCGGGGTGGCTCGGCTGGACCGGCGGGTGGGCCGGCTGCTGAACCGGCTGAACCCCGGCGACATCGCCGTCATCGACATCGCCGACCTGGACCGCTCCACGGCCGACGCCCTGGTCGCAGCCAGGGTCAGCGTGGTGGTCAACGCCCAGCCCAGCATCTCCGGCCGGTACCCCAACCTCGGCCCCGAGGTGCTCATCGGCCACGGCGTCGCGCTGCTCGACGGGGTCGGCGCGGAGATCTTCGCCGAGGTCAAGGAAGGCGCCCGGCTGCGGCTGGACGGCGACGTGCTCTACGCCGGCGACCGGGTGGCCGCCCGGGGCGCCCGACAGGACGCGGACACCATCCGGGCCGCGATGCGAGCCGCCAAGGCCGGCCTGTCGGCGCAGTTGCAGGCCTTCGCCGCCAGCACCCAGATGCATATGGAGCGCGAGAAGGAGCTGCTGCTCGACGGCATCGGGCTGCCGGAGCTGGCCACCCGGTTCCGCGGCCGGCACGTCCTGCTGGTCGCCAAGGGCTACGACTACCGCTCCGACCTGCGCTCGCTGCGGCACTACATCCGGGAGTTCCGGCCGGTGCTGGTCGGCGTGGACGGCGGGGCCGACGTGCTGCGCGACGCCGGCTACCAGGCCGACCTAGTGATCGGCAACCTGGACCAGATGTCCGACGCGGCGCTGCGCGACGCCGGCGAGGTGGTGGCCCACGCCGACCACCACGGCCGGGTCGAGGGACTGGCCCGGGTGCAGGACCTGCGCATCGAGCCGGTGGTGTTCGCCTCCGCGGGCACCAGCGAGGACGCCGCGATGCTGCTGGCCGACGCCGGCTCCGCCCGGCTGATCGTCACCGTCGGCATGCGCGCCACCCTGGAGGAGTTCCTCGACGCCGGCCGCGGCGGGATCGCCTCCACGGTGCTGACCCGGCTCAAGATCGGCGGCCGGCTGGTGGACGCCAAGGCCGCCGCCCAGCTGTACCAGACCCGGGTCTCGGCGCTGTCGCTGGTGCTGCTCGCGGTCGCCGCGGTGCTCGCCATCGCCGTCGTGCTGGTCGCCGGCAGTTCCGGCGACAGCTACCTCCACCTCCTGGCCGATGGTTGGGACCACCTCGTTTCCTGGCTGAGGGGCCTGTTGTCGTGATCTCCTACCGGTACCACCTCGTCTCGCTCATCGCCGTCTTCCTGGGCATCGCGCTCGGCGTGGTGATCGGCACCAGCGCCCTCAACGGCGCGGTGGTCGGCGACCTGCGCTCCCAGGTCAGCGACCTGAAGAAGAACGACAGCGCCCTGGCCGCGCAGAACCAGGTGCTGCGGGCCCGCTCGGCCAATGCCGACGTGCTGGCCCAGACCTACGGCGCCAAGATCGCCAGCGGCAGCCTGGCCAAGACCCCGGTGGTCCTGCTGGGCGCGCCCGGTGCCCCCAAGGGGATGCTCGACACGGTCGCCGACCAGGTCGAGGCGGCCGGTGGCAGCGTCGCCAGCCGGCTGCAGCTGAGCAAGGACTTCTCCGACCCCCGCCGGGCCAACGACATCCGGTCGCTGGCGACGTCCGGGCTGCACCCGATCGGCCTGCAGCTGCCCACCACCGACGACGCCGGTGCGCTGGCCGGCGCGCTGCTCGGCTACGTGCTGCTCGGGCACGGCCAGAGCACCGACCTGGCCCAGGTGATCGCCGGGTTCGGCACCCTGAACATGGTCAAGAACGCCGGCAAAACCCCGGCGGCTGGCAAGCTGCTGCTGCTGGTGGCGCCCGGTGCGCTGCCCAAGGACAGCGACGCCGGCCGGATGCTGCTGACCTTCACCACCCAGCTCGGCGCCCCCACCGGCGGGCCGACCGTGGTGGTCGGCGACCCGGCCGCCGACACCGCCGGGGGACTGGTGGCCCTGGTGCGCCAGGACGAGACCGCCAGCAAGGCGGTCTCGTCCGTCGACGACGCCAACAGCCCGCTCGGCGCGCTGACCGTGGTGCTCACCGGGGCCGAGACGCTGGCCGGGCGCAAGGGCCACTACGGGGTCGGCGCCGACAACGACGGCCTGCTGCCGGGGGCCGGCAGCTAGTGGCAGCTGTGTCACTGGCGTGGCCCGCTGCGCGTTCGTGTTACTGTGAACTCCCGTGGATATGAGGGATTCTTATTCAAATCCCAGGTCCGCACCTCGTATCGAATGCGACCACGGGAGTCTCGTTGGCTTATTCGGCCCGGACCACTAAGCATCTGTTCGTCACCGGCGGGGTCGCCTCCTCGCTCGGCAAGGGCTTGACCGCCTCCTCGCTCGGCAGTCTGCTCAAGGCCCGCGGCCTGCGGGTCACCATGCAGAAGCTCGACCCCTACCTCAACGTCGACCCGGGCACCATGAACCCGTTCCAGCACGGCGAGGTCTTCGTCACCGAGGACGGCGCCGAGACCGACCTCGACATCGGTCACTACGAGCGGTTCCTCGACACCGACCTGGTGGGCTCGGCCAACGTCACCACCGGCCAGGTGTACTCGGCGGTGATCGCCAAGGAGCGCCGCGGAGAGTACCTGGGCGACACGGTGCAGGTCATCCCGCACATCACCAACGAGATCAAGGAACGGATCCGGTCGATGGCCGCCCCCGGCCCGGACGGCGAGATCCCGGACGTGGTAATCACCGAGGTCGGCGGCACCGTCGGCGACATCGAGTCGCTGCCGTTCCTGGAGGCCGCCCGGCAGGTCCGCCAGGACGTCGGCCGGGACAACTGCTTCTTCCTGCACGTCTCGCTCATCCCGTACCTGGCCCCGTCCGGCGAGCTGAAGACCAAGCCCACCCAGCACTCGGTCGCGGCCCTGCGCAGCATCGGCATCAGCCCGGACGCGGTGGTGTGCCGCGCCGACCGGGAGATCCCGGCGAACGTCAAGCGCAAGATCTCGCTGATGTGCGACGTGGACACCGAGGCGGTGGTCGCGGCGGTGGACGCCCCGAGCATCTACGAGATCCCCAAGGTGCTGCACGACGAGGGCCTGGACGCCTACGTGGTGCGCCGGCTCGGCCTGCCGTTCCGGGACGTGGACTGGACCCGGTGGGGCGCCCTGCTGGACCGGGTCCGCCATCCCAAGTGCGAGGTGCGGATCGCGCTGG
Source organism: Jatrophihabitans sp. (assembly GCF_035474675.1). Classification (GTDB taxonomy): domain Bacteria; phylum Actinomycetota; class Actinomycetes; order Mycobacteriales; family Jatrophihabitantaceae; genus Jatrophihabitans_A. The sequence continues at coordinate 84,480 of NZ_DATINC010000140.1, read as the reverse complement.
TCGGCAAGTACATCGACCTGCCCGACGCCTACCTCTCGGTCACCGAGGCGCTGCGGGCCGGCGGCTTCGCGCACCGGGCCAAGGTGCTGCTGCACTGGGTGGCCTCCGACCTGTGCGAGACGCCGGCCGGTGCCGCCGCGCAGCTGGCCGGCATGGACGGGGTGCTGATCCCCGGCGGCTTCGGCATCCGCGGCATCGAGGGCAAGGTGGGCGCCATCCGGTACGCCCGCGAGCGGGGCGTCCCCACGCTGGGCCTGTGCCTGGGCCTGCAGTGCATGACGATCGAGGTGGCCCGCAACCTCGCCGGGCTGCCGGCCGCGAACTCCGCGGAGTTCGAGCCGGACACCCCGGACCCGGTGATCGCCACCATGCCCGACCAGGTGGAGGTGGTGGCCGGCAACGCCGACCTCGGCGGCACCATGCGGCTGGGCAGCTACCCGGCCGAGCTGGTGCCGGGCTCGATCGTGGCCAGCGCCTACGGCAGCACCCGGGTGACCGAGCGGCACCGGCACCGCTACGAGGTCAACAACGGCTACCGCGAGGCGCTGACCGAGGCCGGGCTGGTCATCTCCGGCATCTCGCCGGACCGCCGGCTGGTCGAGTTCGTGGAGCTGCCCCGCGAGGTGCACCCGTTCTTCGTGGCCACCCAGGCGCATCCGGAGCTCAAGTCGCGTCCGACCCGGCCGCACCCGCTGTTCTCGGCGTTCATCGCCGCGGCGCTGGACTACAACGACCAGGAGCGGCTGCCGGTGGAGATCCCCGACACCCCCGGGATACCGGACGACGCCGCGGAGCTGGCCTCCTCCGGCCCGGTCGCCGGATGAGCGCTGACCGGCACCGCTTCGAGGTGCTCTCGTCGCGACAGCGTTTCACCGGAGCGGTGTTCGGGGTGCGGACCGACGCGGTGCGGATGCCGGACGGCTCGGTGGCCGACCGGGACGTGGTCAGCCACCCGGGAGCGGTGGCGGTGCTGGCGCTGGACTCCGCGGACAACGTGGTGACGGTGCGCCAGTACCGGCACGCGGTCGGGCAGCAGCTGCTGGAGCTGCCGGCCGGGCTGCTCGACGTCGAGGGCGAGCCGGCGCTGGACAGCGCTCGCCGGGAGCTGGCCGAGGAGGCCGCGCTGGCCGCCGGCGAGTGGGCGGTGCTGCTGGACCTGTACAACTCCTCCGGCATGAGCGACGAGGCGATCCGGGTGTACCTGGCCCGGCAGCTGACCGACGTGACCGACTCGGACTTCGCGCCCGAGCACGAGGAGATCAGCATGACCGTCGAGCGCCATCCGCTCGACGAGCTGGTGGCGATGGCGCTGGCCGGCGAGCTGGTCAACGCCACCGCGGTCGCCGGGGTGCTGGCGGCCCGGGCGGCCCGGGCGAACGGCTGGTCCGGCCTGCGGGCCGCCGACGCGCCGTGGCCGGCCCGTCCGGACCGGGCCGGGCCCGCTGCATGACGGCTCTGCAGGCCGAGCCGGCCGGCGCCCCGAGCACCCGGCTGGCCGACGGGCCGGCCCCCGGGACCCGGCCGAGCGCCGCGGCGCGCACCGTGCAGAGCTACCTCGACCACCTGGCCGTGGAGCGCGGTTCGTCGGCCAACACCCTAAGCTCCTACCGCCGCGACCTGCGCCGGTACCTGGACTACCTGACCGGCCACGGCATCGACTCGCTGGTCGAGGTGCAGGCCGGCACCGTCTCGGGCTTCCTGGCCGCGCTCCGGGAGGGCGACTCCGACCATCCGGCGCTGTCGGCCGCGTCGGCGGCCCGGGCCGTCGTCGCGGTGCGCGGCTTGCACAAGTTCGGCTACGCCGACGGGCAGCTGCCCGCCGACGTCGCCCGCGAGGTGAAGCCGCCGGCGCCGCCCCGCCGGCTGCCCAAGGCGATCTCGGTGGAGGACGTCGAGCGGCTGCTGGACGCCGCCGACTTCGACCAGACCCCGCTGTCGGTCCGCGACCGGGCGCTGCTGGAGGTGCTCTACGGCACCGGCGCCCGGATCTCCGAGGCGGTGGGCCTCGACATCGACGACCTGGACCTGGACGGCCGCAGCGTGCTGCTGCGCGGCAAGGGCGGCAAGCAGCGGCTGGTGCCGCTGGGCTCGTTCGCGGCCAAGGCGCTGTCGGCCTACCTGGTCCGGGTCCGGCCCGAGCTGGTCCGGCAGGGCCGGGGCACCCCCAAGGTCTTCCTGAACTCCCGCGGCGGCCCGCTGTCCCGGCAGAGCGCCTGGACGGTGCTGCGCGGCGCCGCCGACAAGGCCGGCCTCGGCACCGACCTGTCCCCGCACACCCTGCGGCACTCCTTCGCCACCCATCTGATGGAGGGCGGCGCCGACGTCCGGGTGGTGCAGGAACTGCTGGGCCACGCCTCGGTCACTACCACCCAGATCTACACCCTGGTGACCGTCGACCAGCTGCGCGAGGTCTACGCGGTCGCCCATCCGCGCGCCCGGGCCCGGTCGTGAGCACGCCGGGGATCGCTCCGGCGTGGCAGCCGCGCCGCAGCGCCGTGGCGGGCGGGTCGCAGCCGTTCACCGGCCCCTGGAGTGGGGTAACCTCCGGACGGGTCAGGCACGCTGTGCGGCGGCGCAGCGCGGTACTTGCGAGGAGCGCGCACTTCCTATGACGACGTCCGATACGCCCCCGGCCGGGCCACCGGCAGCCGGACCCGCCACCGCCGCGCCCGCCGAGGCGTCTCCCGAGCCCGCTCAGCCGGCCGAGCCGCAGTCCTCCGAGCCGCAGTCGTCCGAGCCGCGGCAGGCCGAGCAGCCGGGCACCTCGGCCGACCCGGCCCGGGCCCGGCGCCGCCGGCCGCTGGTCCAGCCCGAGCCGGTGACCCAGCACGGGCCGGCCCGGGTGATCGCGCTGTGCAACCAGAAGGGCGGGGTGGGCAAGACCACCTCCACCATCAACCTCGGCGCCGCGCTCACCGAGTTCGGCCGCCGGGTGCTGCTGGTGGACTTCGACCCGCAGGGCGCGCTCAGCGTCGGGCTGGGCGTCCAGCCGCACCAGCTGGAGCGCACCACCTACAACCTGCTGATGGAGCGCTCGGTCGGCATCGACGAGGTGCTGCTCAAGACCAGCGTGCCGGGCATGGACCTGCTGCCGTCCAACATCGACCTGTCCGCCGCCGAGGTGCAGCTGGTCAATGAGGTGGCCCGCGAGCAGACCCTGGCCCGCGCGCTGGCGCCGGTGCTCAACGACTACGACTTCGTGCTGATCGACTGCCAGCCCTCGCTGGGCCTGCTGACCGTCAACGCGCTGACCGCAGCGCACGGAGTGATCATCCCGCTGGAGTGCGAGTTCTTCAGCCTGCGCGGGGTGGCGCTGCTGATCGACACCATCGACAAGGTGCAGCAGCGGCTCAACCCCAACCTGCGGCTGGAGGGGATCCTGGCCACCATGTACGACGGCCGCACCCTGCACGGCCGCGAGGTCTACAGCCGGGTGCTGGAGGCGTTCGGCGACAAGGTGTTCGACACGGTGATCTCGCGGACCGTCCGGTTCCCGGAGACCACCGTGGCCGGCGAGCCGATCACCACCTGGGCACCCACCTCCAACGGTGCGGTGGCCTACCGGGAGCTGGCCATGGAGGTTCTGGCCCGCCCGTGAGCCGAGCACTGCCGGGCGAGCTGGCGCTGGAGGACCTGCCGGAGGAGTGGGACCTGCCGGCCTCCTCCGACGGCCCCGCCCTCTCCGCGGGCCCGGGCTCTCCCGAAGACTCTTCGGCAGCCGAGGTGCCGGGTGCGGAGTCCGGCCGGCAGCGGTTCAGCGTCCGGCTGGACAACTTCGAAGGCCCCTTCGACCTGTTGCTGACCCTGATCAGCCGGCGCCAGCTCGACGTAACCGAGGTGGCGCTGTCCCAGGTGACCGACGAGTTCATCAGCTACCTCAAGGCCGCCGGAGAGGCGTTCGACCTCGGGCAGGCCACCGAGTTCCTGGTGGTGGCCGCCACCCTGCTCGACCTGAAGGCGGCCCGGCTGCTGCCGGCTGCCGAGGTCGAGGACGAGGAGGACCTGGCCCTGCTGGAAGCCCGCGACCTGCTGTTCGCCCGGCTGCTGCAGTACCGGGCCTACAAGCTGGCCGCCGCGCACCTCGGCACGCTGGCCGCCCGGGCCGGGCGCCGGTACGGCCGAGTGGCCGAGCTGGAGCCCCGGTTCGCAGCCCTCAGCCCGGAGCTGCGGATCGGGGTGGACCTGCACCAGTTCGCGGCCGTCGCGGCCGCGGCGCTGCGGCCCCGGCCGGTTCCGGTGGTGGGGGTGGACCACCTGCACGCGCCCCGGGTCAGCGTGCGCGAGCACATGCTGCTGCTGGCCGGCCGGCTGGCCCGGACCGGGTCGGCTACCTTCCGGTCCCTGGTCGCCGACTGCGGCTCCACCCTGGAGGTGGTGGCCCGGTTCCTGGGCCTGCTGGAGCTCTACCGGGACGGGGCGGTGAGCTTCGACCAGGCCGAGGCGCTGTCGGAGCTGCACGTCCGCTGGACCGGGAGCAGCCGCGGCCCGGACCAGTCCGGCGAGCCGGACAGCGGCTCCAGTGAGTACGCCGCCCCGCGGGCCGGCACCGACCCGGACGAGGAGTACGGCTGATGACCCAGCCGCAGGACGAGGCCGTTGCACGGACGGCTGCTGACGCGCCAGGGCCCGAGGCGGAGCAGGCGGTGGCCGAGCAGGCAGAAACCGAGACCGACCAGGCGGTAACCGAACAGACAGAAACCAAGCAGGCAGGGACCGAGCAGCCGGCCGTCCGGCCCGGCGCTCGGCACCGCGCACCCGAGGACGACGAGGCCGAACCAGCTTTCCCGTCCGCCGGCCCGGCCGGAAACGACACCGGGCCGCTGGATCTGGCTGACCCGGCGGTGCTGCACTCGGCCCTGGAGGCCCTGCTGTTCGTGGCTGACGGCCCGTTGCAGCTGACCCAGCTGGCCGTGGCGGTGCAGCGGCCGGCGGCCGAGGTGGCCCAGGCGCTGGCCGAGATCACCGCCGAGCTGGACCGGCGGCAGGCCGGCTGGCAGCTGCGGCCGGCCGCGACCGGGTTCCGGCTCTACACCCGCGACCGCTTCGCCCCGGTGGTGGAGGCGTTCCTGCTGGACGGGCAGCGCACCAAGCTCAGCCAGGCGGCGCTGGAGACGCTGGCCGTGGTGGCCTACCGGCAGCCGGTGACCCGGGCCCGGATCTCGGCCATCCGGGGCGTCAACGTCGACGGCGTGGTGCGTACCCTGCTGGCCCGCGAGCTGATCACCGAGGTGGGCTCGGATCCGGAGACCGGCGGCGGGCTCTACCGCACCACCAGCACCTTCCTGGAGAAGATGGGCATCTCCTCGGTGGACGAGCTACCCTCGCTGGCGCCGTTGCTACCCGAGCTGGACACCCTGGACCTCGAAGAGCTGTGACGTCGGATGAGTTCTGACCAACCCGGCCAGCCTGACCAAGGCATCCGCCTGCAGAAGGTGCTGGCCGGTGCTGGCCTGGGCTCCCGGCGGGCCTGCGAGCAGCTGATCGCCGACGGCCGGGTCACCGTGGACGGCCGGGGGGTGGCCGAGCTCGGCACCCGGGTCGATCCGCAGACGTCGGTAGTGCGGGTGGACGGCAAGCGGATCAACCTGCGGGCCGGCCAGGTGTACCTGGCGCTGAACAAGCCGCGCGGCGTGCTGACCGCGATGTCGGATCCGTACGGCCGTCCCAACGTCGGCGACTTCGTGGCCGACCAGCCCGAGCGGCTGTTCCACGTCGGCCGGCTGGACGCCGACACCGAGGGCCTGCTGATCCTGACCAACGACGGCGAGTTCGCCCACCGGCTGGCCCACCCCTCGCACGAGGTGATCAAGACCTATATCGCCGAGGTGCCGGGCCCGGTGGACCGGTCGCTGGGCCGGCGGCTGGTGGCGGGCATCGACCTCGAGGACGGCCCGGTGGCCGTCGACGACTTCACCGTGATCGACTCATCCGGGAGCCGGGCGCTGGTCCAGGTGTCGCTGCACGTGGGCCGCAACCACATCGTCCGGCGGCTGCTGGACGCCGTCGGGCACCCGGTCGAGCGGCTGGTACGGATCGCGATCGGGCCGGTCCGGCTGGGCGACCAGCGGCCGGGCTCGGTGCGCGAGCTCAGCGCCGCCGAGCTCGCCGAGCTCTACCGCCAGCTCGGCCTCTGAGTCGGTCGGGCAGCACTGCCGGCAGGACGGAAAATGGAAAGGATCCAGGTGAGCATTCGCGCGGTGCGGGGCGCCATCCAGGTCGAGGCCGACGAGCGGCAGTCGATCCTGGACGGGGCCACCGAGCTGGTCACCGAGGTGATGGCCCGCAACCGGATCGAACCCGACGACCTGGTCTCGATCCTGTTCACCGCCACCCCGGACCTGACGGCGGAGTTCCCGGCCTACGCGGCCCGCCAGCTGGGCCTGACCGACGTGCCGCTGATGTGCGCCACCGAGATCGCGGTGCCCGGTGCGCTGCCCCGAACGCTGCGGCTGCTGGCGCACTTCGACACCGAGCTGCGGCGCGCCGACATCCGGCACGTCTACCTGCGCGGGGCGGCGGCGCTGCGCACCGACCTGCCCCGGTAACCGAACCGCAGCCGGGGCCCGCGACCGGGCCTAGAACCCGCCGGCAGGGCACGCCGGAAGTCGATGTCAGCCGGACCCCGTACCCTGGGAATGCCCGGCCACCGGACGGGCTGGTTCGCGGTGCCTGCGGTTTCGACCGTGCCGCGAGCGCACCGCCCAGACATCTGTCGTGACCAGAACGGGACCGCCGGCATGCCTATCGAGGTCAGCGAGGCCCCCGTGTTCCGGGGAGTGGTGGCACTCGACGGGCCGTCGGGCACCGGCAAGTCCACCGTCGCCCGGCTGCTGGCCCGGCGGCTGCGCACCCAGTACCTCGACACCGGCGCGATGTACCGGGCGGCCACCGTCGCGGTGCTGCGGGCCGGCGTCGACCCCGCCGACCCGGTCGCGGTGGCGGCCGAGGTGGCCGGCCGGCGCATCGAGGTGGGCACCGACCCGTGGCACAGCAGCACCCGGCTGGACGGCCGCGACGTCGAGCGCGAGATCCGGACCGCCGCGGTGACCGCCGCGGTGTCGCCGGTCTCGGCCGTCCAGGCGGTCCGCGACCAGCTGGTGGCCCAGCAGCGGCTGATCATCGGCCGCGGCCCGACGGTCGCCGAGGGCCGCGACATCGGCTCGGTGGTCTGGCCGGACGCGGAGCTGAAGGTGTACCTGACCGCCCGCGAGGACGTCCGGGCCCGGCGCCGGGCCGGCGAGCTGGGTGCGGGTACCGACGCCGACGACATCGCCCGGATCGAGCAGGCGCTGCGCCGCCGCGACGACTTCGACTCCAGCCGGGCGGTCAGCCCGCTGCGCCGGGCGGACGGCGCCACCGAGGTCGACACCTCGGAGCTGACCGTCGACGAGGTGGTCGAGCTGCTCGCCGGGCTGGCGTTCCGGGCGGTCAGCACGGCGGATCGCGCCTGACCATGACCGATCCCGACCTGGCCGGCACCGCCGATCTCGATCTCGACCACACCGATCCCGAGCCGGACGACACCGACCACACGCCGGTGCTGCCGGTGGTTGCCGTGGTCGGGCGTCCCAACGTGGGCAAGTCCACCCTGGTGAACCGGATCCTCGGCCGCCGCGAGGCCGTCGTGCAGGACGTGCCCGGCGTCACCCGGGACCGGATCGCCTACGACGCCTACTGGGGCGGCCGGCAGTTCACCCTGGTCGACACCGGCGGCTGGGAACCGGACGCCACCGGGCTGCAGGCGATGGTGTCGCGGCAGGCCGAGCAGGCGGTGGTGACTGCCGACCTGGTGCTGTTCGTGCTGGACTCGCGCACCGGCGCGACCGAGACCGACCTGGTGGTGGCCCGCACCCTGCGCCGGTCCGGACGTCCGGTGGTGCTGGCGGTCACCAAGGTCGACGACGAGCGCGGCGAGTCCGACGCGACCGAGGCCTGGTCGCTGGGCCTGGGCCAGCCGTACCCGGTGAGCGGGCTGCACGGCCGCGGTTCGGGCGACCTGCTGGACGCGATTCTGGAGAAGCTGCCGGACGCGCCGCCGGAGCGCGAGACCGTCGGCGGCCCGCGCCGGGTGGCCCTGGTCGGGCGGCCGAACGTGGGCAAGTCCAGCCTGCTCAACCGGCTGGCCGGCACCGAGCGCGCGGTGGTGGACGCGGTGGCCGGCACCACCGTCGACCCGGTGGACTCGCTGCTGGAGCTGGGCGGCGAGACCTGGCGGTTCGTCGACACCGCGGGGCTGCGCCGCCGGGTGACCAACGCCTCGGGCATGGAGTACTACGCCAGCCTGCGGACGGCCAGTGCCCTGGAGTCGGCCGAGGTGGCGGTGGTGCTGCTGGACGCCTCCGAGGTGATCTCCGAGCAGGACCAGCGGGTGCTGACCATGGTGGTCGAGGCCGGCCGGGCGCTGGTGATCGCCTTCAACAAGTGGGACCTGGTGGACGAAGACCGCCGCCTACAGCTGGAGAAGGAGGTCGACTGGGAGCTGCAGCGGGTGCAGTGGGCGCCCCGGGTCAACGTCTCGGCCCGGACCGGCCGGGCGGTGGACAAGCTGGCCGACGCGCTGCGGCTCTCGCTGGCCTCCTGGGACCGCCGGATCCCCACCGGCCGGCTCAACAGCTGGCTGACCGAGGTGGTCAACGCCACCCCGCCGCCCGGCCGGGGCGGCAAGCGCCCCCGGGTGCTGTTCGCGACCCAGGCCGACACCCGGCCGCCCCGGTTCGTGCTGTTCACCACCGGCTTCCTGGAGGCCGGTTACCGGCGCTTCCTGGAACGGCGGCTGCGCGAGGACTTCGACTTCCGGGGCAGCCCGATCGAGATCTCGGTGCGGGTCCGGGAACGCCAGCAGCGCAACTAGCCTCCGCGGCGGGTCAGAGCTTTGTCACCAGCCGTTCGACCATGGTCACGTTGCGGGCGGTGCTGGGGTTGCCGGGCAGCGCCTTCGACCAGGCCGAGGACGTCAGGCTGGTGTTGCTCGACTTGTCCCGGATCAGCCAGTGCACGTCGCGGCCCACCACCCGCACCTCGTCCAGGTCGTTCGACAGCGCCTCGACCGCCTTCCGCTCGGCAGCGCCGAGCGGGGTCAGCGTCAGCAGCACGAAGTGGGTGTGGCCGGCCGCGATCGTGCCGAACGGCTTGTCGGTGGCCAGCGCCTGCACCTGGCGCCGGATGCGGACGAAGGTGGTCAGCTCGAAGCCGAACTCGGCCTCCAGCGCGGTGCGGATCTGCTTCTCCAGGGCGGCCGTCCGCCCGGTGGCGTCGAAGAGCAGGTTGCCGCTGTTGACGAAACTCTCCACCCCGGTGTGGCCGAGCTGTTCCAGCACCCGGCACGCGGTCGCCATGTCAACCCGGCGGCGGCCGACGTTGACGGCCCGCAGGAAAGCAACGAATCGCGCCACGCCCGCTATTCGATCACGATCGGCCGCGGCGCGAGCCGGTACTGCCCGGCTGGCTGCGCCGGACGCTGACCGGACCGTCCGTCGCGGTGCGCTAAAGTTGCTCCCGGTTCGCTCGAGCCGTGCGGTACTGGAGCGGAACGGGCTGTAGCGCAGCTTGGTAGCGCACCTGACTGGGGGTCAGGGGGTCGCAGGTTCAAATCCTGTCAGCCCGACATCACCCTGCCGACGCAGGCGGAACTCCCTTCCGCCCTGTCGAGGCAGGCAGAAACTCACCGCTGCCTGCCGGCGGCGGCAGGGTCGGCGGGGAGGCCAGAGCGCGTGAGTTCGCAGCCCCCGGCCGGCGCGACAAGCACTGACGCCACCCGGCGACGGCCGGCGGTGCTGACCGTGCCCAACCTGCTCAGCTTCTCCCGGTTGCTCGGGGTCCCGCTGTTTTTATGGCTGCTGCTCGGCCCGCACGCCGACGCCCTCGCGCTGCTGGTGCTGGTGATCTCGGGGATCACCGACTGGGCCGACGGGGTGCTGGCCCGCCGGTTCGACCAGATGTCGCGGCTCGGCGCGCTGCTCGACCCGGTGGCCGACCGGCTCTACATCCTGGCCACCCTGGTCGGCCTGGTGCTGCGGCACATCATTCCGCCGGAGCTGGCGGTGCTGATCATCGGCCGGGACCTGGTGCTGGTCGGCACCCTGCCGGCGCTGCGCAGGCGCGGGCTGACCGGCCTGCCGGTGCACTACCTGGGCAAGGCCGCCACCTTCAACCTGCTCTACGCCTTCCCGCTGCTGCTGCTCGGCTCGCACGAGGGCACGCTGGGCGACGTGGCCAAGCCGATCGCCTGGGCGTTCACCCTCTGGGGCACCGGGCTCTACCTGTGGTCGGCCGGGCTGTACCTGGTCCAGTTCCGCCGGGTGCTGGCCGAACCGGTGGTGGCCTGAATGACGGGCACCGGCCCGTCCAGGGCGGTTCCGGCCGGGCCCGCCGGCGGCAGCCCGTCCGGCAGCAGGTTCTCCACCGCGATGCTGGACGACCTGCTCAACAACCCGCTCGACCCCGGCTACCGGCTGGCTTTCCAGGACCGGCAGGCCGCTGAGCACGGCCCGGCCGGGGGACCGCCGCCGGCCGGCCGCCGCTGGTGGGACGGGCCGCTGCTGTGGCTGGCCTGCCTCGCGGTGGGCCTGCTGCTGGTGGTGGCCTACCAGCAGCAGCACCAGTCGGCCCCGGCCCGGGAAGCCGCCCGCAAGGACCTGATCGACCGGATCGAGCGGCTGCAGCAGACCGGCGACTCCCTGGACGACCGGGCCAAGGTGCTGGCCAGCGAGGTGGCCGGGCTGCGCGACGCCCAGCTGCCGGGCAACAGCGAGGAGCTCAAGCGGCTGGAGCTGGCGTCCGGGGCACTGCCGGCCACCGGGCCGGGCGTGCGGATCGAGCTGGACGAGCCGCCGGCGCCCACCCCGGCGGCCACCGGCCGGCCCGGCACCACGCCGCAGGAGCAGGTCGCGGTGCTGCACGACCGCGACATCCGCGCGGTGGTCAACCAGCTGTGGGCGGCCGGCGCCGAGGCGGTCGCGGTGAACGGGCTGCGGCTGACCGCCACCTCGTTCATCCGGTTCGCGGGGGAGTCGGTGCTGGTGGACTTCCAGCCGATCAGCGCCCCGTACACGATCGAGGCGATCGGCAACCGCAACGCCCTACTGGTCGCCTTTGCCGATTCCCCGATCGCCCGCCAGCTCAAGACGATGGCGGCAGTGGACGGGATCACCTTCCGGTTCACCGGCAAGTCCGGGCTGCGGCTGCAGTCGGTTACGGTGGCGCAGCCGCACTATGCCGGCCTGGGCCCGGCCACCTCCGGCCAGTCCCCGTCCCCGTCAGCATCGGAGTCGCCGCGATGATTGCCGCCATCGCCCTGGTCATCGGCGTGGTGCTGGGCATCGTGCTGCGCCCCACCGTGCCGCTGTGGCTGGAGCCGTACCTGCCGATCGCGGTGGTGGCCGCGCTCGACGCGGTCTTCGGCGGCATCCGGGCCAGGCTGGACGGCATCTTCGTCGCCAAGGTGTTCGTGGTCTCGTTCGTGTCCAACGTGCTGGTCGCGGCGCTGATCGTGTTCATGGGTGACAAGCTCGGCGTCGGTGGCCAGCTGTCCACCGCGGTGGTGGTGGTGCTCGGCATCCGGATCTTCGGCAACGCCGCCGCCATCCGTCGTCACCTGTTCCGGGCCTGAGAGCCGGCCGGGAGCGCACCATGCCCAAGCAACCGAAGCCGCCCGGCCCCCCGGCTGGAAAGAGCGAACCGGCCGAGCCGGCACCGCCACCGGTCGAGCCGACCGAGCAGCCGCCGACCAAGCAGCCGGTCCCGGCCGAGCTGACGGACGAGCCAGCGGCCGAGCAGCCATCAGCCGAGCAGCCAGCGGCCGAGCCGGCCGGCGGCGACCGGCCGCCGCGCCGGCGTAACCGGGGCGCCACCGTGCTGATCGGCGCCCTGCTGGCCATGCTGGGCTTCGCCCTGGCGGTGCAGTTTCGCTCCAACTCCACCAACGACGTGCTGGCCGGCGCCCGGGAGGCCGATCTGGTCCGGATCCTGGACGACCAGAACAGCCGCATCGACCGGCTGCAGTCCCAGATCAGCGACCTGCAGGCGGCCCGGCAGCGCCTGTCGCTCAACGGCAGCAACAACGCCGCGGCCCGCGAGGAGGCGCAGCGGCAGGCCGACGCGCTGGCCGTGCTGACCGGCGCGGCGCCGGCCCACGGGCCGGGCATCCGGGTGCTGATCTCCGACCCGCAGCGCGCGCTGCGGGCCGAGGAACTGCTCGACGTCGTCGAGGAACTGCGCGGCGCCGGTGCCGAGGTGATCCAGTTCGGCCCGGTCCGGATCGGCACCTCCAGCGCCTTCACCGACTCCGGAGCCGGGGTGTCGCTGGACGGCACCGCCCTGCAGTCGCCGTACGAGGTGCTGGCGATCGGGGATCCCAAGACGCTCGACACCGCCCTCAACATCCAGGGCGGGGTGGTCAACACCGTGCACGCCGCCGGCGGGGAGATCAACATCGCCGAGCAGTCGGTGGTCAGCATCACCGTCACCCGGACGATCCCGGCTCCGCGCTACGCCACCCCGGCCGGTAAGTGACCGCTGAGTGATCAGCGGGGACTGACCCGGTAAGGTCGCGCCCACCGTGGCCGGAGCACCGGCAACCGCCGGCCGGTGACCCGTCGGCGGTCCACGAGTTGACCTTGCTGCACGACGACCCGAAAGACGACGAGGAGACGACAGATGGCAGAGATCCCCTCCGACCTGCGCTACACCAGCGACCACGAATGGGCCAAGCCGGTCGAAGGCAATGTGGTCCGGGTCGGGATCACCGACTACGCCCAGAACTCCCTGGGCGACATCGTCTTCGTGTCGGTGCACGCGCTGGACGCCTCGGTGGAGTCCGGTGACACCTTCGGCGAGGTCGAGTCGACCAAGAGCGTCTCCGACCTCTACGCCCCGGTCGCGGGTTCGGTGGTGGCCCGCAACGAGGCGCTGGACGACAACCCCGACCTGGTGAACTCCGATCCCTACGGTGCCGGCTGGATCGCCGAGATCCAGGTCGCCGACCTGGCCGTGCTCGACTCGCTGCTCGACGCCGAGGCCTACGGCCAGGCCACCTCCTCCGAGTAAACCTCCACCTCGCGTTGACCCTTTACCGCGCGGCAAACTAGGCTCGGTGACACGGCGACCGGCGATCCGAACGGCTGGGTCGGGGGAGTCGCCGGTGGGTCCGGCAGGCAACGAGAAAGGGCGTCCCCGGCGTGTTCTGCACCGCGTGTGGCACCGAGAACTCCGCTGACAGCCGCTACTGCGCCCAGTGCGGGACGCCGTTGCCCGGCGCCCACCCGGGCGGGCGGCCCGGCGGCCCGGACGCGACCTCCATCCTGTCCGCGGGACTGGTCACCGCCGGCCAGGACAGCGACGAGTTCTCACCCGAGGCCCACCAGCGCGCCATCGACGCCCTGGCGCCGGGCTCGGCGCTGCTGGTGGTCAAGCGCGGCCCGAACGCCGGCAGCCGGTTCCTGCTCGACCAGGACGTCACCACCGCCGGCCGGCACCCGGACAGCGACATCTTCCTCGACGACGTCACCGTCTCGCGCCGGCACGTGGAGTTCCGCCGGGACGGTTCCGGCTTCGCCGTGCACGACGTGGGCAGCCTGAACGGCACCTACGTCAACCGGGAACGGATCGACTCGGCGACGCTGGCCGGCGGCGACGAGGTGCAGATCGGCAAGTTCCGGCTGGTGTACCTGAACTCGCCGGGTCGTGCCGGGGCCGGCTCGTGAGCGCCGCCGGCCTGCCGGCCCGCGGCACCCTGTCGATCGGCGAGGTGCTGGCCCAGCTGCGCGCCGACTTCCCGGACGTGACCATCTCCAAGATCCGCTTCCTGGAGGACCAGGGCCTGGTGCAGCCGGACCGGACGCCGTCCGGCTACCGCAAGTTCTCCGGCTCCGACGTCGCCCGGCTGAAGTACGTGCTCAGCCAGCAGCGCGACCACTACCTGCCGCTGCGGGTGATCAAGGAGCAGCTGGAGGCCATCGACCGCGGGCACGGCCACGGCCCGGTGCCGGGCCCGGCGGTGCCGCGAGCGGCCCACCCCACCATCGTGGACAACACCCCGACCCCGGACCACTTCCGTGCCACCCCGGCGGCGATGCGGCTGAGCCGGGAGGAGCTGCTCAACACCGCGGGGCTGCGTCCGGCCCAGCTGTCGGAGCTGGAGCAGTACGGCCTGGTCAGCCAGCGGCCCGGCGGGTACTACGACGACGACGCCCTGGCGATCGCCCGGGTGGTGGCCGAGATGGCCCGGTTCGGCATCGAGGGCCGGCACCTGCGCGGCTTCAAGTCCGCCGCCGACCGCGAGGTGGGACTGTTCGGCCAGGTGGCCGGGCCCATGGTCAAGCAGCGCAGCGGGGACGGCCGGTCCCGGGCCGAGGAGGCGGTGCGCGAGCTCGCGGCGCTGTCGGTGCGGTTGCATGCCGCGCTGGTGCAGATCGGGCTACGAGAGATCGTCGGCTGAGGCTGGAACCGGCTAGGCTGAAAGGGGTCCCGTCCCCGTTCGTCCAGCAGAGGAAGGTCTCCAGATGACTCTGCATCCGCTCGAGGTCGTCGGTGTGCGGGTCGAGCTGCCCGCCAATCAGCCGGTGGTGCTGCTCAAGGAAACCGGCGGCGTTCGTTACCTGCCGATCTGGATCGGCGCGGTGGAGGCGTCGGCCATCGCCTTCGAGCAGCAGGGCGTCCAGACCCCCCGCCCGATGACCCATGACCTGCTCAAGGGCGTGATCGAGGCGCTCGGCGGCAAGCTGAAGCAGGTGTCGATCACCGAGTTGCGCGACGACGTCTTCTACGCCGAGCTGCAGTTCGCCAGCGGCGTCACGGTCAGCGCGCGCCCGTCGGACGCGATCGCGCTGGCGCTGCGCACCGGGGCCCCGATCGTGGGGGACGAGAGCGTGCTGGCGGCCGCCGGCATCTCCATCCCCGAGGAGGACGAGGACGAGGTGGAGCGGTTCCGGGAGTTCCTGGACACCATCTCCGCCGACGACTTCGCCGGTTCCGGCGGCGACGAGCCGCATCCGGGAGCCCCTTGAGCGCCCAGCCGGTGACCCGGCCTCAAGTCTGCACCTGAGGTCGACGGTTACTTTTTCGGCGCGATCCGGCGAGGCGGATTGACCGGTGCAGTCAGCGCGGCATACCGTCGGTAAATACCCACGGTGCAATTCGATGGGTGCCGCGCCCGATCTGAGGTGGATCGGAGGCGGGAAGGACATCGTCAGCGGTGCTGGGGCTTGTCAGAGCAGGCAGGAGAATGACGTGCAGGACGATACGCCGGAGCAGGGTGAGCTGTTCTCCCAGCCAGGCATCGGCTCCGACGACTCGGTGGGCTACCGCGGCCCGACCGCCTGCGCCGCCGCCGGCATCACCTACCGCCAGCTCGACTACTGGGCCCGCACCGAGCTGGTGGTGCCCTCGGTCCGTTCGGCGGCCGGTTCCGGCAGCCAGCGGCTCTACTCGTTCAAGGACATCCTGGTCCTGAAGGTGGTCAAGCGGCTGCTCGACACCGGCGTCTCGCTGCAGAACATCCGGCTCGCGGTGGACGCCCTGCGCCAGCGCGGCGTCGACGACCTGGCCCGGATCACCCTGCTCTCGGACGGCACCACCGTCTACGAGTGCACCTCCTCCGAAGAGGTGGTGGACCTCCTGCAGGGCGGCCAGGGCGTGTTCGGCATCGCGGTGAGCGGGGCGCTGCGCGAGCTGACCGGCTCGCTGGCGACGCTGCCGTCCGAGCGCACCGACGGCACGGTGGGCGTCGAGGCCCCGGCCGACGACGAGCTGTCCCGCCGCCGGCAGCGCCGATCCGCCTCTGCTTGAGAAGCGCCGGACCGCCAGGCTGGTAATCTGGCTGGTACCGCAACGCGCACGGGAGAGTCCGTACCGGTCAGTTCTTAGCAAATGCCGGACGGCGCCGAAGGGGCAACTTCCCCGCCAACCTCTCAGGCTGCAGGACCGTGCGCGCAGGTAGCTCTGAAGGGCGCCGGCCTGACAGAGGGGGAGTAGTCCGGTTTCGTGCCGGGCTATCTCGGCCCTGTCTGGAGTTGGAGCCCGCATGGACCACGCTGCTGGTAACGAAGCTGCCACTGGAAACGCCGCGGAGAATGCCGCCGTTCCCGCCCTGACCCCGTTCTCGGCCCGGCACATCGGGGTCACCCAGCCCGCCGACCAGGCTGTGATGCTCAAGGCGCTGGGTTTCGCCAACCTCGACGAGCTGCTCACCGCGGCCATTCCGGCCAGCATCCGCACCACCCTGGAGCTGGCGCTGCCGCCAGCCGCCTCCGAGGCCGAGGTGGCCGCGGAGCTGCGCGCGCTGGCCGCCCGCAACACTGTGCGCGCCTCGATGATCGGGCTGGGCTACTACGACACCGTCACCCCGCCGGTGATCCGGCGCAACGTGCTCGAGAACCCGGCCTGGTACACCGCCTACACCCCGTACCAGCCCGAGATCAGCCAGGGCCGGCTGGAGGCGCTGCTGAACTTCCAGACCATGGTGGAGGACCTGACCGGCCTGCCGACCGCCGGCGCGTCGCTGCTGGACGAGGCCACCGCGGCCGCCGAGGCGATGGCGCTGGCGCACCGCACCTCGGCCGCGGCCAAGAAGGGCGCCGACGCCTTCCTGGTCGACGCCGAGGCGCTGCCGCAGACCGTGGACGTGGTCCGCACCCGGGCCACCGCGCTCGGCCTGCGGGTGCTGGTCGCCGACCTGTCCGACGGCACCCCGGCCGAGCTCGCCGACGGAGCGGTGTTCGGCGTCCTGCTGCAGTACCCGGGCGCTTCCGGCCGGGTGCGCGACCTGCGTCCGGTGATCGACGCGGCACACGACGCCGGCGCGCTGGTCGCGGTGGCGGCCGACCTGCTGGCCCTGACGCTGCTGACCCCGCCCGGCGAGCTCGGAGCCGACATGGCGGTCGGCACCTCGCAGCGGTTCGGGGTGCCGCTGGGCTTCGGCGGCCCGCATGCCGGCTACCTGGCGATCCGGGCCGGCCTAGAGCGCCAGCTGCCCGGCCGGCTGGTGGGCGTCTCGGTGGACGCCGAGGGGCGGCCGGCCTACCGGCTGGCCCTGCAGACCCGGGAGCAGCACATCCGGCGGGAGAAGGCCACCTCCAACATCTGCACCGCCCAGGTGCTGCTGGCGGTGATGGCCTCGATGTATGCCGTCTACCACGGCCCGACCGGGCTGCGGGCGATCGCGGCCACCGTGCACGCCAAGGCCGCCCGGCTGGCCGCGGCGCTGCGGGCCGGCGGCGTCGAGGTGCTGACCGGCGAGTTCTTCGACACCGTCACCGTCCGGGTGCCGGGCCGGGCCGCCGAGGTGCTGGCGGCCGCCGACGAGCGCGGCGTGAACCTGCGGCTGGTCGACGCCGACCACCTCGGCATCGCCTGCGACGAGGCCACCACCGACTCGGTGCTCAGGGAAGTGCTGGCCGCCTTCGGGGTGACCGGCGAACTGCCGGACACCGCCCCGGTGGCGCTGCCCGGCGGGCTACGGCGCGAGTCGGACTACCTCAGCCACCCGGTGTTCAACTCCCACCACTCCGAGACCGCCATGCTGCGCTACCTGCGCCGGCTGGCCGACCGGGACTACGCGCTGGACCGCGGCATGATCCCGCTCGGCTCGTGCACCATGAAGCTGAACGGCACCACCGAGATGGAGCCGGTGACCAACCCGGGCTTTGCCAACCTGCACCCGTTCGCGCCGCGGGGCCAGTTCGACGGCTACGCCGCCCTGATCGCGGACCTGGAGAGCTGGCTGACCGAGATCACCGGCTACGACGCGGTGTCGCTGCAGCCCAACGCCGGCGCCCAGGGCGAGTTCGCGGGCCTGCTGGCGATCTCCTCCTACCACCGCAGCCGGGGCGAGACCGGCCGCGACATCTGCCTGATCCCGGCCAGCGCGCACGGCACCAACGCGGCCTCGGCGGTGCTGGCCGGCATGAAGGTGGTGGTGGTCGCCACCAGCGGCACCGAGGGCGAGGTGGATCTGGACGACCTGAAGGCCAAGGTCTCCCAGTACGCCGACCGGCTGGCCGCCATCATGGTCACCTACCCGTCCACCCACGGGGTGTTTGAGGACCACATCGGCGAGGTCTGCGAGCTGGTGCACGCCGCCGGCGGCCAGGTCTACGTCGACGGCGCGAACCTCAACGCGATGGTCGGGCTGGCCCGGCCCGGCAAGTTCGGCGCCGACGTCTCGCACCTGAACCTGCACAAGACCTTCTGCATCCCGCACGGCGGCGGCGGGCCGGGCGTCGGCCCGGTCGCGGTCCGCGAGCACCTGGCGCCGTTCCTGCCCAACCACCCGCTGCAGCCGCTGGCCGGGCCCGAGACCGGTCCGGGCGCGATCGCGGCGGCGCCGTGGGGGTCGGCCTCCATCCTGCCGATCACCTGGGCCTACCTGCGGCTGATGGGCCCGGACGGCCTGACCGCGGCCACCGCCACGGCGATCCTGTCGGCCAACTACATCGCGGCCCGGCTCAACGAGCACTACCCGGTGCTCTACACCGGCGCGCGCGGCCTGGTCGCCCACGAGTGCATCCTGGACCTGCGCCAGATCACCAAGGAGACCGGCGTGACGGTCGACGACGTCGCCAAGCGGCTGATCGACTACGGCTTCCACGCGCCGACCATGTCCTTCCCGGTGGCCGGCACCCTGATGGTGGAGCCGACCGAGAGCGAGGACCTGCGCGAGATCGACCGGTTCATTGAGGCGATGATCGCGATCCGGGCCGAGATCGAGCAGGTGCGCAGTGGCGCCTGGCCCGCCCAGGACAATCCGTTGCGCAACGCCCCGCACACCGCGCGCTGCCTGGTGGAGGACTGGGAGCACCCGTACAGCCGGGCCGAGGCGGTCTACCCGGCCGGTGTCGACCCGGCGGCGAAGTACTGGGCGCCGGTACGGCGGATCGACGGCGCCTACGGTGACCGCAATCTGATGTGTTCCTGCCCGCCAGTGGCCGACTACGCCTGAGGCGGGCGGCTGGGCAAGGGTCGTGGGCGCCAGCAACGCTGGCGCCCACGGTCGGTTCTAGAGCTGGTTACAGCTCGGGCGGCTCAGGCCACCCGGTGCAGCGCGGCGGCGGTCAGTTCCGCCCGCCGGGCCTGGACGCAGTGGCCGTCCGGCAGGATCTCGCCGGAGTCCTCGAACAGCACGACGCCATTGCAGAGCAGGCTCCAGCCCTGCTCCGGGTGGCAGGCGATGACGTGCGCTGCGTCCCGGTCGGCGCCGTGGGCGTCGGGACAGCGCGGTTCGTGTATACAGGTCCCCCGGGCGACCGGGTTGCGCGGCGCGGCCTGGTCGGGCGCCGGCAGGTTATCGAGGTGGCTCATTAGCTGCTTCCTAGCCTGGTGAGTGTCTACATACGTATCTATCAGATTGTGGTGTGGCGCACATCAATGTTCGGCGTTTTCCGGTAGCGATTACAGGCTGATTCGTGCGTTGCCGTGCAGTCGTAGCCAAATTGCAATCTTAACATCGAACAAACACCGCCCAGATCGGAAAGTCAAGACCGACAGCCTCTAGGTTTTCTCAAGTCGCGATCGGAGAACCTTGTCTCTACAGAGGCTCGAGGGCGTGTCTACGTACACGTCGGGTCAGGTCCGTCCCGCCTGGTCCTGCGCCTCGGACAGCGCCGGCGAGGACTCCATCCAGTCGGCCAGCACCGCCGGAAAGCCCACGCCGGCCGCCGCGGCGATCACCTTGGCGTCGTCGTCGACGAACAGTTCCACCTGCCGAGGGCGCAATCGGGTCAATTCGGCCAGCTTGAGCACCGGCGCCGGCCGGAAGTCCCGCCGGCCCCGCATGATCAGCTCGGTGCCGGGCAGTTCGCGCTGGTCCAGCCAGCGTCGGGTGACCTCCTCCAGCGACCGCGGCCGGCCGGTCAGCCAGACGATCTCGTGCTCGGTCGCCGCGGCACGCACCCGGTCGATGCCCTCGGCCAGGCTGGTGTCCCGGGCCGCCGCGGCGAAGAACGCCGGCCAGTCCTTGGGCCGGCGTTCCAGCAGGTGCAGCCGGTGCCGGACGTCGGCCACCACGCCGTCGATGTCGAAGACCGCAATGCCCACCCGTCCAGAGTACGAGGCAGCCCGGGGTGCCTCCGACCAGTCGCGGATCGGCCGGGCGGGCCGGCTCCGGCCGGTAGACTCTTCAGAACGTGGAGTTTCTCAACGGCCTGATGCCGGCACACGACCTGACCTACGAAGACGTCTTCATGGTCCCGCGGTCCTCCGACGTGGCGTCCCGCTTCGACGTGGACCTGGCCACCAGCGACGGCAGCGGTGCCACCATCCCCCTGGTGGTCGCCAACATGACGGCGGTGGCCGGCCGGCGGATGGCCGAGACGGTGGCCCGCCGGGGCGGGCTGACGGTGCTGCCCCAGGACATCCCGGTCGACGTGGTCGCCGAGGTGGTCAGCTGGGTCAAGCAGCGCGACCTGGTGCACGAGACGGCGCTGACCCTGGCGCCGACCAACACCGTCTCCGACGCGCGGGCACTGATGCCCAAGCGGGGGCACGGGGCCGTGGTGGTGGTCGAAGACGGCCGTCCGGTCGGCGTGGTCACCGAGCGCGACTGCGCCGGTGCCGACCAGTTCGCCCAGCTGTCGCAGGTGATGTCGAGCCGGTTGCAGAAGCTGCCCGCCAAGATCAGCGCCCGCGAGGCGTTCGACAAGCTGGCCGACCAGCACCGCAGGCTGGCGCCGGTGGTCGACGACGACGGCCTGCTGGTCGGCGTGCTGACCCGCACCTCGGCGTTGCGCGCGACCCTGTACGAGCCCGCCACCGACGCCGCCGGCCGGCTGCGGGTGGCGGCGGCGATGGGGGTCAACGGCGACGTCCGGGCCAAGGCCGAGCGGCTGCTGGCCACCGGCATCGACCTGCTGGTGCTCGACACCGCGCACGGCCACCAGCACCGGATGCTCGAGGCGCTGGCCGCGGTCCGCTCGATCTCGCCCGGGGTGCCGATCGCGGCCGGCAACGTGGTGTCGGCGGGCGGCACCGTGGACCTGATCGAGGCCGGCGCCGACATCGTCAAGGTGGGCGTCGGGCCCGGCGCGATGTGCACCACCCGGATGATGACCGGGGTCGGCCGCCCGCAGTTCTCGGCCGTCCTGGAATGCGCCGGGGCGGCCCGGCGGCTGGGCCGGCACGTCTGGGCCGACGGCGGGGTGCGGCACCCGCGCGACGTCGCGCTGGCGCTGGCCGCCGGCGCCTCGGCGGTGATGATCGGCTCCTGGTTCGCCGGCACCTACGAGTCGCCGGGCGACCTGAAGGTGGCCGCCGACGGCCGGGCCTACAAGGACAGCTTCGGAATGGCCTCGGCCCGGGCGGTGGCCTCCCGGACGGCGTCGGAGTCGCCCTTCGAGCGGGCCCGCAAGGCGCTGTTCGAGGAGGGCATCTCCACCGGGCGGAGCTACCTGGACCCGGCCCGGCCGGGCGTGGAGGACCTGATCGACTCGATCATCGCCGGCGTCCGGTCGGCCTTCACCTACGCCGGCGCCCGCACCATCGCCGAGTTCACCGACCGCGCCGTGGTGGGCATCCAGAGCAGCGCCGGCTACGCCGAGGGGCGCCCGGTGCAGTCCGGCTGGTAACGCAGGTCCCGCGCGGGGCACCCCCGTGATTGACGGGGAAAACCCGCCGAACCATGCTGGGGCTCATGACTACACGCGCCGAGCCGGCCGGGCATTCACACCGCCCGCACCTGCACGGCGGCGGCGGCCCGGACGCCGACCGCCGGTGGCTGTCGGCCGCCCTGGTGGTAATTGTGGCCTTCCTGGTCGCCGAGGTCGCCGTGGGATTGGCGGTCGGGTCGCTGGCGCTGCTCACCGACGCCGGCCACCTGCTCACCGACGCCGCCGCCCTGGCGGTCGCGGTGGTCGCCGCCGGGCTGGCCCGCCGGCCGGCCCGGGGTGCCTACACCTACGGCTTCACCCGGATCGACGCGGTGTCCGCCCAGGCCAACGGCATCACCCTGCTGC
Source organism: Jatrophihabitans sp. (assembly GCF_035474675.1). Classification (GTDB taxonomy): domain Bacteria; phylum Actinomycetota; class Actinomycetes; order Mycobacteriales; family Jatrophihabitantaceae; genus Jatrophihabitans_A. The sequence goes on along the minus strand of NZ_DATINC010000140.1, from coordinate 62,539 downwards.
TGCTGGCCGTCTGGTTCGCCGTGGCGGCGGTGCGGCGGCTGTTCGACCCGCCGGACGTCCCCGGGGCGGCGGTGCTGGTGGTGGCCCTGGTCGGCATCGGGGTGAACCTGGTGGCGGTGCTGCTGGCCGCCCGGGCCAACCAGAGCAGCCTGAACGTGCGGGGTGCGCTGGCCCACCTGGTCACCGACCTGTGGGCATTCGTGGCCACCGCCGTGGCCGGCGCGGTGATCCTGCTGACCGGCTGGACCAGGGCCGACGCGGTGGCCTCGCTGGTGGTCGCCGCGCTGATGGTGCGCAGCGGCACCGGGCTGGTGCGCTCGGCCGGCCGGGTGTTCCTGGAGGCCGCGCCCAGCGGCACCGACCCGGCCCGGATCGGCCGCTCGATGGCCGCGGTGGCCGGCGTGCGCGAGGTGCACGACCTGCACGTGTGGGACCTGGGCGCCGGCGAGCCGGCGCTGTCGGCGCACCTGGTGATCGAGGCCAGCCACGACTGCCACGAGGTGGCGCACGGGGTGCGGCGGGTGCTGGCCGACCTGCACCGGATCCGGCACGCCACCCTGCAGGCCGACCACCAGCACGCCGACCGGCCGCTGGTGGCCGACGACTGCGCCCGGGACGCGCACGGCCCGGGTTACGTCGGCGATCCCGCCGATCGCTGAACCCACCCGGGCAGGCCCATCCGGACAGCCCGCCCGGCAGCCCGGACGGGGCTACACCGCCTCGCGCTCGATCGGCTCGCCCGCCAGGTAGGTACGCCACAGCTCGGCGTAGCTGCCGCCGTCGGCCAGCAGCTGCTGGTGGCTGCCGTCCTCGACGATGCGGCCGTCGGCCAGCACCACGATCCGGTCGGCCCGGGCCGCGGTGGTCAGCCGGTGCGCCACCGTCACCGTGGTGCGGTGCCGGCTCAGCCGCTGGGTCGCCTCGGTGACCTGCGCCTCGCTGGCCAGGTCCAGCGCGGCGGTGGCCTCGTCCAGCAGCAGGATGTCGGGGTCGACCAGCTCGGCCCGGGCCAGCGCGATCAGCTGCCGCTGGCCGGCGGACAGGTTGCGGCCCCGTTCGCCCACCTGGTGCAGGTAGCCGCCGCTCAGGGCGGCCACCATCTGGTGCGCGCCGACCGCCCGGGCGGCCCGCTCCACCTCGGCGTCGGTGGCGTCGGGCCGGCCGTAGGCGATGGCGTCGCGCACCGTGCCGGGGGACAGATAGGCCTCCTGCGGCACGATGCCCAGCCGCTGCCGGTAGCCGCCCAGGTCCAGCTCGCGCAGGTCCGCACCGTCCACCGCGACGGTGCCGGCAGTCGGGTCGTAGAACCGGGCGATCAGCTTGACCAGGGTGGACTTGCCGGCGCCGGTCTGCCCGACCAGCGCCACCGACTGGCCGGCCGGAATGCGCAGCTCGATGCCGCTGACCGCCGGCCGGGTGGTGCCGGGGTAGTGGAACTCCACGCCGGTCAGGGTGATCTCACCGCGCAGCGCCGGCACCGGCCGCGGCTCGGCCGGCTCCGGCGTACCGGTCGGGGTGCCCAGCAGCTCCTTCAGCCGGGACAGCCCCACCGAGGCCTGCTGGTAGCCGTCGAAGACCTGGGACAGCTGCTGGACCGGCCCGAAGAAGGCGTCCAGGTAGAGGAAGAAGGCGATCAGCGAGCCGGCCGACAGGCTGCCGTGCGCCAGCCGGTGCGCGCCGAAGGCGAGCACCGCGGCACCGGAGAGGTCGGCGAGGAGCTGCACGAACGGGAAGTAGGTCGAGATGTAGATCTGGGCGCGCAGCCGGGAGTCGCGGTAGTCCCGGGCGGCGCCCAGGAAGACCTGGGCGTTGCGCTGCTCGCGCCGGAACACCTGCGCCACCCGGACGCCGGCCACGTTCTCCTGGAACTGGGCGTTGACCGTGCTGACCCGCTCCCGGGCCTCGACGTAGGCGGGCACCGACAGCCGGCGGAACACCAGGGTGGCCGCCAGCAGGATCGGCAGCGCGGCGACCAGCACCAGGGCCAGCTGCGCGTCGAGCAGCAGCAGCGCCACCAGCACCCCGACCAGGGTGAGCACGCTGATCAGCGCCGAGGCCAGGCTGGTCTGCAGGAAGTTCGACAGCGCGTCGACGTCGGTGGTCATCCGGGTCATGATCCGGCCGCCCAGCTCGCGCTCGTAGTAGTCCAGGCTGAGCCGTTGCAGGTGCGCGAACGCCTTGACCCGCAGCGTGTAGAGCAGCCGCTCGCCGGTGCGCCCGGTCAGCCGGGTGCCGGCCGCGCTGACCAGCCAGTCCAGCGCCAGCAGCCCGACCGCGACCGCCGAGACGGTGTACAGCACCGTTGCCCGGTGTTCGAGGACGCCGCGGTCCACGGCGGTCCTGATCAGCGAGGGCAGCAGCAGCTGCAGCACTGCGTCCAGGCCCACCAGGCCGATGCCGAGCGCGAACGCCAGCCGCACCGGCGCCAGTAGCCCGCGCAGGCTGAAGTGCGGTTCCGGCGCCCGGACGGCCGCCTCGTCCACCTCGGGCACGTCGGTTGCCGGGGGCAGCGCGGCCACCTTGGCCAGCAGGTCCTCCGACGGCGGCACCGCCTCGAACAGGCCCCGGCCGCCCATCATCCGGCCACTGGCCTCGGTGACCCGCCGGAGCGAGGCGGGGGCGGCGCCGGGCTCGGCCGCGACGGGCTGCCACAGCGCGGTGCTGACCCCGTCCACCACCTCGGAGGAGACCGGGGCGGCGCTGGACAGCTCGCCGGCGTCGATCCCCTCGGCGTCCTCGCCGGGGCCGGCCAGCAGCAGCCGGAACAGCGGGCAGCGCTCCATCAGCTCGGCGAAGGTGCCGACGTCGACCACCCGGCCGGCGTCGAGCACCGCGATCCGGTCGGCCAGTGCCAGGGTGGAGCGGCGGTGCGCGATCAGCACCGTGGTACGGCCCTGGATCAGCTGCCGCAGGGTGGCCAGGATCTCGGCCTCCACCCGCGGGTCGACCGCGCTGGTCGCGTCGTCCAGCAGCATGATCCGGGGGTCGGCCAGCAGCGCCCGGGCCAGCGCGATCCGCTGCCGCTGGCCGCCGGACAGGGTCAGGCCGCGTTCGCCCACCACGGTGTCGTAGCCCTGCGGCAGCTCGGCGATGAAGTCGGCCGCCTCGGCGGCGCTCGCCGCGGCGACGATCCGGTCGAAGTCGGCGTCCGGGCGGCCGTAGGCGATGTTGGCCGCGATCGTGTCGGAGAACAGGAAGCTGTCCTCGAAGACCATGCCGATCGCCGAGCGCAGGTCGGCCAGCCGGAGCTGCCGGACGTCCACGCCGCCGACGCTCAGCGATCCGGCGTGCACGTCGTAGAAGCGCGGCACCAGCATCGCCAGGGTGGACTTGCCCGAGCCCGCGCCGCCGACGATGGCCACCGTCTCGCCGGGCCGGACGGTCAGGTCCAGCCCGGCGAGCACCGGGTCGGAGCGGGTGTAGCCGAACTGGACGCCGTCGAAGGCCAGCCCCAGCGGGCCGTCCGGCAGCTGTTGCGGGTCGGCCGGGTCGAGCACCTCGGGCGAGGAGTCGATCACCTCCAGCACCCGTTCCACGCCGGCCCGGGCCTGCTGGCCGATGGTCAGCATCGCGGTGACGGCGCGCACCGGCCCGACCAGCTGGCCGAGGTAGGTGGAGAACGCCAGGAAGGTGCCCAGGGTGATCCGGCCGTGCAGGGCCAGCCAGCCGCCGACCAGCAGCACCCCGACCTGGCCCAGCGCCGGGATCGCGGTCAGCGACGAGGCGTACTTGGCCTGCAGCCGGACCACCCGCAGCCGCTCGGCGAACAGCGTGCGGGCCTGCCGGCTGAGCTGCTCCACCTCGCGGTGCTCCTGGCCGAAACCCTTGACCACCCGGACGCCGGTGACCGCGGCCTCCACCTGGCCGACCAGCTCGCCGGCCTGCAGCTGGGCCGACCAGTTGGCCGGGAACAGGTCACGGCTGGACAGCTTGGCGACGAACCAGAGCGCCGGGACGACCGCCAGCACCACCAGGGTGAGCAGCGGCGAGAGCACCACCATGGCGACCAGCGAGATCACGAACAGCAGCGCGTTGCCGCTCAGGATCGGCAGGAAGGACAGCAATCCCTGCACCAGGCCGACGTCGCTGATCGACCGGCTGACCACCTGGCCGGTCTGCAGGGCGTCCTGCGCCGCGCCGTCCAGGCGTTGCAGGGAGGAGAAGACATCGGCGCGCAGGTCGTACTGCACGTCCAGCGACAGCCGGCCGGCGCAGAACCGGCGGGCGAAGGTCAGCCCGTACTGCAACACCGCCGCCAGCACCAGCAGCCACACCCAGGGCGCCACCGACGGCCGGGACTGTCCGGGCTGGCTGACGATGTCGACGACGTGCTTGATCACCAGCGGCACCGACACCGAGACCAGCGCGCCGCCCAGCGCCGCGCCGAACGAGCCGAACAGGTCGCCCCGGTGCCGCAGGCAGTAGCCGATCAGCCGGCGCAGCCAGGACGGGGAGCTGGCTGGAGTCGGGGGCACCGAATCATCCTATTCGGCCGTTGTTAGCCAGGCGAACCTTCAACCCGACGGCCGGTTACCCTCGGCCCATGACCGGTCCCTCCAGCGCCGGGCTGTGCGCCGGATGCCGGCACGCCCGGCTCAACCAGACCCGGCGCGGGCCGGTGTACCTGCGCTGCCAGCTGGCCAGCGTCGATCCGGCCTACCCGCGCTACCCGCGGCTGCCGGTGCTGCGCTGCGCCGGCTACCAGCCGGCCGAGCCCGCCTGAACGGGGCTCAGCCCGGTACCCGGGCGGTGCCGTGCAGCAGCTCCGCCGCCAGGTCCCCGTCGGCCGCCACCCGGTCGAGCACCTCGCTGCTCTCGAGCTGGCGGAGTCCCGGTTTGGCGAGCTCGTCCCACGTGCGGGGTGCCGCCACCCACGGCCGGGCCCGGCCGCGCAGCGAGTACGGGCAGATGGTGGTCTTGGCCGGGTTGTTCTGGCTCCAGTCCAGCAGCACCTTGCCGGTCCGCAGCACCTTGGCCATGTTGGACACCATCAGCTTCGGGTGGCTCTGCTCCAGCGACTCGGCGAGCCGCTTGGCGTAGCCGTGCACCTTCTCCACCGGCTGCGAACCGTCCAGCGGGGCGTAGAGCTGCAGTCCCTTGCTGCCGCTGGTCACCGGAAATGCCGTCAGGCCGTCCTCGGCGAGCCGGTCGCGCACCAGCAGGGCCGCCTCGGCGCACTCGGCCAGGCCCGCCGGCGGCCCGGGGTCGAGGTCGATCACCAGCCGGCTCGGATTGCGCACCGCGCCGCGCGGGCCCACCGTCCACTGCGGCACGTGGAACTCCAGGGCCGCCAGGTTGACCAGCCAGATCAGGTCGGCGGTCTTGGCCAGCACCGGAAAGGCCAGCGTCTCCCGGTTGCGGGACGAACCGGGGGTGGGCAGCGTGACGGTGCGCAGCCAGGACGGTGCGTAGCTGGGCAGGTTCTTCTCGTAGAACGGCTGGGAGCCGGTGCCGTCCGGCCACCGGATCCGGGTCACCGGCCGGTCGGCGAGCTGCGGCAGCAGCACCGGCGCGATCCGGGCGTAGTAGTCCAGCACCTCGGCCTTGGTGGTGCCGGCCTCGGGGTAGTACACCTTGTCCAGCCGCTTGAGGGTGAACTGGTGGCCGTCGACGCTGATCCGCTGGTCGCCGGGTTCAGGACTCACGCCGCACCTCGGCCGGGTCGATGTCGGGCCGCACGCCCCTGAACACCGGAAAGCGCAGCCGGTTTCCGGTGGTCCAGCCGTGGTGGCGCACCTCGATCACCACGCTCGGCTCGCACCAGACGGCGCCGACCGCGTCCAGTCGGGGGATCGCGGCGTTGAACGGTGACGCCGCCCGGCGCAGCGGGCCGAGCAGCCGCTTGAGGTCTTGGCCGGCCGCCCGGCTGATCCCGCTGCCGACCCGGCCGGTGAAGCTCAGCCCGCCGGCGCCGTCGGGCATGCCCATCAGCAGCGCGCCGATCAGCTCGGGCGAGCCGGTCTCCGGCCGCCAGCCGCCCACCACGCACACCTGGTGCAGCTTGTGGGCGGTCTTGATCCAGTCCGGGCTGCGCCGGCCGGGCTGGTAGATCGACTGGCGGCGCTTGGCCACCACGCCCTCCAGGCCCTGGTCCAGGGTGGCCGCCAGCAGCGCCGGGCCGTCGTCGTAGGCCGGCGAGCTGCGCCAGGTCGGCTCCGGCAGGCTGAGCCGTTCCAGGCTGTTGCGCCGCTCGCTCAGCGGGCGCTGGGTGAGGTCCACGCCGTAGAGGCGCAGCAGGTCGAAGGCCATCATGGTCACCGGCTGGACCTGGGCCAGCTCCCGGGCCCGGCGCTCGTCGCCGACGTGCATCCGGTCGGCGAGCGCGGCGAAGGACGGCACCCCGTCGCGCAGCGCGATGACCTCCCCGTCGATCAGGGCGTCCTTGACGCCGTCGGTCACCACCACCAGCTCGGGGAAGCTGACCGTCACGTCCCGGCCGGTGCGCGACACCAGCCGGAGTCCGGAATCGGTGATGTCGGCCAGTACTCGCATACCATCCCACTTGACTTCGTGCTGCCAGTCCTTGCCAATTGGCTGTGGGCCGGGTGTGGCGAGCATCGGTCGCATAGGCTCATGCTGCCTGTGTAGACATGCGGGCACCACCGTGAGGAGCAGAGATGAGAGCCATCTGGAAAGGCGCAGTGTCTTTCGGACTGGTCAACGTGCCGGTCCGGCTGTTCGCCGCGACCGAGGAGAACGATATCCGCTTCCACCAGGTGCACCGCGAGGACGGCGGCCGGATCCGGTACAAGCGGACCTGCTCGGTGTGCGGCGAAGAGGTCAGCTACGACGACATCGCCAAGGGGTATGAAACGAGTGACGGCCAGCTGGTGATCCTCACCGACGAGGATCTCGACCAGTTGCCGGTGGCCACCAGCCACGAGATCGACGTGGTGGAGTTCGTGCCCAGCACCCAGGTGGACCCGATCCTGTTCGCCAAGACCTACTACCTCGAGCCGGATGCCAAGGCCGCCAAGCCGTACGCGCTGCTGCGCGAGGCGCTGATCGAGACCGAGCGGATGGCCATCGTCAAGGTGGCGTTGCGCCAGAAGGAAACCCTGGCGGTGCTGCGAGTTCGCGACCGGGTGATCCTGCTGCAGACCATGCTGTGGCCCGACGAGGTCCGCAAGCCGGACTTCCAGATCCTCGACTCCGACGTGGAGCTGCGGCCGCAGGAGCTGAAGATGGCGGCCTCGCTGGTCGAGAGCATGGCCGCCGACTTCGAGCCGGAGCAGTTCTCCGACAGCTACCGCGAGGCGGTCGTCGAGCTGATCGACGCCAAGCTCGAGCGTGGCGAGTCGGCCCAGCTGCCGGCCAAGGACGACGCCAAGGACGACAAGACCAGCGAGGTCATCGACCTGCTCACCGCCCTGCAGCGCAGCGTCGACCGGGCCAGGGGAGTGGACTCCGGCTCGTCGGCCGACGGCGCCGCGCCGGCCGAGGAGGAGCCTGCCAAGCCCGCCAAGACCGCCGCGAAGAAGTCGGCCCCGGCCAAGAAGGCGCCCGCCAAGAAGACCGCCCCGGCGAAGAAGGCGCCGGCCGCCAAGAAGGCCGCGCCGGCCAAGAAGGCAGCCAGCAAGAGCGCCTGAGCCCAGCCGGGCGCAGAGATTTCCTGCTACCGTGACTGCCATGTCCAGCTGCCCGGCCTCCGTGCTGCGCAGCTGGCGGCCGTCCGAATGACGGACGGCCCGTTCCAGTAACCCCAGCTGCTTTCCGAGGGGCCGTCCTGCCGGACGGCCCTTTGTTTTGTCGCGTTCGGCAGGCAACCCCTCCTGACTCCCAGGAGGAAATCCATGACCGCAACGACAACCGCACCCGGCCGGGCTGTCGCGCCGGCAACCGGCCGCACGGTGGCCGGCCGGGTGCTCACCGGCGACCGCCCGACCGGCGGCCTGCACCTCGGGCACTACTTCGGCACCCTGGCCAACCGAGTCCGGCTGCAGCGGCAGGGCTGCGAGCTGTTCGTGGTGGTGGCCGACTACCAGGTGGTCACCGACCGGGACCGCCCGGTAGACCTGCCGGAGCTGCGCACCGCGATGGTGCTGGACTACCTGGCCTGCGGCATCGACCCGGACGCCAGCACGATCTTCGCGCACAGCGCGGTACCCGCACTCAACCAGCTGCTGCTGCCGTTCCTGTCGCTGGTCAGCACCGGCGAGCTGGACCGCAACCCGACCGTGAAGGAGGAGATCCGCACCGCCGGCCGGTCGTCGGTGAGCGCGCTGATGCTGACCTACCCGGTGCACCAAGCCGCCGACATCCTGTTCTGCAAGGCCGAACTGGTGCCGGTCGGCAAGGACCAGCTGCCGCACCTGGAGCTGACCCGGGCCATCGCCCGCCGGTTCAACGAGCGCTACGGGCCGGTGTTCGGGCTGCCGGAGGAGCTGCTCGGCGCCACCGGCACGCTGCTCGGGCTGGACGGCCGGAAGATGTCGAAGAGCCTGGGCAACGGCATCGCGTTGTCCGACTCCCCGGACCAGGTGGCCGCCAAGGTCCGGGCGGCCCGTACCGACTCCGAGCGCCGGATCAGCTACGCACCCGACATCCGGCCCGAGGTGGCCACCCTGCTCACCCTGGCCGGGCTCTGCCTGGGGGAGGACCCGGCGGCGGTAGCCGAGCGGATCGGCACCGCCGGCGCTGCCGAGCTCAAGCGGGTGGTGATCGACGCGGTGAACGGGCTGCTGGCCCCGATCCGGGCCCGACGGGCCGGGCTGGGGCGCGCCGACGCCGAGGCGATCCTGCGCCGCGGCGCGGACCGGGCCCGCGAGATCGCCGACCAGACCCTGGCCGAGGTCAACGCCGCGATGCGGATGGGATAGCCGCACGGGCTCGTGAACCAATTGGATATGCGCGTACTGTGGGTAGTACTACGCATAGGACGGAGAAGAGCCGTGGGCCGAGCGAACGTCTACCTGCCGGACGACCTGGAACGCCGGGTGAAGGCCGCCCGGATCCCCATCTCGGAGGTGTGCCAGCGCGCCCTGCTGGCCGCCGTGGAAGCGGCCGAGGGGTCCGGCCACCCGTTCGGGCCGGAGATCGGCGAGCAGTTCCAGCGCGGCTGGCAGGCCGGGGTGCGCTGGACCGAGCAGGCGGCGCCCGAGGCGCTGCTCACCCTGTTGCGCGACCAGCGGCTGGAGGAGATCCCGGCCGAGCTGCTGCCGGCCGACCTGTACTCCCTCACCCAGGACCAGGCGCTGGCCTGGGAGGCGGGTTTCGCCGAGGCGGCCCGGGCAGGAGTGCGGCTGCCGCAGCCGGCGGTCGAGCAGCCAGCCGGTCCGTCCCTGACCAAGGCCACCGACAGCAAGGCCACCGACAGCAAGGCCCCCGACAGCGAGGCGGCGGAAACCCCGGAGCAGGACGAGCCCGCCGGTGACAGCCCGGTCGCCCGCCCGGTCGAGCTGGGTGACGACTCGGGCTGCCAGATCGGCATGACGCTGGACGGGCACCGGGTCTGCTTCGACCCGCACGCAGCACTGCGGGACGGCAAGAGCCCGCTGTTCGCGGTGCTGGGCCACGCCGACGAGCGGGCCCGGCTGGTGCTGAGCGTCGCGCAGGACGCCGCGGCTCGCGGCAGCGGCGTGGTGCTGGTGGACCTGTCCGGCCAGCTGGTGTCGCGGGCCCCGGGGCTGGGCAAGAACGTCCGGATCGTGCGCCGGCCGCAGGCGGTGCCGCGGCTGGAGGACCTGGTGCAGGGCGCGGTGGGCCTGGGCGGGCTGTGGGACACGGTGGCGGGGCTGTCCAAGGGCGCCGGGCTGACCCAGCTGTTCGCCAACCCGGGGGAGGAGCGGATCGAGCCCGGCTACGTCACCGTCATCAGCCTGGCCGAGGCCGGCCAGCTCGGGGCGGCGCTGCCGGTGATCCAGCTGCTCGGCCAGTTCGCGACCCGGGCGGACTTCCCGCGGCTCCTGCACGTCGACCTGCCGGCCGGCATGACCGTGCCGGCCCCGTTCGCCGCCCGGCTGGGCCGGATCGTGCGAACCGCGCGGCAGCAGAACGCCGCGGTGGGCCTGTCGGCCGAGAACGCCGACACCGTCGGGCAACTGGCCAGCGGCGGGGCGCTGCTGTCCACCGCGATCGCCTTCGCGACCAGCAGCCCGGTCGAAGCCGACCGGCTGCGCGCCCTGCTCGGGGTGGACGCCCCGATCCTGCTCGACCCGCCGGGCAGCTCGGTCCGGCCCAGCGACCAGGTGTGGGCGGCGATGCGCGACCTGCACGGCCGGCTCGGCCAGGTCCGGATGGAAGGCTGGTAATCCGGCCTAGGCGGTGGTCACTCGAGATCCAGCACCAAAGGCGCGTGGTCGGACGGGCCCTCGCCGCGCCGGGCGTCGCGGTCCACCCAGGCCGAGCGCACCGAGCGGGCCAGCGGCTCGTTGACCAGCGCCAGGTCGATCCGCATGCCGCGGCCCTTCTGGAAGCCGAGCATCCGCATCTCCCAGAAGGTGTAGGGATGCCGGCGGTCCGCGGGGTCGGCCGAGGCGCGCGGCATCAGGTCCAGCAGCGGGGCGTCCGGGTCGGCCTCGCGGATGGCGGTCAGCGCGGCCCGTTCCGGCGCGCTGACATGGGTGGCGCCGTCGAAGGCCGCGATGTCCCAGACGTCGGCGTCCAGCGGCGCCACGTTGAAGTCGCCGAGCAGCCCGTACGGCGCGTCCGCCCCCAGCGCGGCCCGCTCTGCGGCCGCCTGCGCCCGGACGGCGTCTAAGAAGCGCAGTTTGTAGTCGAAGTGCAGGTGGCCGACCTGCCGGCCGTTCGGCACGTACAGCGACCACAGCCGGATTCCACCGCAGGTGGCGCCGACGGCCCGGTCCTCCGCCGCGTCGTCGAAGTCCGGCTGCCCGGGCAGCCCGTAGGTGACGTCGGCCAGGCCCACCCGGGACAGGATGCCGACCCCGTTCCACCGGCCGCTGCCCAGGTGCACCGAGTCGTAGCCGAGCTCGGCCAGCGGCCCGGCCGGCCAGCCCTGCTCGGGCACCTTGGTCTCCTGCACCAGCAGCACGTCCGGCTGCCGGTCGGCGAGCCAGCTCAGCAGCCGCGGCAGCCGGGCCTTGACGGAATTGACGTTCCAGGTCGCGATGCGCACTCACTGATACTGGCATTCGGCCGCGGTTGGGCAGAATCCGAAGGATGAGGCACCGGCTGAACACCGTGACGGCACCCGACGGCCGGGCGCTCGGCGTTGCGCAGTGGGGCGCTGCCGACGGCGTTCCGGTCTTCTTCCTGCACGGCACCCCGGGCTCCCGGCTGGCTCGCCCGGACGAGGCCGCGCTGGCAGCGGCCGGGCTGCGGGTGGTGACCTACGACCGGCCGGGCTACGGCGCCTCGGACCGCCGGCCGGGCCGGCGGGTGGTCGACTGCGCCCAGGACGTGGCCGCCATCGCCGACGCGCTGGGAATCGACCGGTTCGCGGTGAGCGGCTGGTCCGGCGGCGGGCCGCACGCGCTGGCGGTGGCCGCCAGGCTGGCTGACCGGGTGACGGCTGTCGAGTGCCAGGCCAGCCTCGCTCCCTACGACGCCGAGGGCCTGGACTGGTGGGCGGACATGGGTCCGGAGACCACCCGGGAGTTCGGCTGGGCGCTGGAGGGCGAGCAGGTGCTGCACGACAACCTGCTCCGGCAGGCGGAGCACGACCTGGTGCGGCTGGCCCGGGAAAGGGCGGGGGTGCCCGCCGCCGACCGGGACGCGCCGGCGGTCTCCGACGACGAGCGGGCGTTCGTGGCCGCGATGCACGGCGCGTACACCGCCGGGGTCTGGGGTCGGGTCGACGACGCCCTGTCGTGCCTGCAGGGCTGGGGCTACTCCTTCGACGAGATCGCGGTACCGGTCACGGTTCGCTACGGCGCCCGGGATGCCCGGATCTCCGCGCGGCACAGCGCGTGGCTGGGCACCCGCATCCCCAACGCCAAGGTGGTGGTGAACCCCGACGGCGGCCACGACATCGACCCCGGCACCCAGATCGAGGACCTGCGCACGCTGGTCGCGGCCGGCTGACCGCCCCTCGGTGCGTTATCTTTGACAACGAACGCCGCGGGGCGGACAGCAACGCATCGACAGCTATTCAGAGGACTGTCGCAGGCCGCCAAGTCCCGCTCGAAGCCGTCACACCCAGGCGGGGTAATAGTTCTCAAGGAGCGCTAACGACGTATCTAAGCGTGCTACCGTCCTTCAACGGTTACCCGACCGTTTCAGGGGGAACCAATGAAATATCAGCGTGGTCGTTACAGACACATAGCAGTCATGATTGCGCTGATCGTCAGCGTACTTTCATGGCCATCTCGCGCTTCTGCGGACGCCGATTCGGATCGATATGAACAATATCGGTATGCTCTCGAGACAATACACCTGACTTACTATCAGTATGTGACACGCCAATCAGGATTCCGGGCTGTTGGCTGTATGAGTGGGTCCGAGGGTTGTCGCAAACCGGCACCTTATAACTCTTTCGACTGGAGTGACGACGGTTGCAGTGGTGCAGATCAGATCGGATCAATTTCGAGCTTTTACAGAACTTTATTTAATCAACCCTGTCGCCTTCATGATTTCGGGTACCGAAATTTTGGTAAGGGTTTGACTCTGTATCGTAATGAATCCATGCGTCTTGCGATCGACGACCGATTCAAGGCTGAAATGTTTAGACTCTGTAATAACAAATATCCCGGGTGGAAGAAATATATTAACTGGGTTGCCTGCCAGGATGAGGCGAGTATTGTCTATTCTGCCGTTCGCAGACTAAGTAACTGGGGAGCAAGCGGATCCCCGCCGCCATCGCTCGATAACTGTCCGAGCGGTGACTTCAGTGAATCGAGCGCCGACGGTACTTGCGGTACCCCCTCCCAGGATTATTGCCCTAACGGGGATTACAGCGGTAGTCCGTATGATGAAACCTGTGAATCGCTACCTCCAACAGCGAGTATCCAGCTGACACAAGGTGGGTCGGCTACCTTCGGTTACTGGTACGACGTTTATTTGACAGGATTCAAGCCTGGTAGTCGGGTCACGCTGACCTGCCGCGATTCAATCGATCCGGGTGGCTTTTGGAGCCAGACCTTCACCATCGATGGCGCCGGACGCGTCCGTGAGGCTACCCTTTGTTTTTCAGGAGATCACCCTCGTCATTGGGTCACCAGCAGTAGTGGCATCGAATCCGATCGTTTAAGATGGTAGATGGTCTGACAGCACGAGGCTCGCAGCACTACGGATTCAGCCCGTTATTCGTATGGGTTAGTAGTCAACCCCGAACACGGGCCGATTCACCTCTAGGCGATCGAACGGCAAAAGGACCGCTTCCTGCCGCATGCGACCCAACTGCTTCAGGCGCACGAAGTGATTTCGATGCCGCTGAGTGTCAGGGCAGTGTCGCTCCCTCTCCCTGTTGAGAGCCAGAACTACGGATGGAATCAGTCCGAGGCCACAGACCTGTCATCGGTTTTGTGCCATCCAGCCACCGGAAGGCCGTGCGGCGGGCTATCGTGCGGCATCGACTCAGAGCGCGGGGGCCGCTATGCGAGTACGTGTCGACAACGGTGGGCTGACGGTCAACGCGATCGCCGGGAACCATGCGGTCTTCCTCGGCTTCGACCTCACCGACGCTGCCCGCGCCGGCTGCCTGGGGTTCGCGATCCACCGGCAGGACCTCACCAGCCACAGGTCGAAGTGGCTGTCGGGGTTCAAGACCTTCAAGTCTCAGGTGCCGACGCCGGCGCTGACCACGATCTACTCGACCCAGCGCCAGCCCATCCAAGCCATGTGGTGGGGCGACTACACCACCACGCCGGGGCACCGCTACCACTACACCGTGCTGCCCCAGTACGGCACGCCCGACGACCTGACCGGCAAGGACTCGGTCACCGCACAGGTCGAGGTCACCACCGACGACCCGGACACCGGCACCCACGGCATCTACTTCAACCGCGGGGTGGCGGCCAGCCAGGCCTACGCCACCAAGTTCGGTGCCCCGCCGGACCAGCTGCCGCCGGCTCGGCGTGCCGCGGCGATGCGCTGGCTGTCCCGCGGCCTGCACGAGGCGCTGATCGCCTACATCACCGACGGCGCGGGGCCGTCGCTGGCGCTGCGGGCCGCGGTGTACCAGTTCACCGAGCCGAGCGTGCTGGCGGCGTTCGCCCAGGCGCAGGCCGCCGGCGCCGACGTTCAGGTGATCTACCACGCCGACGGCGACGAGGGCCAGGCCAACGAGGTGGCCATCCAGGCCGCCGTCGACTCCGCCGGCTTCGACCGTGCCGCGGTCATCCCACGCACCCACGCGACGATCGCGCACAACAAGTTCATCGTCCGCGCCGACAAGGCCGCGGACGGCACGCTGAGCCCGGCACAGGTGTGGACCGGTTCGACGAACCTCAGCCAGGGCGGCATCTTCGGCCACTCCAACGTCGGGCACGTGGTGCGGGATGCCTCGGTGGCACAGGCCTACCTGGACTACTGGGGCCAGGTGGCCGGCGACCCGGTGAAGCCCCTGCTGCGGGCCTGGACGGACGAGCACAGCCCGTTCGACGCAGGCAGCCTCGGCGATCCCGGCGTGCACCCGCTGTTCAGCCCGCGTACCGCGCTGGACCCGCTGAACTGGTACGCGACCGGCTTCGCCACCTCGCCGGCCAGCACCTCCATCACGCTGCCGTTCGGGCTGGACGACGCCCACTTCGAAGCCCAGCTGGCCGCCGCACACACCCCCGGGGTGCTGCGCTTCGTGCTGCTGGACTCACGGGACAACCACCAGGACATCTGGTCGACCGACCGGATGGTGCAGGTCGCCGTGGGCGCCACCGGCAGCCCACAAGCGCTGAGCAGCTGGGCCGCCGAGCAGCTGACCGGGTTCAACCTGCACGCCCGCTACCTGCACACCAAGATCCTGCTGGTCGACCCGCTCGGCCAAGTGCCGGTCACCGTGTCCGGCTCGGCGAACTTCTCCAGCGCCTCCACCATCTCCAACGACGAGAATATGCTGGTGATCACGGGGGATACCGAGGTGGCCGACGTCTACTTCGCCGAGTTCCAGCGGATCTTCGACCACTTCTACGCCCGCTGGTGGGCGCAGCGACTGCGCAAGCGGGCGCCCGAGGCGCACGACTACCTGACCGAGGACGACAGCTGGCTGGAGCCGTACTACAAACCCGGAACCCCCAAGTCCGCCAGGCGAATCCTGTACGCCGGCACCGGCGGATAACCGGCGGCTCAGCCGGCGTTGCCGCCGCTCAAGCCGGGAATGGTGGCCAGATCGGACGCGAGCAGGTCGCGGTCCTCGTCCTCGGCGATGTCGACCGCGCGGGCCTGTTCGACGTACCTCGCAGCGGCAGCCGCGTCGCCGGCAACGCTGGCCGCGCGGGCCAGTGCCTCGTAGGCATAGCCGAGATCCCAGTCGCCGATGCCGTTGGCCTGGCAGATCTCCAGGCACCGCCGGGCGTGGTAGCCGGCGGGCTCGGCACGACCCAGCACCGTGTAGACCCGCGACACCTGCCACTCGCTGCGGGCCAGGTTGTTGGGCGTCGCCCCGGATCCCTCAGCCCGCCAGTGGTGCGCCGAGGCATGTGCCATGTGCAGCATGGCGTCGTTCTCCTCGACGGAGCGGTCCGGCTTGTCCATCAGCGCCCAGGTCTGGTTGAACAGCTCGATCCCGATGGCGCGGTGGTTGAGGGTCTCGGTCATGCGGCGAAGTATTGCGCACTCCGCGACGCGAGCGCCCGGTCTACTCCGGATAGCTGTCCAGCATCTGCTCGGCCGCGCCGACCGCGTCCGGGTACCCGAACAGCCCGGGCAGGCCACCGGTGTGCAGGAACACCGTCGGAACACCGGCGGTGACCGTCCCGGCCCGGACCGCCGCCACCAGGGCGGCCATCGCCCGGCCGGTGTAGATCGGGTCCAGCACCAGCGCCTCGGTGCGCGCGACCAGCCGCATCGCCTCGACCACCGGCTCGCCCACCGTGGCATAACCGGCCCCCACCTGGTCGCGGTCGATCCGCAGCTGCTCGCCGGCAACCGCCCGCGGCCCGACCTGGCTGGCGAACTCGGCCACCACCCCGGCCGGGTCAGCCACCGCACCCACGTCCACCCCGAGCACCCGGTCCGGGCCGAGTGCGGCCACCAGCCCGGCCATGGTGCCGCCGGAGCCGAGCGCGACGACCGCGGTGTGCAGGTCCGGCAGCTGGCCGAGCAGCTCGCGGCCGGCCTCTTCATACCCGAGCGCCCCGGTAGCGCTGGAGCCGCCCAGCGGGAGCAGCACCGGCCGGGCACCGTCGGCGCGCAGCCGCTCGGTGATCCCGTGAGCGACCTCGGCCAACCCCACGAAATCCACGTCGCCGGCCCAGTGCACCTGGGCGCCGAACAGGCCCGCCAGTGCGACGTTGCCGTTCCGGATTCCTGCGTACCGGCCGGGAAAGACCAGCACCACCCGCAGCCCGAGCCGGGCGCCGACCGCGGCGGTCAGCCGCGCGTGGTTGCTCTGCGCGCCGCCCAGGGTGACCAGCGTGTCCGCGCCGTCGGCCAGCGCGGCCCCGACCGTGAATTCGAGTTTGCGCAACTTGTTGCCGCCGGCACCGAGGCCACCGAGGTCCTCCCGCTTGATCCACAAGTCCTCGGAACCCAGCCCCAGCGCGGCCGCCAGCCGGGGCGCCGGCTCCAGCGCGGTGGGCCAGCTACCGAGGGTCACGCGAGGTGCCGTCATGGTCACACCGTAGCGGCGGCCGACGGCAGTTCCTTCAGGTCCCGCAGCGGGGAGAGGAACACCGGCAGGAAGGTCAGCGCGCTGCCCACCGCGACCACGAACAGGGTCTGCCGGACACCGATCGCCGAGCCGAGCAGGCCGCCGAGCACGCCGCCGACCGGCATGGCGCCCCAGACCAGGAACCGCATGGTCGCGTTCATGCGGCCCAGCAGCGCCGGCGGGCACAGGCCCTGCCGGAAGCTGACCTGGGTGATGTTGTAGACCACCACGGCCACCCACATGACCGCCTGGGCGAGGGCCAGCAGCCCCAGCGTCCAGTCGCGCTGCACGAACGGCGCGACGAAGCCGCCCGGACCCATCGCCAGCGCCGCGACCCAGATCGCCGGGCCTTGCCCCAGCCAGTCGGCGACCCGGCGGGCGAGCAACGAGCCCACCAGCCCGCCGATGGCCGAGGTCGACTCGATCAGGCCGATCCAGCCGGCCGACAGCCGCAGCTCGCGGGCGAGCAGCACGTAGAACACCGCGCTCGCCATCGCCGCGAACAGGTTCGACAGGCCGGTGCACATCGCGATCGCGCGCAGCAACCGGTTGCCCAGCACGAACCGCAGCCCCTCGCCGATCTCGCGGCGCAGGTTGCGGTCGGGTGCCCGCTCCGGCCGCGGCGGCCGGGCGCGGATGGCGTGCACCCAGGCCGCCGACCACAGGAAGCTCAGCCCGTCCAGCAGGATCGCGTACGGCGCGGTCAGCACCTGGATCAGCGCGCCGCCGAGGCTGGGGCCGCCGATCTGGGCGACCGACTCGCTGGCCTGCAGCTTGGCGTTCGCCTCCACCAGCTCCTGCCGCTGCACCAGTTGGGGCAGGTAGGACTGGTAGGCCACGTCGAAGAACACCGTGCAGATCCCGGTCAGCAGCGCCACCGCGTACAGCTGGCCGATGCTGAGCACGCCCAGCCAGTGCGCGACCGGGATCGAGGCCAGCGCCGCCGCCCGCAGCAGGTCGTTGACGATCAGCACGCTGCGGAACCGCATCCGGTCCACCCAGGCGCCGGCCGGCAGCCCCACCACCAGGAACGCCGCCAGCTGGCAGGTGACCAGTAGCCCGACCTCGAAGGTGCTGGCCCGCAGGATCAGGATGGCGATCAGCGGCAGCGCCAACTGGCTGATGTTGGAGCCGAACTGGCTGACCGTCTCGCCGATCCACAGCCGCCGGAAATCCAGGTGGTGCCACAGGCCGCCGCGCCGGGTGCGGGAAAGGTCAGCGGTCCCAGGGAGGTCGGCGGTCACCGGGCCATCCTCAGCGAAGTGATTGAGGTTTGTCAATCACTTCCGCTAAGCTGGTGCCATGGATCAGCGGAGCCCGGCCAGCGACTCCGAGGCCCGGGCGTTGGCCTCGGCGCTGCGGTTGCGGATCCTGCGGATCTGCCTGGGGGAGGCCCATACCAACAAGGAGATCGCCGAGGTGCTCGGCCGGGATCCGGCGAGCATCCTGCACCACACCCGGACGCTGGTGCGGACCGGCTTCCTGCAGCCGCAGGCCGAGCGGCGGGGCGCGCGGGGCGCCCGGGAGATCCCATACCTGGCCACCAAGAAGTCCTGGCGGCTCAGCGTCCCGGCCATGGACCGGTCGATGCTGGACGCCTTCCTGGAAGAGCTCGCCCTGGTGCCGGGGGAGGAGGTGGACACCGCGCGGCTCGGCCTGCGGCTGGCAACCGCCCAGCTGGACGAGTTCCGCGACCGGCTGCGCGACCTGCTCGAGGAGTTCGCCGCGCTGCCGGACGACCCTACCGCACCCGCCTGGTCGCTGTTCCTGGTGCTGCACCCGGACCCGAACCGGCCCTGACAGGAACAGGCCGATGATCCGTGTGATCCTGATCCGGTGACAAGCGAGCAGAACCCGCTGCAGATCCTGCTGCACGCCCAGGTCGACGCCGGCTCGATCCCTGGCGCGGTGGCGCTGGTGTCCCGGCCGAACCACCTGGAAGAACACGCGGTCGGGTGCGCCGACCTCCAGCGTGGGATGCCGATGAACCCGGACCTGATCTTCCGGATCGCCTCGATCACCAAGCCGATCATCGCCGCGGCCGCGATGGTGCTGGTGGAGGACGGCCGGATGGCCCTCGACGACCCGGTGCGGCAGTGGTTGCCGGAGCTGGCCGAGCCGATGGTGCTGCGCCGGCCGGACGGCCCGGTGGAGGACGTGGTGCCGGCCGTCCGGCCGATCACCGTGCGGCACCTGCTCGACTCGCGCGCCGGATACGGCTTTCCGTCGGACTTCTCCTGGCCCGTGGTGCGGCTGCTGCTCTACCTGCAGCCGGGCCCGCGCCCGGACCTGCTGCCGGCGCCGGACAAGTGGCTGGCTCGGCTGGCCGGCATTCCGCTGCTGTACCAGCCCGGCGAGGCCTGGCTGTACAACACCTGCTACGACATCCTCGGCGTGCTGATCGCCCGGGTCGCGGGCTGCCCGTTGCCGCAGTTCCTCACCGAGCGGCTGTTCGAACCGCTCTACATGTTCGACACCGGCTTCGAGGTGCCGGCGGACAAACTGCACCGGTTCACCAGCTACTACCAGGCCGACCCGGACGGCAGCCTGCGGCTGCTCGATCCGCCGGACGGCTGGTGGAGCAGGCCGCCGGCCTTTCCGTCCGGTGCCGGTGGTCTGGTGTCCACCGCCGACGACTGGTTCGCCTTCGCCGGAATGCTGCTCGGTCAGGGAACCTTCCGAGACCGCCGGGTGCTGTCCCCGGAGTCGGTCCGTCAGATGACCACCGACCAGCTGACCGCCGGGCAGCGCGAGGCCGGCCGGCTGTTCCTGGAGGGACAGGGCTGGGGCTACGGCGGCTCGGTGGACATCGAGGCCATCGAGCCCTGGAACGTGCCCGGCCGGTACGGCTGGGTCGGCGGCACCGGAACCACGGCGCACATCACCCCCGCGACCAGGACCATCGCGATCCTGCTCAGCCAGTTGCAGATGTCCAGCCCGACGCCACCGGACCTGATGCGCGAGTTCTGGCGGTACGCGGCCGGCTGACCGGATGCCAACAGGGGAGGGGAACAGCGTCATGTCGGATGCGATCCGGCTCAGCTCGGTGGCGTTGGAATGCCCGGACGCCCGCCGGCTGGCGGCGTTCTACGCCGAAATCACCGGGGGCCGGGTGACCTTCGCCAACGACGAGTGGGCAACCGTGAACGGCCCGGGCGGCCGGATCGACTTCCAGACCGCTCCGGGACACCTGCCGCCGAGCTGGCCGGACCCGCGCGCGTCGATGCAGATGCATCTGGACTTCTTCGTCGAGGACCTGCCGGCGGCCGAGGCCCGGGTGCTGGCGGCCGGCGCCCGCAAGTACGCCCTGCAGCCGAACGCCGATCACTGCCTGGTCTACGCCGACCCGGCCGGGCACCCGTTCTGCCTGACCACCTGGGACGAGGTGCCGGCCTGACCCTGAAGCCGCGGGAAGGCGTACCCGGCTTCGCGATCCACATGCTGCTCACAGCTTCGGCACGACGTCGCGCCAGGCTGGCTCCACACCATGGCGGCACGGCTGGACCACCCGGGCCCGGCCGGTGTCAGGAGGTGTTTCCATGAACCCGAACGAATGGTCGCCGCCGCCGGTGCCGCCACCGGCGTACGGTCCGACCAGTCAGCCGGAACGCAAGCGGCGGGGCCTGCTCGTCGGCGGCGGCCTGCTCGCAACCGGTGCGGTAGCCGGCGCAATCATCGGTGGCACGGTGCTGTCCAGCGCCGCGACCACCACGCCGTCCGCACCGAGTTCGTCCAGCAGCAGTGAGGCGCCGGGAACCAACAACGCGCCGGGGGCGAACAACGCGCCGGGGGCGAACAAGCAGGCCACCCCGGTCCGTCCGGACGAGAAGGCGGTCAGCGCCGACGTGGCGGCCAAGCTCAAGGCGGCCGCGCTGAAGGCGGTGCCCGGCGGGACGGTGTTCCGGGTCGAGACCGACGCCGACGGTGACGCCTACGAGGCGCACATGACCAAGGCCGACGGAAGCTTCGTGACCGTGAAGTTCGACAAGAACTACGCCGTCACCAAGGTCGAGGAAGGCATGGGCGCCGGCGGTCCGGGCAGGGGCCACGGGGGCGGTCCGAACAACGGCTCGGGGACCGAGTCGGGCGGCTGATCCCGCAAGACCCGGCTCGGGTGGTCGAGTGGCCACCCGAGCCGGGTTCTCAACCGGTCAGCTTCTGCCACACCGAGACGTGCTTGCGGCTGTCGCTGGTGAACGGGGTGCGCTGCCAGTCGCTCCAGCGGTGCCGTAGCGTCATTCCCGCCAGCCGCGCCATCAGGTCCAGTTCGGCCGGCCAGACATAGCGGAACGGTATGGAACCGCTGGTCAACCGGCCGTCCTCCTGCCAGTAGTGGTGCGAGACCAGCCCCTGGTTGGCGATGTCGTAGGAGTCGAAGCCGAGCCGGGTCTCGCTGACCTCGAACGGCCGGACGGTCTCGCCGGGCGGCAGCCGCTGCAGGTCCGGCACCATCACCTCGATCACGAACCACCCGCCGGGGGACAGGTGCTCGGCGACGTTGGCGAAGCAGGCGGCCTGCTCGTCCTGGCTGGTCAGGTTCATGATGGTGTTGAACACCAGGTAGCCGAGCGTGAAGCTGCCCGGCACCCGGGTGTGCGCGAAATCCCCGACGGTGACGCCGATCCGCTCGGCGCCGGGCTTCTTCGCCAGCTGGGCGAGCATCGCGGGGGACAGGTCGATGCCGTGTACCGGCACCCCGCGCCGGCTCAGCGGCAGCGCGAGGCGCCCGGTGCCGATGCCGAGCTCCAGCGCGGCCCCGTCGCCGGCCAGTTCGGCCAGCACCTCGACGGCTGGTTCCACGGCCGCCGGGCTGAACATCTCGTCCTGCGGGTCGTCGTAGTGCTCGGCAACCCGCTCACCGAAGAAATCCTCAGGCATACCTGGCATCCTCGCGGTTCGGGCGCGTTCTCCCAAACGATTTAGCTGCTGCGGCGGCGGACCGGACGCGGCGCCGGCCCGCTGGCTAACCGGTGCCGAGCAGTTCCCGGACGAGGTTCTCGACGCGGGCCCGGATCTCGTCGCGGACCTGGCGGACCATCTCGATCGGCTGGCCGGCGGGGTCCGGAAGCTGCCAGTCCTCGTAGCGGGTGCCCGGGTAGTAGGGGCAGCTGTCGCCGCACCCCATGGTGACCACCACGTCGGCATCGGACACCGCGCCGTCGGTGAGCAGCTTGGGCTGCTCGGCGGCGATGTCGATGCCGACCTCGCGCATGGCCTGGACCGCGACCGGGTTGATCCGGTCGGCGGGTTCGGAGCCGGCCGACCGGACGTCGATCCGGTTCCCGGCGATCGACGTCAGCCAGCCGGCAGCCATCTGGGAACGGCCCGCGTTGTGCACGCAGACGAACAGCACGGTAGGCGGATGGTCGCTCATGCCAGCACCTCCGGGTAGAGGCCGCGGATCAGGCCGTAGCCGAGCACGCCGCCGGCGAGTTGGGCAAGGACGAAAACCGGCACCGAGGACGGCGCAATGCCGGCGAACGTGTCGGAGAACATGCGGGAAACGGTGACGGCCGGATTGGCGAACGAGGTCGAACTGGTGAACCAGTAGGCGGCGAGCAGGTAACCGCCGACCGCGAAGGCGACGCGGTCGGTCCGGCCGGACCGCAGCGTGCCGAACACCACCAGCAGCAGCCCGAGGGTGGCGACCAGCTCGCCGAGCCACAGCCCGCTGCCCGAACGGTGGTGGCCGGACAGCGTGACGGCTGTCAGGTCGAACATCAGGTTGGCCAGCACCGCGCCGGCGAAACCCCCGCCGAACTGCGCCAGGATCAGTGCCGCCGCATCCGCGGTGGTGATGCTGCCGAGCACTCGCTCGATCACGGTCACCACCGGGTTGAAGGCCGCTGACACCGGTTGGAGCGCCAGGATCAACGCGACCAGCGCACCGGCGGTGACGAGGGAGTTCTCCAGCAGTTGCAGGCCGGCCTGGCCGGGGGAGAGCCGCACGGCGGCGATCCCCGAGCCGAGGACGGCCGCGACGAGGAACGCGGTGCCGACGAACTCGGCCAGCACCCGGCGGGCCAGCAAGCTCACGGCGCGGCGGTGCCGATCAGGGTGGCGAGCCCGGCCAGGGCGTCGCTGCGCACCTGGTAGTAGACCCAGACGCCGCGCCGCTCCCGCGTCAGCAGGCCGGCATCGTGCAGCACCTTCAGGTGATGGCTGATGGTCGGTTGGGACAGTTCGAAGGCGTCGTTCAGGTCGCACACGCACGCCTCGCCACCCTCGTGCGACGCCACCAGCGACAGCAGGCGGAGCCGGACCGGATCGGCGAGTGCCTTGAGCAGCGGGGCGATCCGCTCGGCGGCATCGGCGCTCAACGGTTCCCGGCTCAACGGCGAGCAGCAGGCGACCGCCTGGACCGGGGTGAGCGTCAACACGGAAGACTTCGACATGCGTCTATATTGACAGATGTCAATGCTAGTGGCAACCTGACACGCACTAAGACATAGACAACCGTCGATGTCCTGTTTCCGGGAGGAACCCATGAGCCGTGTCCAGCTCGCTCTCAACGTCGATGACCTGACCTCCTCGATCGCCTTCTACAGCAAGCTGTTCGGCGTCGAGCCCGCCAAGGTCCGCGAGGGGTACGCCAATTTCGCCGTCACCGAGCCGCCACTCAAGCTGGTGCTGCTGGAGAACCCGGGGCACGGCGGCTCGATCAACCACCTGGGGGTCGAGGTCGAGGACGTCGCCGCCGTCAATGCCGCCCAGACCCGGCTGGCCGAGGCCGGGCTGGCCTCGGTCGACCAGCGCGGCACCACCTGCTGCTACGCCGAGCAGGACAAGTTCTGGGTGCAGGGCACGCCGAACGGCGAGCAGTGGGAGGTCTACACGGTGCTCGCCGACTCCCAGACGTTCGGGTGCGGTACCAGCCCGGACGGCACCTGCTCGACCACCGGTTCCGCCGACGGTGCGGCCGCCTGCTGCTGATAGGCCCTCCTGGCCCGGCACCGAAGCTCGGACGAAGGGCCGGGGCATTCGGAGTCCCGGCCCTGCCGTCGTGGGTTGCCCATGTCGCCGTCGCCCCTATAGGTCTCCGTTGGAGAATGATTTGGAAGGGATGAACTTAAACAGGTTTGTCGATTTGTGTACTTTTTGACCACGTTAGGGCTCCTTCCGCTTGTGCGCACACTCGTCGCCGAGCTACCGCTCGGTGGCAGTCACGACATACGGGAGTTCTCATGTGGAAGCGTATTGCACTAGCGGGAACTGCGGCCGCTGTAATGGCCGGTGCAGGCGTGGTGAGCGCCGCTCCTGCGAGCGCGGGAACATCGAGTGGGTACTACATCTCAAATCCGAAAGGCCAGCCGGATTCCGGCTACGGCGAGTTCGATGATCTCGGCGAGCACTTCTACGCCTGCGACCTCCGCGTCGACGGATACGGCGTGCAGATCGACTGGTACGAGGTTGTCAACCCCGGCAACCATGGCTCGCTCCGCGACGTCAACGGTGCCAACGGTGACTGTGCGACCTACAACGCCAGCATCGCCGAGGGTCATGCGGTGAACTGGCGCATCTGCAACACCGACGCTGGCACGGAGGTTTCCTGCACCGGCTACTTGCGGGATTACGCCTGAGGTAGAACGCCATGAACCCGGTCAGTCGGCACCTGTCCGCAGGCGCCGACTGACCGGACGGGTCAGCACCAGGCTCAGAATCGCGCGTTAGACAAACCTGGGTTGCCGTACCGCTTGCTGCCGATCAAGAGCTGAGAAGCACGAGTTGCTGGGTGGCTCGGGTCATTGCGACGTAGCGGTCGACCGCTTCCTCGATGCCGCTGACGGAGCTGCCGGACGCTTCGCCGCCTGACCTGACGGCGTCGATGAGGATGACCAGATCGAACTCGAGTCCCTTCGACAGCTCCGGGGTCAGGCACCGGACGCGTGGCCGGTCGCCGGCCAACGCTTGTTCCCCGATGACGCAGGCGATTCCTTCGGCATGAGTGGCGAGCCAGCTGTCGAGGATCGGGTCCAGCTCCGCGATCGAGTCGTGCACGACAGGAAGGCCGCTGCTGCGGATCGAGGTCGGTACGTTGGCATCCGGCAGCACCGCCCGGATCACCGGTTCCGCCTCGGCCATCACCTCGGTCGGCGTCCGGTAGTTGATCCGCAGGTGTGCCTGGCTGATCTGCGCCAGCCCGATCCGCTCCAGCCGTTCCTGCCAGGACTCGGCGAACCCGTGCCTGGCCTGGGCCCGGTCGCCGACGACGGTGAAGCTGCGGGACGGGCAGCGCAGCAGCAGCATCTGCCATTCCGCGTCAGTGAGCTCCTGGGCCTCGTCCACCACGACGTGCGCGAACGGGCCGGCCAGCAGGTCGGGGTCGGCGCTCGGCAGCGCCGCCTCGTTGACCAGGGCGGCCTGCAGGTCCGGCCTGCGCAGCATGGACATCACCTGCATCTCGGAGTCGTCGCTGGCGACGAGGTGCTCGACGACCTTGGCCATCTCCTGCTGTTCGGCGGCGATGGTGGCCTGCCGCCGGCGCTCACGCCGCCACGCCTCGGAATCGCCGAGGCGCTGCCGGGCCGCGTCCAGGTAGGGGAGATCCGAGACGGTCCAGGCCTGCGGGTCTGCTCGCTGCAGCATGCGTACCTCGTCGGGGCTCAGCCAGGGCGCGCACCTGCGCAGGTAGGCGGGCACCGACCAGAGATCGCCCACCAGGTCGGTGGCTTCCAGCAACGGCCAGGCGCGGGTGAAGGCGGCAAGCAGTTCGTCGTTGTGTTGCAGGGCTTTCCGCAGCAGGGGAGGGGAGGTGCCGTCGTCACAGTTGTCCACCAGGATGGCGAGCAACGCCTCCCACACCTGCTCGCGGGCCTCGTTGTGCAGGGCACCGGTTTCTGCCGCGTCGAACGCCTCGGCCCAGTCGTCCGCGGTCAGCCGGATGTCGGTGGTCTCGGTGCTGACGATCATGCTTTTGGTCGGCGGTTCCTCGTAGAACCGGACCGCTGCCTCGATCGCCCGCACCAGTTCCGCCGACGACTTCAACCGGGCCACCTCAGGATTCGTCTCGACCGCTGCGGTTGCTCCCTCAGGAACGAGGTCGCGCAGGGTGCAGGTCTGCACGCCCTCCTCGCCGAGGCTGGGCAGCACGTCGGAGACGTAGGCCAGGTAGGGCCGGTGCGGGCCGACGAACAGCACACCGCCACTGCGGTGGCCGAGCCGGGGGTCGGAGTAGAGCAGGTAGGCCGAACGGTGCAACGCCACCACGGTCTTGCCGGTCCCGGGACCGCCGTCGACCACCAGGGTGCCGCGGGAGCCGGCCCGGATGATGGCGTCCTGGTCGGCCTGGATGGTGCCGAGCACGTCGCGCATCCGCGGCGAGCGGGAACTGCCCAGGCTGGCGATGAAGGCGGACTGGTCGTCCAGCGCCGCGTGCCCCGCCAGGCCGGCCAACTGCTCCGCGGCGAACACCTCGTCCCAGTAGTCGCTGATCCGCCCGCGTGTCCAGCGGTACCTGCGCCGGCTTGCCAGGCCCATCGGATTGGCGTGGGTGGCGCCGAAGAACGGCTCGGCGGCGGGGGAGCGCCAGTCCAGCAGCACGTGCCGGCCGGTGCGGTCGGTCAGGCCGAACCGGCCGATGTACACCGGCTCCTCCTCGTCCGCGCCGACGATCCGGCCGAGGCACAGGTCCAGGCCGTAGCGGCGCAGTGCACGCAACCGGGCGGTCAACCGGTGGATCTCGAAATCCCGGTCCATCGCCGCCTGGCCGCCGCGGCCGGGGGACCTGCGCTCGACGGCGAGACGCTCGGACAGGTCGGCGATCGTCTCCTCCAGGCTCGCGGCCAGTGCCGCGAAGTGCCGCTCGTCGCTGGCGATCAGTGCCGGGTCGGCCTTGGCGGCCAGCCGGTCGGGAAGGTCGAACACGCTGGTGGGTGGCGGGGTCACGGCATCAACTCCTGGGGTCTTTCAGTCCGGTCGGCGATTCTGCGCCATGACCGGGGTCTTGCCGCAAGACCCGGGGGGCGCTATATGTTGAAGTGGAAGGAGAGATCTCCTTTCCGCATCGTCCCGCTCCGGCCCGGCCGAGCTGTCGACGGACGACCTTCTCGCCCAACGCGACCCGCTCCGCGTAGCGTTCCGCCAACCGTTACCGTCACCCATGACGTGTCCGGACGGACCTCACACCGGGAAGGGGAGCACGGGTGAAGATCTTCATCTCCTCCGACATGGAAGGCACCGCCGGGGTGGTGGACTGGGAGCAGTGCCGTCCGGGCCAGCAGGACTACGAGCTCTACCGGAGATTGCTGCAGGACGAGGTGAACGCGGCGATCGACGGGGCGAACCAGGCCGGCGGGCCGCACGAGTTCCTCGTCAACGACTCGCACGGCAAGATGGCGAACCTGCATCCGGAGCGGTTGAACGGGGAAGCCGCATACCTGTCCGGACGGCACAAGCCGCTGTACATGATGCAGGGCCTCGACGAGTCCTTCGACGCCATCTTCTTCCTCTCCTATCACGGCTCGGCCTCGGCCGGACCGGCAACCCTGTCGCACACCTACAACCCGGCGGCGATCGCGGAGGTCCGGCTCAACGGCACGCTGGCCGGCGAGTCCGGTATCAACTCGCTGGTGGCACTCGGTCATGGCGTGCCGGTGGTGCTGGTGACGGGCGACCAGACCACGGCGTCGGAGCTCCGCCCGTTCTGGCCCGAGGCTCGCGCGGCCGTGGTGAAGCAGTCGGTGTCCCGGTTCGCCGCCGAGAGCCTGCACCCGGCGCAGGCCACCCGACTGATCGCTCAGCGGGCGCGAGAAGCCGTCGAGGCGCTGGGCGGCGCCACGCCGAAACCGACCGCGCGGATCGAGCTGCCAGCCACGCTCACCATCCGGCTGCGCAATCCGGACCTGGCCGAGATGGCGACCTGGCTGGAACGGGTCGAGCCGGACCGGGACGAGCCGACCGTCGTGCACCTCGCGGACGACGATCCGATCCGGCTCTACCGCACTTTCGTCACCCTGGTGCTGCTCACCCGAGGCATCGCCGAGTAGGTCGGTTGGAGGTGAACCGGTGCTCGACAGGTAGGGGGTACCGGTCCAGAAGTGAATTGACATAATGTCGATTATCGGATCTACGACGGTGACCGAGCGGGGCATCTGAGACCGGATTCCGCGCGTTTCCCGTGGTGCGATAACCCGATACCTGGCCAGGATCTTTCCGGCAGCTTGATCCGTCTCAAGGAACTCCGGGCCGCGCGAACTCGATGCGGGTGCGAGTTCGTCGTTCGGCAGTCCGTATTTTGATGTCCGTCCAGGCATGCTCTTCAGGTCGCCGCACCATCGCAGCTGCCCGTCGCGCATCCCCCTTGCGCCACCTAGCGAGCTATGCCCGCTACTTGACATAACAACGCCTGGCTTAGTGGTAGTTCTGATTCAACGCAGCAAGGCCGCGGAAAGTGTGTCCGTATTCATGCCCTTGCACTGGCAGTACCCAAGTCCAACTGTCTATTTGAGATACTCGACGATGGCCTGAAGAACTCGGTCGAGCTCAGTGTCCGCGTGTACCACTACTGTTGAGTTCGATACATATCCGTAGCTCTCCTGGGTGTATGACACTGAACCGCGCTGAGCAAATTCTTCAAGGGAGAAGCGCTCGTCCCCGATACGGACGACAGGAGTACCAGCGACCGGCACGAACACATAGTTATAGACCGACCAGCCGTAAGGGCCTGGACTCCCGAATAGCCGGCGAACTAGGCCACTCCCATTCACCGCTCCATCCAGGTACCGTACCGGCCCGCTGCGATACCCTGCCGACCCTCTGGACCGCGGAGGGGGCGTGCGCTGCAAGACCGCCGCCGCCTTATGTATCTCCGACGCTAACGCGAGCGCACGCTGCGTTTGGGCAGCTCGGCGTTCGCGCTCAATTTCCGCAGCCTGATGGCGAGCTGCTTGCCTTTCGCGCTCATCAGCGCGGGCCTTCTGTAGGCGCTCCTCGAATTCGCTCATAGTCAGGTAATGGTATGGCGCAAGGACATCCGCAGGGTGCGGGCACGGGGTTTACCAGTTGACATAATGCGAGACCCCCCGGGGAGGTTGCCGTCGAGGATGTGGAGCCGCTGCCGAGGTCGCCGCTCCAGGACGGCTACCGTGCTAGCCATGCCCGGCCTGCCCACGGTGACGCTGCGGACGCGCACCGACGACGACCTCGATGTCCTCTACAGCATCGCCGCTGACCTGGATACCTGGGAGGAGCGCAACCCCTGGGCGCCGGCTCCGCTGACCAGGAAGCAGTTCGACGAGCGGCTTGCGGCACGCGCAGGCGAGGACACCGTGACCTTCGTGGTCGAGGTCGACGGAACGGCCGTCGGCAGCGCGTCGCTGTTCGAGTTCGACTTGTTCGCTGGCCACGCAGAGGCCGGGATCGCTCTGGTGCCCGACGCCCGGGGTCGCGGCATAGGAACGGCTGCCATCACTCAGCTCGTCGAATTCGGATTCGTACGCCGCAACCTGCGCCGAATCCATCTGCAGGCGATCGCGTCGAACGTCGGCGCCATTCGCGCCTACCAGAAGGTCGGGTTCGAAATCGAGGGGCGGCGGCGTCAGCATGCGTGGGTCCGGGGCGGGTACGAGGACATCGTGCTGATGGGAATCCTGCGTTCGGAGCATGCTCCGGGCAGGTGAACGCTCCCCCTCCGTTTGCACCGGCGAATAATTCTCTTTTGCTTGACATAATCTTGAACTCCAGATGCAATCTGGAAATTCAATTTGCTCCTAGGATTTGTTCAATTAAGGGTCTAGGGTGCAGTCACTCTATTGATGGCCGCGGAGGTCCAGATGTTGAGTGCCGCCTCTCCCCCTCGTCGCACCGTGACCCTGGCCGCCCTGCTCGGCATGGCCGCCTTCGCTGTCACCGGTCTCGCGCTCACCACCGGCCCGGCCGCGGCCGCGCCCGCTCCGCAGGCATCTCCAAGTGCGTTGGCGGCGCAGGCGGCGGCCCGGCTGGTCGCTGGCCGGCCCACCTCGATCCATGCCAGCAAGGACGACGCCTACCTCGCCGGGTCGGTGATCTCGACCCGCGAGGGCCTGCAGTACGTGCCCTACAACCGGACCTACAAGGGCCTGCCGGTCTACGGCGGTGACTTCGTGGTCGTCACCGACGCCACCGGCCGGGTGCTCTCGACCGCCGCCGCGCAGGACAGCGTGATCAACCTGGCCACCACCGCGGCCAGGACGCCCGCGCAAGCTGCAGCCAGCGCCCGGACGCACGCCACCGGCAAGACCGTGGACTCGGTGTCGGCCGCCCGCAAGGTGGTGCTGGCCCTGGGCACCCCGCGGCTGGCGTACGAGACGGTAGTGGCCAGCCACACCGGCGCGCTCCCGAGCACATTGCACGTGTTCACCGATGCCAGCACCGGCGCGGTGGCCTACTCCTACGACGAGGTTCGCGAGGGCACCGGCACCGGCAAGTGGAACGGTCCGAGTCCGTTGAGCATCGCCACCAGCCACCCGACCAGCACCACCTGGAACATGATCGACCCGGCCCGCCCGGGCCTCAACTGCCGCAACTACACAACCGGCGCGATCCTTTCCGGCAGTGATGACGTGTGGGGCAACGGGGTGGGCAGCAGCATCGAGACCGGTTGCGTGGACGCCAAGTTCGACGTCGAGCACGAGTGGGTCATGCTGTCGTCCTGGCTGGGCCGCAACGGCATCGACGGCGGTGGCGCCGGCTTCCCGATGTATGTGGGCCTGGACGCCGTCAACGCCTTCTGGGATAGCAGCACCGGCCGGGTCTCGGTCGGGCACAACACCGCCGGCGACTGGATCTCCTCCCTGGACGTGATCGGTCACGAGTTCGGCCACGCCATCGACACCTACACCCCCGGCGGCATCGGCTCCAGTGCGGTGGCCGAGTTCACCGGTGACGTCTTCGGTGCCCTCACCGAGTGGTACGCCAACGAGTCATCGGCCTATGACCCGCCTGACTTCACCGTGGGCGAGGAGATCAACCTGACCGGCTCCGGCCCGATCCGCTACATGTACAACCCGTCGCTGGCTGGCGACCCGAACTGCTACTCCTCCACCGTGCCCGGCATGGAGACCCACTCCGCGGCCGGTCCCGGCAACCACTGGTTCTATCTGCTCGCCGAAGGCACCAGCCCGACCAACGGCCAACCGGCAAGCCCCACCTGCAACAGCAGCACCCTGACTGGCATCGGCGTGCCGGCGGCCGGCAAGATCTTCTACAACGCCATGCTCCTCAAGACCACCGGGATGAGCTATCTGAAGTACCGCACCGCCACCCTGAACGCCGCCAAGAACCTCACCCCCGGCGACTGCACCAACTTCAACAAGGTCAAGGCAGCCTGGAACGCGGTCAGCGTCCCGGCCCAGACCGCCGACCCGACCTGCACCAACGGCGGACCGGTCTGTGGTGATGTCTCGTGCACGCCGGTCGAGGCCACCTACATCAGTCACTTCACCGGGGCTGGTTGCAGCGGTACCGAGAGCTACTACACCCCGTACTTCAACTCCGACGGCATCCGCCGGTCCTGGGACGGCGACGGCTACGCGGGCACCACCCTGCGTACCGTCACCAACCGCTCCTACCGCAGCAGTGACGGGGTCTGCCACGACGCCTGGCCGTCCGGCAACACCCTCAGCGGGTTCGTCACCATCTACCGGTTCCCCTGTGGTGAGGCCTCGTGCAAGCAGGTCAGGGCCGCCTACATCAGCCACTTCACCGGGGCCGGTTGCACCGGCACCGAGAGCTACTACACCCCGTACTTCAGCAACGACGGCATCCGCCGGTCCTGGGACGGCTTCGGCAACGCAGGCACCATCCTGCGAACGGTGACCAACCGCTCCTACCGCAGCAGTGACGGGGTCTGCCACGACGCCTGGCCGTCCGGCAACACCCTCAGCGGCTTCGTCACCATCTACCGGTAGCGAGCGCCAGGGGTCAGAGAACTCCGGCCCTTCGACCGGCGACTCCCCGCGGCGGCTGCCGGAGAGAGGTCTCAGCTGTCGAGCCGGTAGCCGGTTTCCCTGTCCACCGCCATGCAGAAGTCCACCGTGGGACAGGAGACCCGGAACGGAACCGAGCCACGCTCCGTGGTGGTGGCGATCGGCATGCTCCACTCGGTGCCGTCCCATCCGCTGAGCTCCCGGTCGTCGGCCGCGACGCACGCGAAGGCGGCCGGACACGACACGCTGAGCAGGGAGTGGTTGACGGGTGCTCGCGCACTCAGCCAGCTGGTGCCGTTCCAGACGGACGAGCTCCCGAACCTGGCGTCCTGGCAGAAGGTCGGGGACACACAGGACACGCCGTTGACCTGGGTGGCGCCGGGACTGTCGGAGGTAGCCGACCACGTCGAGCCGTTCCACCGGTACCAGCCGTCCGCCCAGGCCAGGCAGAACGTGCTGGCCGGGCAGGACACCGCCGACTTCTGCGCATACGGGTTGAGCTGGCTGCCGGAGTCCCAGCTGGTGCCGTCGAAGGTGTAGACCCAACCGTGGGACTGGGTCGTCGCCACGCAGAAGCTCGTGCTGGCGCAAGAGATCGAGATGAGGTCGCTGTTCGGCGTGACCAGGACCCCCTCCGACCACTGCGAGCCGTCATAGGTCCAGGCCGCTCCTGACCCGACGCCCACGCAGAAGGTCGGGCTCACGCACGAGACCGCGTTGCCTCCGCCCTGCGAGCCGGCGCTCCAGCTGTTGCCGTCGTAGCGGAAGGCGCGGCCGGTGCCGACCGCCATGCAGAAGGTGGCCGAGGTGCACGAGACGTCGGAGACGAGGGCGAACTGTTCGATCACCGAGCTGGACGTCAGGTGCAACCGGTGCTGCCCGCCGGCGAAGTAGCCCAGGATGTCGGCCACCACCGACAGCGTCACCGAGGTGTTGTTCCGGATCCGGATGGTGCCCTCCGGCGGGATCCGGACGGTGACCTGCCGCTGCACGGTCGGTCCGGCCGCAAAGCTGACCGTCGCCTTGCCGTCGAAGCCGCGGTCACCGGCGAACACCGAGATCGAGCCGGACCGGCTGGGCGAGATCACGGTGAGCAGGATCGTCTCGGCGCGTAGTCCCCAGTGCGGCGTCTTCGGCACGACGGAGTACGGGGAGATGTTGGCGCCCAGGGTCGGCACCGTTCGCAGCTGGCCGGAGGTGAACGGCCCACCGGCCCCGTCGGGGTTCCGGGTGTCGAGAATCCGGTCACGGACCATCGGCAGGTAGCCACCCGGAGCAGCCGGTGACCCGGCGACGTAGTAGCCGACGATGTCGACGACCAGTTGCATCGGAGCCCTGGAGTTGTTGCGTACCCCGAATGCCCCGTCCGTGCCGACCTTGGTGGTCAGCATGGTCTGCTCGGTCCGTCCGGCGACGAAGCTGACCGAGGTCGAGCCGTCCTCGGAGGTTCCGACTGACCAGATCGAGGCCGCGCCGGTGGCGGCCGGGTTCAGCACGGTGAGGTTGACCACGGCGGCGCTCACGTCGGAGGCCGGGATGCCGCCACGCCCGGTCACCTGCACGAGGGCGGAGTAGCCGGGCTGCAACGGCTGCGAGCCGGCGGCCCGGGAGTCGTAGAGGCGCTGCAGCGGCACCGGCCGGTAGCCGCCGGGCACCGCCGGGCCGGTGGTGTAGTAGCCCACCACGTCGGCCACCAGCTGCAGCGCGACCGAGGTGTTGTTGCGCACCGAGATGGCGCCGTCGCTGCCCAGCTGGGCGGTGACGGTGTTCTGCTGGGTGTTGGCCGCGGCGAAGCTGATGGTGGCAGCACCCGACCAGGCGGTGCCCGACGGGAACACCGAGACCGAACCCGCCGCCGCGGGGGTCGGCAGTGTCAGCGTGACCGTCACGGCCGAGATGCCGGACGCCGGCAGGCCGGCTACCCCCTGGATCGGTATCCGGGCCGTGGTCCGCGCCGCTATCGGGTGCGAGGGACGGGTGTCGAAGACCCGGGTCGGGTTCAGCGGCCGATAGGTACCCGGCGACTGGCTTACCGCCGTCCCCGCGGTGAGGTGTGCGGGCGCTGTCGCGGCGGCCGGCGGAACAAGCGCGGTGACCAGCGCCAACGGTGCGGTCAGGGCGGCAAGGACGGTACGCATCGGCCTACCTCCACTAGAACTTGTCGGGGATCACGGATCAGACGCAGGTCCGCCAGCCGTCGACGTCGACGATCAGGGTGATCGGGGCGCTGCTGTTGTTGCGGACCTGGACATCGCCGGAGTTCCTCCCGACCTTCATCATCAGCATGCGCTGCCTGGTCTGCTGGGCCACGAAGGTGACGGTGGCGGCACCGTCCCAGGCAACGCTGTCCGGCCAGATCGAGAGCGAGCCACCGGTACTCGGGCTCAGCATGGTCACGTTCAGCAGGGGTGCACAGATGCCGCTGTCACCACCGTCCGGGAAGGTCAGGTCCTGGATGGGGAGCGTTACCGTGCCGCCGGGTGCTACCGGCCCCTGCCCGGTGGCCCGACTGTCATAGACCCGGTCGTGCCCGCCCACGTTGAAGTGCTGGTAAGTGCCAGGATCGGTGACGTTGACCTCGACGTAGTAGCCCACCACGTCGGCGATCAGCTGGACGGCCGCCGCGCTGTTGTTGCGCACGGACAGCCCGCCGTGATCGTCCAGCAGGTTCACGAGTTGGCCCTGCTCGGTCTGCCCGGCGGCGAAGGTCATGGTGGCCGTGTTCACCCTCAGGTCGGTCTCCCCCACCGTCAGCGACCCCGACCGGCTTGGCGTCAGCACGGTGACGTTGGCGACCACCGCCACCTGGTGCGCGAAGTCGCCCTGCGGTGGGATGCCGCCCTGGCCGGCCACCTGGAAGGTGCGGGTCTGGCCGGCGGCCACCGGCTGGCCGGTGCGGGTGTCCAGCACCCGGGTCGGTGTCATCGGCTGGTACCGACCGGGGGAACCCCAGGGGTAGTAGTAGCCGAGGATGTCGACGATCAGGTTCAGCGAGTTCGCGGTGTTGTTGCGGATGTCGATCAGGCCGGTCGCAGTGACCGGAACCGTCTCGAAGTTCTGGTCGGTCTGCCCGGCCTGGAAGGTCATGGTCGCGCCGGACCAGCTGGTGCCGTCGGCGAACGCCGTGACCGAACCCGTCCCCGACGGTGTCAGCACCGTAAGGTTCACCGAGACGGCCACCACACCGGTGGCCGGCACCTGGCCCAGACCGGTCACCGGCACCTTGGCGGTGGCCTTGGCGGGGATCGCCCCGGTCTTCCGGGTGTCCAGTGCCCGGACCCGGCTGACCGCCTGGTACGCGCCGGGCGAGCCGACGGCGGTCGCGGCAGAGTCCCCCGCGGCCACCGCATCACCCGGTGCGACCAGCACCGGAAGGACCAGGCAGACGGCCAGAGCCGCGAGAGCAACGCGCATCGCACACCCCCTAGAAAGGGCACCAGCCACGCGAAAGCGCGCAACCTTGGCCCGCAACCGGTTTGCATACATAACAATCGGCTGGGTCGGAATGTGGCAGGCAACCGCATTCAACAGTGCCGCCCCCAACGCTCGGCAGATCTCGATGCGTCAGCTGTCGAGCCGGTAGCCGTTCTTGCGGTCGATCACCATGCAGAAGTCCACCGTCGGGCAGGACACGTGGATGTAGAGCGGCTGGCGAATGCGGATGATCGGCATGCTCCACTCGGTGCCGTCCCAACCACTGGGCTGGAGTTCGTCATTGACGATGCAGGCGTAGGCGGCCGGGCACGAGATGCTGACGAAATCATGGTTGACGGGTGCTCGCGTGCTCAGCCAGCTGGTGCCGTTCCAGACGGCCGAGTACTCGAAGGTCACGTACTGGCAGAACGTCGCGGACACGCAGGAGACCGAGACGTGGCCGGAGCCGGCATCGATGGCCGTTCCGGACCAGTGTGAGCCGTTCCACTGGTACCAGCCGTCCGCCCAGGCCATGCAGAACGATGCGGTCGGGCAGGACACCGCGGAGGTTTCCGCCTGCGTGTTGAGGACTGTGCCGGTGTCCCAACCGGTGCCGTCGAAGACATATGCCCGCCCGTGGTACTGGCTCACCGTCACGCAGAAGCTCGCACTGGCGCAAGAGACCGAGATGAGATTCTCCCCCGGCGCAACGACCACCGCTGCCGACCATCGCGTGCCGTCATAGGTCGACACCGATTGCTGCGACACGCCTACGCAGAAGGTCGGGCTCGCGCACGACACCGCGGTCTGCGCGGCATACGAGTGGAACTCGGCACTCCAACTGCTGCCGTCGTAGCGGAAGGCCCGGCCGAGGCCGTCCGAGCCGCTGCCGGCCACCGCCATGCAGAAGCTCGCCGAGGTGCAGGAGACATCGGCCGCGACCTCGAGCGGGTCGACCGTCGCGATGTCCGCAACGTGCAACCGGTTCTGCACGCCGGCGAAGTAACCCTCGATGTCCGCTATCACCGACAGCGTGACCGAGGTGTTGTTCCGGATCCGGATCGTGCCCTCCGGGGGGATCCGGACGGTTACCAGCCGCTGGACGGTCCGGCCGGCCGGAAAGCTGACCGTCGCTTTGCCGTCGAAGTCGCGGTCACCTGCGAGTACCGAGATCGAGCCGGCCCGGCTCGGCGACACCACGGTGAGCAGGATCGCCGCGGCCCGCAGCCCCCAGTGCGGCGTGGAGAACCCGTCGTCGTAGTAGAGGGGGGTGCCCAGGGTCGGCACCGTCCGCAGTTGGCCTGCGGTGAACCACCCGCCGTCCGGGTCGTAGTTCCGGCTGTCGAAGACCCGGTCCCGAGCTTCGGGTACATAGCCGCCGGGCGCGGGCGGCGATCCGGCGACGTAGTAGCCCCCGATGTCGATGACCAGCTGCAGCGCGACCCTGGTGTTGTTGCGCACCGAGAACGCCCCGTCGCTGCCGAGCTGTGCGGGCAGCATGCTCTGCTCGGTCTGGCCGGCGATGAAGCTGACCGTCGTCGAGGCGTCTCCCAAGGTGCCGGCCGGGAAGACCGACACCGAGCCGCTGACGGTCGGGCTCAGCACGGTGAGGTTGACCATGCCGGCGCTCACGTTCGACGCCGGGACGGTGCCCCGTCCGGCCACCGGCACGGTGACCGTGGCGCGGTCCGCCACCGGTTGCGAGCCGGCTGCCCGGGTGTCGAATAGGCGTTGCAAGGGCACCGGCTGGTACCCACCGGACACGGCCGGGCCAACGGTGTAGTAGCCCACCACGTCGGCCACCAGGTGCAGCGCGACCGCGGTGTTGTTGCGCACCGAGACCGCCCCGTCGCCGCCGAGTTCAGCGGTGACGGTGTTCTGCTGGGTGCTGGCCGCGGTGAACGTGATGGTGGCCGCGCCCGACCAGGTGGTGCCCGACGGAAACACCGAGATCGAACCCGCCGCGGCCGGAGTCGGCACGGTCAGCGTGACCGTCACCGCCGAGATACCCGACGCCGGCAGGCCGGCCATGCCCTGGATCGGTAGCCGAGCGGTCGTCCGCGCCGCGATCGGACTCGAAGGGCGGGTGTCGAAGACCCGGGTCGGATTCAGCGGCTGGTAGGTACCCGGTGGATGGCTTGCCGTTGTTCCGGTGGCAAGGTGCGCAGGCGCTGTCGCTTCGGCCGGTACGACCAGCACCGGAAGGACCAGGCAGGCGGCCAGAGCCGCGAGAGCAACGCGCATTGCACACCCCTAACGAGGGCACCGGCTACCCGATAGGCACAGCCGGCCCGCAACCAGTTACACCTGCATGACAACCGAGTAGGACGAAATGTGGCAGGTAGCCCCGAATCGAAATACGCCTTGGTGGCCTGTGCCAAGGTAGGCGTATGGCGATCGAGTTCCAGGTGACCTTCGACAGTGCCGACCCGACTGCGCATGCGGCCTTCTGGGCCGAGGCGACGCGCTACATCCAGCAGCCGCCACCGTCCGGCTTCGACTCGTGGGACGCCGCGCTCGACGCCTGGGGCGTGCCGGCCGAGCAGCGCAACGACCGCGCGGCGCTCATCGACCCCGACGGCGTCGGCCCGCGGCTGTTCTTCCAGAAGGTGCCGGAGCCGAAGACGGCGAAGAACCGGGTGCACCTCGACCTGCGTGCCGCCACCGGCGTGCCACCGGAGGGACGCTCGGACGCGCTCGAGGCGGAGTGCAGCCGGCTGGTCGCGCTCGGCGCGCGCCGGCTGCAGCGGTTGGAGGCCGACGGCATCAACGGCGTCTGCATCGTCATGCAAGATCCCGAGGGCAACGAGTTCTGCCTCGACTGAACAGGTGCGGGCGCTCGGAGCTGCTCACACCGGTGACTGGATCTGATGCTCGCCGGTCAGTCCTGGCCATAGTTCTTCTGCCCTCAGCGCAGCAGCTGCCAACTGGGAAGGGTCCAGCGCAAGTTCGGCCATGTCGATGCCCAGTGGCGGTGAGTGGACCAGCAGCGTGCAGGACTTGACAGGCAACGGAGTCAGCCAATAGGAGATCCGGTAATGCTGGCCGCTGCCGCCGGCCGTGATTCGGTAGAACAACCCGCCTTCCTCGATCGTCATGAATTCCGCCACCTGGCGCAGCCCGTCTCTCACGATCGCCACCGTGAACTCGCCGACGTCCTGGGCATAGTTCGCCAGCAGGCCGCCGAGGAAGCGCTGCTCATCGAGAGTGACGACATTGGCCCGCACCGATACGAACAGCGCACAGCCCGAGGGGTACACCTCGGCATGAGTCACGCTCACGACCAACGCGGGCTGACGGTGAAGAACCGCGGCCAGCGGCAGAATTGCCGGCAACACATTCTGGGGCGGAACCGGCGAGGCACCCTCCTGCAGTTGGCTTTCCATGATTGCAGCCTCAGCAGTACATGGTCACCGTTTGGCTGTTGACCTCGTCACTCCACCAGTTGCCGTGGAAGGCAGTGAACTTCACTTGCGTGTGCATCGGAA
Organism: Jatrophihabitans sp.; assembly: GCF_035474675.1. GTDB lineage: Bacteria > Actinomycetota > Actinomycetes > Mycobacteriales > Jatrophihabitantaceae > Jatrophihabitans_A. Next base: position 24,029 of record NZ_DATINC010000140.1, on the reverse strand, counting down.
AGGCCCGGTTGTAGTCACAGCCCACTTGCGCAATCACGTACAGGTCGGACGCCACCTGGTTGGAGGTCTTGTGCGCGATCGCGGTATACCTGCCGCCGCCGTCATAGCGCCAGATGATCACGGTGGTCTGCATGACATCGGGAGCCGTAGTGCACACCACGCGGCCGATGCTCGACACTATGGTGCCGCGGTAATACTGATAAGGCACATCGGCCGATAGGTCACAGTAGATCGCGTGACTCGGCCGGATAGCCGCGGCGCCTGCCGGCTCGGCAGATGACATGGTCGCCGTCACTACGGCCAGTCCTAGAGCAACACACTTGATGAAGCGCCTGGTCCCGGACATGAGAACTCCTCATTGCCGCTGGTGCCGGCAACCATCCTCCGTATCCATATTTCGTGTAAAGAGTGACAGGCGAAGTGCCTACCATTCGACGACATGCACCGGACGCGCTACCAAAGTAGCTCTAACGCCGCTGCCAACCAGCCGCGTGCGCGGTCGATGTTCGGACCGCTCGGCGCGAGCAGCACGGTCTCCAGCTGGATCTCAGTCATGCTCCGCAGCGCACGTCGTGCAGCTGGTTCTGTCAGCGTCAGCGTGAGCCGCTCCGCCAACCGCTCGGGTTGCACGGCGAGCGGCGCCAGCCGGGCTGCCAGCCGCTTGGTCGTCGGCTGCCACACCCCGTTGACGGCGAAGACGATGGCCAGCACCCGCGCCGTGGCGTCCAGCAGCCACTCCTGCAGCGCCACCCGGTCACCGTCCCGGGTCAGCGTCAGCACCCCGGCAGGCGCGAAGCCACCCCACCTCGACGCGGCAGTCTCGATGCGGGCCGCGGCGACCTCCGGTGGGTAGATCCGTAACTGTTCCTGCCAGCCGGCCAACAGCCCGCAGGTCCGCAGTGGCACCCCGTGCACCAGCGCGTCCGCGGTCGCTCCCTCCGCACCGGCACGCGCCTGCGCGACGCGTGCCTCGGCGTACGCACGCGGCCACCAGATCAGCTCGAACGGGATGCCGGCGCGGTAGCCGAAGACATGCTGCGCAGGCGCCGGTGGCGGGCCCCACGAGTCCAGCTCGGTCAGGCCCATCGAACGGGCGTGCTCGAAGCACTCCTCACGGTCGAGCAGCTGGCCGGTAACGACCAGCATCTCGACGTCGGACAGCTCGTCGGCAACTCCGCGCGACACGCTGCCAGTCAGCACGATTTCTTCGACGCCGGCCGGCAGCGCCCGCACCGCCAGTTCGGCGAGTTCCTGCAGCTCCTCGGAACGGGTTGTCCTCACGTCGTCAACCTAGCGCCGAAGGCTCGCGGCGTGCGGGGACCCAGCGCTCCGGTCGTACGGCCCACGGTGTGCGGCATGCTATGCGTCGATTACCCCTTCCGCCCAGCGCCCGGAGTGCCATACTGCGCGCGTGCCCAGCGCGGTGACGTCGGTCGAGCCGGCCGCCGTTCCGCAGCCCGGGGCGCGCGGCGAGTGGTGGCTGCTGGACCGGGTGGCGCTGGCTTGGTCCCTGGTGTCCGCGCTGGCGCTCTACGCCATGATCGGCCGGGGTGGCTGGTACGTCGACGACTTCCTTGCCTTCGAGCTGGCCGAGCGCTCACCGCTGAACCTGCGGTACCTCGAGATCACGATCTTCGGCCATCCGCAGCCGGGAACACGGGTGCTCGCCTGGGTGCTGTACCGGATCTCGCCGATGAACTACCCGCTCGCCGCGGCACTGATATGTCTGGGCTTCGGAGTCACGACCTGGCTGGTGTACCGGATCCTGCGAATGGCGTTCCGACCAAGCCCCTGGCATCTGGTGTTCACCGCGATGGTGAGCACCACCGGCCTATGGGTAGCAGCGGCCGCCTGGTGGGCCGCTGGGGTGGAGATGAGCGGCTGTGCCCTGGCCAGCGCGCTGACCGTGTACGCCATGCTGCGCTGCTACTCCGGACCGTACCGGCAGCTCTGGGGAGCCCTCGCCGGCAGCGCACTGCTGGCTGGCCTCGCCTTCTACGAGCGAACCCTGTTCGGCGCGGCATTCGCGGCCTGGTTCCTACCCGCGGTTACCTGCCGCTCGGCCCGGCCGAAAGAGGTGTTGGCGGTGCTGCGCCAGGCCTGGTCGGGCTATCTCGCGCTGGCCGGGGTGACGGCCGGATACCTGCTGGTCTACCTGACCCACCAGCTGGTGCCGAGGCAGCCTGGCTACACCCGTGGCGAACTGGTGCACTTCTTGTGGGTCTGCTGGAGCCATGCCTTGATTCCCGGCCTGTTCGGCGGCTCGCTGCGGACCCATCAGCAGGTGGTCAGATCCCTCGCGGACCCGCCGCTGGGGTGGCTGACCGGCTGCCAACTGGCGCTGCTGGCGTTGGTCTGCTTCGGCTTGGTACGCAACCGCCTGCGCGCGGTGAACGCCTGGCTGGTCTTCCTCGCCATCTTCCTGGCGGGGCAGTACACCATTGCCAGTGCCCGACTGGCCATCTATCACGTTGAGGTCGGCAACGAGTACCGGTACGTGGCGGACCTGCTGCCGCTCCTGGTGCTCACCCTGGCCGTCACCATCCTGCGGCCGGCCGCGTTGCCGTCCGAGGCGGTCCCCGGGCACACAGGCGGCGGCTCCCACCCGAACCGACGGCATCCATTGGCTGGCGACCTGTTCGGTGTCGACCGCCGGCACCTGCTCGGCACCGCTGTCGCCCTGGTCGCGCTGTGCGTGGTCTATCTGGTCACAGCGATACCGATGTCCTACCGCTGGACGCACGGCTTGAACGTCAGGTACGTGAACAGCCTGCGGGCCGGCGTCGGCGAGTTGGACCGGCAGGGACCGTGGAGCCTCTACACCACCTATGTGCCCTTCGATGTGGCGCCGGCCAGCTTCGGGAACTACAGCGAGACGACCAGGATCGCGGAACTGGTGACCGGACACCCGGTGAGCGCGGACGACCTGAGTAAGCCGATGTATGTGGTGGATGCCGGCGGGCACCTGCGGCGGGCCCGGTTCCGGACGCTGGCCAGCGTGCCGGGACTGTGCAGCACCGGGCCGCAGCAGATCCTGCAGCGGCTCAGCAAGCGGTTGCCGTTGGGTGTGTGGAACGTGCAGCTGAGCTACCAGGTGGCCACTCCGACCACGCTGCGCTTCGCACTCGATCCGGGCTCCGGACCACCGGTCGAGGCGACCGGGCTCTCGCGCGGTTACCTGGTCAGCGGCTCCGGTCAGCTGACCTTCGCACTGCGGCTCTCCACACTCACCGGCCTGCGGTTGGACATCGGGGCGGCTGGCGCATGCATCTCCGACGTGCGGATCGGGCGGCCGGTACCGGCCAGCTAGCCGCCCCGCTACCTCGTGTTCCTCAGGTGCGGCGTTCGTGCCGGACCGGTTTGAGCTCGTCGGGAGCATCGCTGGCCGGTACGAACTCGCACCGGAAGTGACCTTCGTAGCCGAACAGGAACCCGAAGACCCGGTTCCGCACTTCGAGCGCGATTCGGTAGACCTCGGCATCGTCGTCGTAGCTTTCGTGCAGCGTGGCCCGGCCGCTGAACAGCAGCGGAAACCGGAAGCCCACCCGCCCCTCGTAGAAGCGCTGACCATGGGTGGTGAGCAGCAGCGAACCGTCACTGGTCACCTGCAGGTCGAGGTCGACGGCGAGGTGCTGGTGGGTGCCGAGGTAGTCGACCAGCCGCCCGCCGGTCAGGACCATGGTGGCGTCGAACCTGCTCGGCCGACTGCGCACGGAGTACTCGCGCACGAACGTGATCGTCTCGCGGCCGTACGGATCACGGTAGGGGTAGTTCTTGATGACGAACGGCACGTTCTCGCCCACGTACGGGATCAGGATGTTGCGCAGCTTGCCGACGTAGAGGAACGGCAACGTCCACCACGGGCCACGGCGGATCGAGGTCATCACACCGGTCCCGATGCAGGCGTAGCCGGCGTGCAGGCCCACTCCGAACCGGCGCTGCAGCATCGGGTGCAACCGCTCGAAGTCGGCTCCCATCGCCTCGGCGAAGATCGACGTCATGGCGCCGGGAGTTCTGCCAGGCTCGCCGGCGAGCCGTCCATGGCGTGTCCGCGCAGCGGCCGGCGACGGCAGCGTGCGGCTCGCGGACGGTCCGGACGCCACCACGCGAACACCGAACGCAGCGGCCACGCCTCCGGGGGCTGCCCGGTCTCGGCCCAGATGCGCAACCGGTCGAAGCTCCAGGCGGTCAGCCAGCCGACCAGCCACCGCACGCCGGCCGCGTCGGCGAGCCTTCCCCAGCCGGGGTGGTAGTCGTAGCCGGTCAGGAATCGCACACCGCTCGGAGTGGGCACGTAACGCTAGTAACCGCGGCCGTCGCCGAGCGGTGAGAGCCGGTCGGTGGTGGTGAAGCGCAACGCGGAGGTACGTGTTCCGTCCGCGCGGCGCCGCTCCCCCAACGAGACTCCGGTACCGGCGAGACGATGCCCCGGGATGCGCAACTCGTAACGGAACCGCTGCGCACCGTCCGGCGTGGTTCCGGTGGGTGTGATGCTGCTGAAGCGAAGGTCCCACCGTGCGTGCAGGACGGGGTCCTGGGTGAGCTGCCAGACCCGGTCGAGGTCGGCGTCGATCACCGTCTCGACATAGATCGGCTGCGGCGGCACAACCCCCATTGTGCCCTTCGCCGACGACGGTGAGCGCGACATTTTCGACGCGTGTAACGCGGTGCTGACTGCCCTGTTGTCAGTGCGTTGCACAGCGGTCGCGACACCGACGAAGAGCATCGGAAACGAACGCGTCGAACGTGCACCGGTAGGACTCCGCGAAGCGTGAAAACAGGCTGCGCGGCAGCGGTGCCGACGCCTGCGATCCGCACCGCACACCGTCAGCTGCAACGCCTCGACAACGTGGTGTGCAGTACCGCGTGCAGCGCATCGCGCGACCTGCGCACACCTCGGATCGAGCACGCATTACAACGTGTCGAACGACATCCGAAACGCACCCGTGCGGGTGCCCGCACCCCGCGGCAGACCGGGTTGCACGACACGGTCACACGCCGTTCGGCGGCGCATTTCGACCCATGCGTGCGGTGCCCTCACCGCGACGTAACGAGCGGGGGTCCACCGCGGGTGGTATGCATGTCCCAAGTGCACGCGAAAGCCACGTCACAGGTCTGGTGGCGGGTAGGAATTCGCGCGGTTGCGAACGCTCGTCATGGACAACGAGTGTCACGACGAGTTACGTTGTAAACCACAAGTTGAGAGATCGGCGAACAGCGCCGTGCGCGTCAACTTGCGCGTCACCGATCCCTCGGTGGCAGCGATCCCGGAGGCTGCCGGCTCCAGTGAAGCCGGCGCTCAGGGCGGAACGCGGCAAACAGGGTCCGCAGCTACACAACAAGTCCGTCTTGTTCCGCCGCCGTCCGCAACCGGCTGGAGATGAGATGACTCAACCCCGCAAGCGCGCCGCCGCGCCGTCCGGCGACAGCGCACCACGCAAGCGCACCGCCACGTCATCCGGCGACACCGCACCACGCAAGCGCACCGCCACGTCATCCGACGACACCGCACCGCGCAAGCGCACCGCGAGCAGCACCGCTGCACGCAACGGCGGCAACCGTGCGCCGTCACCCGCGCAGATCGCACGCGCCGCTGCCGACCAGCTGACCGAGATCTCGGGTGTGCGCGCCGACGGCATCTCCGGCCTGGAGCGCACCGACGACGGGTGGCAGGTGCGCGTCGAGGTGGTCGAGGTCGCGCGCATCCCGGACTCGACCAGTGTGATGGCCAGCTACCGGGTGCTAGTCGACACCGACGGAACGCTGCAGTCCTACCAGCGTGAGCACCGGTACTACCGCAACCAGGCAGGCGACTCATGACCCTGCCCAACTCCGGCAACTACCCGAGCGCGAGCCGCTCGGGTGACACGCTTGCCGACCTTCTCGAGCGCATCCTCGACAAGGGCATCGTGATAGCCGGTGACGTGGTCGTGAACATCCTCGACATCGAGTTGCTCACCCTGAAACTGCGGCTGCTGATCGCCTCGGTCGACACCGCCAAGCAGATGGGCATCGACTGGTGGCAGGACGACCCGTTCCTGTCCCGGGACGCCCGCGCGCTGCAGCAGGAGAACCAGCAACTACGCCAGCGCGTGTACGAGCTGGAAGGCACTGCCCAGCCGGCCGGTGACACTCAACCGGACGACGTGCGCGGGGCCCGAGAATGACCACCGGGACCGGTTACTACATCTACGCCATCGGTGACGCCGAGGCGCTTGCCGAGCTGGACGGGATACCGGGAATCGACGACACGGCAGTGGTCCCGGTGACGCACGGGCAGCTGTCCGCACTGACCAGCGTGGTGCACCTGGACTCCTTCTCCACCGTGCAGCAAGCAACCGCGGTGACCGAGACCAGTTGGCTTGCGCACGCGGTGCGCGCGCACGAACGCGTCGCATTGCAGGCGCTGGACCGCGGACCGGTGCTGCCGATGCGCTTCGGCACGGTGTACGCGCGCGGTGCGGACGTGCAGGACATGTTGCGACGGCGACATGCCGCGCTGCTCGCCGAGTTGCACAGGCTGGCCGGTGCCACCGAATGGAGCCTGAAGGTACGCATCGAGCAGTCCACCGACCAGCCGGCCGAGGCGCCGTCCGCAGCCGGCTCCGGCACCGCGTGGTTGCTGGCCCGGCAGGCCGCGCTGCAGGCGCGTTCCCAGCGCACCGACCGGCTGACCGAATGTGTCGAGCAGGTGCGTGCCGAGCTCGCACCGCAGGTACGCGACATCGCGGTGTCCCGCCCGCTCGACGGCGCCACCGACACGGTGCGCATCTGGCTGCTGGCCGATGACGCCGAACGGTTGGCTGCCGCCCTGGAGCCGGTGCGCGCACGGTGGTCGCCAGCCGGCTGCACGCTGGAGCTGACCGGTCCGTGGCCGCCGTACCACTTCCTCCGCGGCGACGCGCTGGAGCCGGTCACCACACCGACAGGCCAGCCGGAGGTCCGGCCATGACGCAGTCCACCCGCACGCTCGGCGACGGCTCGCTGATCGAGCTGCTGGACCGGCTGGTCGAGACCGGGGTGGCGGCAACCGGTGACCTGCTGCTGGGGCTGGCCGACGTGGACCTCATCCGCGTCAACCTGCAGCTGGTGCTGGGCGCGGTCGACACCCTGGCCGACAACGACGGCCCGGCGCCCCCGGTCCGGTCCGGCGCACCGCACCCGGCCGCACCGGACACCGGGAACACCGACTCGCCCGCCGAGCGGTACCCCGCAACTCCGGCCGGGCCGCCCGAGCCCGTGCCCTATACGCCCCGCGCCACCGCGGTACCCGCACCGCCGGCCGCGCTGCAGCTCGACCGTCCGGACCGCGCTGATCTCGGCGTCGGCGCCCTGCTGATCGCGGTGATCGAGATCGTGCACCGGCTGCTGGAACGGCAGGCCATCCACCGGATGGAGCACGGCTCGCTCACCGGCGACCAGGTCGAACGCCTCGGCCAGGCGCTGATGCTGTTGGACCAGCGCATCAACCAGCTCATCGAGATCTTCGGAGTGCGCTCCACTCCCGCGTTGCCGGCAACCGTTGCCGGCACCGCCCACTAGGAGGAATCCATGACCGCAATGACCAGCATGACGAACCAGCCCGCCTCGAACTCGAACCGGCACCGGTCCGGCACCCTGTACGACGTACTCGAGCTGATCCTGGACAAGGGTCTGGTCATCGACATCTACGTCCGGGTCGGGCTGGTCGGCATCGAGCTGCTCACCATCGACGCCCGCATCGTGGTGGCCAGCGTCGACACCTACCTGCACTTCGCCGAGGCGGTGAACCGGCTCGACCTCACCCAGACCGGCGACGCCAAGCCGCTGGACGAGTTCATCGGCGGCATGACCGAGAAGGGCGCCCGCGGCAAGACCCGCGGTGCGGTCAGCGGTGTCACCAACGCGATCTCGGAGGGCGTGCACCGGCTGCGCGGCGACGACGACGATGACGACAGCAACAACGGCCGGCAGCCGGCGCGCCGGCGACCGGCGGAGGACCGGCCCCGCCGCCGGCGTCCGGCTGAGGCGGGCGCGCGCTGATCATGTCCGCGCTGTACGTCTACGGGATCGTCGACACCGGACCCCCGGCCAGCCTGGCCGACGGTCAGGCGGTCGGCGGCGCCCCGGCTGACACCATCGACTGGCTCACCGACTCCGACCTGCCGGTGAGCGCGGTGGTCAGCCCCGCGCCGGACGATCTGCGTGGCAAGCGGCGGGACCTGCTCGCCCACCAGCGGGTGCTCGACCTGCTCGCCGAGCACGGCCCGGTGCTGCCGATGCGCTTCGGGGTGGTGGCACCGGACGAGCAGACCCTGCTGGAGAGCCTGCGCGGCAACGCCGAGCGTTACACCCGGCTGCTGCGCGAGCTGGCCGGCCGGGTGGAGCTGAACGTCAAGGCGCTGCCCGACGAGCAGCAGTTCATTGCCTCGGCGAGCAACGATCCGGCCGTCCGCAGCGCACTGCAGGCGGCCCGGCGGGACGGTTCGCACGAGCGTCAGGTGCAGCTGGGCCAGGCGGTCGCCACCGCCGTGGCGCAACGCCGGCAGCTGTGCGGAGCGCAGCTGCTGGACCGGTTGCACCCGCTCGCCTCGCGTACCGCCACGCTCGCCGCCGGCGACAAGTACGTGCTCAACGCGGCGTTCCTGGTCGAACGCTCGGCGGTGGACGGCTTCACCGACGCCGTGGACGAGCTGCGCGCGCAGCTCTCCCCCGCCGTCGACCTGGTGTTGACCGGCCCGCTGCCGCCCTACAGCTTCGTGGGGGACTGACTATGGGCCTGATCACTGGACTGCTCACCCTGCCGCTGGCACCGGTACGCGGGGTGGCCTGGGTCGCCGACAAGCTCGTCGCCGTCGCCGAGGAGCAGTTCTACGACGTCGATGCGATCTATGCCGAGCTGCGTGAGCTGGCAGCCGACCTGGATGAGGGCCGCATCAGCGAAGAGGAATTCGACCGTGCCGAGGACGTGCTGCTGCAGCGGCTGCAGGACGCCACCGCACGTAACCGCTCGACCTAAATGCCGTACCACTCGCTGAAGGAGAAACGCCATGAATGAGTCTGCAAAGGTCGGCGTCGCCGTCGCCGGCGGCTACCTGTTGGGCAGGACGAAGAAGGCGAAGCTTGCGATCACCCTCGGCACCTGGCTGCTGGGCAAGCGGCTGGAGCTGGATCCGAAGGAACTCGGCAAGGGCGCGCTGGCCCAGCTGGCCCAGCGCCCGGAGGTCGCCAAGCTGACCGGGGACGTACGCGGGGAGTTGATGCAGGCCGGCCGGGCCGCCGCCACCGCCGCGATGAACTCGCGACTCGAGCGGCTGGCCGAGGGACTGGAAGCGCGCACCGAACGGCTGCGCCACCGGAAGGACTCCCAGGACGACGAGTCCGACGAGGACTACGCCGACGACGAGTACGACGCCGAGGACTACGAGGACGAGGACTACGACGACGAGTCCGACACCGACGAGGACTACGACGAGTCCGACGAGGACGAGGACTACGACGAGTCCGACGAGGACGAAGGCGATCTCGGTGACGAGGACGAGGCCGGTCCCGAGGACGAGGCGGACGAGGACCTCGAAGACGAGGCCGACGCCTCCGACGAGGACGAAGACGGCGGAGCCGGCACGGACACCGGCGACGAGGCCGAGGATGAGGGCGAGGCCGAGCCGGCCGCCTCGGCGGACGAGGACGAAGACGAAGGTGGTCGGCGTCCCGCCGCGCGGCGGCGGCGGCAGCCCCGCGCTGCGGCAGCCGAGGAGGAGCCGACTCCGCGCCGGCGGCGCTCCCGCACCTCCGACGACAGCGAGGACTCGGGCCCCACCCCGCGCCGGCGGCGGCCGCGCAGCTCCGACGACAGCGAGAACTCAGGCTCCACCCCGCGCCGGCGGCGGCCGCGCACCTCCGATGACAGCGAGGACTCGGGTTCCGCCCCGAGCAAGGCGGCTCCGCGCAAGACGACTCGCAAGGCCACCCCGCGCAAGGCGGCACCTGCCGCGGAGAAGGCCACTCCGCGCAAGACGACCCGCAAGGCCACCCCGCGCAAGGCAGCACCCGCCGCGGAGAAGGCCACCCCGCGCAAGACGACCCGCAAGGCCGCCCCGCGCAAGGCAGCAGCCACCGCGCGCAAGACGGCTGCTCGGCCGGCGAAGAAGACAGCCAGCCGTGGCGCCCAGTAGGGCACCGGACAACACTAAGGACGGTCGATGACCATGGCTCAGAGCGAGAGCGAGAACGGAAGACAAGGCGGCGGCTCCGACGGCCTGACCGGCACCCTGCGATCGGCGGCCTCCCGCAACCCGGTTACGGAGAAGCTGTTGCACAGCGCCGAGGGCTACCTCGGGGCCCAGTCCGAGCGGCTGGTCGGTTCGCTGGGCGAGAAGGTCACCGGCGCGACGCGGCGGTTGACCGACGTGGCCAACGGTTCTGCCGAACCAGGCAGCCTGCTCGGCAAGACCGCCAAGAATGTCGCGCAGGGTGACTCCCCTGCCAAGGCGGCGCTCAAGGGAGCGGCCGGCAGCGTCACCGAGAAGGTGAAGGACACCGTAAAGTCCGCCTTCAAGGGCAAGGGCAAGGGATCCGGCGGCAAGAAGTCGATGAACATCGAGGAGTCGATCGACGTCGGCGTGCCGGTGCGGCAGGCGTACAACCGGTGGACCCAGTACACCGAGTTCCCCAAGTGGTCCAAGGGGGTGCAGAGCGTCAGCCAGGAGGACGAGACCAAGACCGGCTGGAACGCAAAGGTCTTCTGGTCCAAGCGCAACTGGAACGCCAAGATCACCGAACAGGTGCCGGACCAGCGGATCGCCTGGACCTCGGACGGCCCCAAGGGCACCGTGGACGGCGTGGTGACCTTCCACGAGCTGGCGCCCAACCTGACCCGGATCCTGCTCGCGCTGGAGTACCACCCCGCCGGCCTGTTCGAAAAGACCGGCAACATCTGGCGTGCCCAGGGCCGCCGGGTGCGGTTGGACCTCAAGCTGTACCGCCGGTTCGTGATGATGTCCAACGAGGAGGTCGAGGGCTGGCGCGGCGAGATCCGGGACGGCGAGGTCGTCCGGGACCACGACGAGGCAATGGCCGAGGAGGAGCAGGACGGCTCGGAGCAGGACTCGGCCGAGGACTACGACGAGGACGCCGGTGACGAAGAGTCCGAGGCCGACGAGGACTACGCCGACGAGGACGCCGGTGACGAGGAGTCCGAGGCTGACGAGGACTACGCCGACGAGGACGAAGAAGGCGAGTACGACGAGGACGAGGACGATCTCGGTGACGAGGACGACTACGCCGACGACGAGGACTACGCCGACTCCGACGAGGACTACGAGGAGGAGCCGGCCCCGCGCCGGCGAGCGAGCTGACTAGCTCGATTCCACTCCCGATACCGGCCGGTCAGCCGCACGGTGGCTACGGCCTCGAACTGCCGACGACCGGGGATGCCCGACCGTCGAGAGGAGAGCGACGCAGATGGCTGAGGAAGATTTCGACGACGAGTCCGGAGCCGAGGTCGAGCGGACCTTCGGTGGGCTGCACGACCGGTTCGTCACCATCGTGCTGGACGAGATGGAGCGGGAGCGGTTCCCGAGCAACCAGATGCTCGACCTGCTGGAGTCGCACATGACGGTGCGCGACCGGGTGCGGATCGTCAACCTGCTGCTGGACAAGATCGCCGCACAGCGCTACCCCAGTCCGGACATGCTGCGCCGGGTGTCCCGGCTGGTCGGCTGATCCCGCTCAGGCGCCGGTCGCGCCGGCCGCACCGACATAGGCCGCGAGGTGCTCGCCGGTGAGGGTGGCGGGCGCGGCGACCAGGTCTGCCGGGGTGCCCTGGTAGACGATCCGGCCGCCGTCGTGGCCGGCGCCTGGGCCCAGGTCGATGATCCAGTCGGCATGCGCCATGACCGCCTGGTGGTGCTCGATGACGATCACCGACTTGCCACCGTCGACCAGCCGGTCCAGCAGGGCCAGCAACTGCTCGACATCGGCCAGGTGCAGGCCGGCGGTCGGCTCGTCCAGGACCAGCACGCCGCCCCGCTCCCCCATGTGGGTGGCGAGCTTGAGCCGTTGCCGCTCGCCGCCGGACAGCGTGGTCAACGGCTGCCCGATGGTGAGGTAGCCGAGCCCGACGTCGACCAGCCGGGTGAGGACGGCATGCGCGGCCGGTGTGCGTGCCTCGCCGGCTCCGAAGAACCGTTCCGCGTCCGCCACCGGCATGGCCAGCACCTGGCTGATGTCCTTGCCCCCGAAGGTGTATTCCAGCACCGAGGCATCGAAGCGGCGGCCTTCGCACTCCTCGCACGGGGTGGCGACCCCGGCCATGATCGCCAGGTCGGTGTAGATCACGCCGTTGCCGTTGCAGGCCGGGCAGGCACCTTCGGAGTTCGGGCTGAACAGCGCCGGCTTCACTCCGTTGGCCTTGGCGAACGCCTTGCGGATCGGCTCCAGCAGCCCGGTGTAGGTCGCCGGGTTGCTGCGCCGGGAGCCGCGGATCGGCGCCTGGTCCACCGACACCACCCCGTCCCGGCCGGCCACCGATCCGGAGATCAGCGAGCTCTTGCCCGAGCCCGCCACTCCGGTCACCACCACCAGGACGCCCAGCGGGATGTCGAGGTCGACGGCCCGCAGGTTGTGGGTGTCGGCACCGCGCACCTGCAACGCACCGGACGGCGCCCGTACCGCGGGCTTGACCGAGGCGCGGTAGCCCAGGTGCTGGCCGGTCAACGTGCCGCTGGACCGCAGCCCGGCCACCGTGCCCTCGAAGACCACTTCGCCGCCGGCCGTGCCGGCACCCGGTCCGAGGTCGACGACGTGGTCGGCGATCAGGATCGTCTCCGGCTTGTGCTCCACCACCAGCACCGTGTTGCCCTTGTCGCGCAGCCGTAGCAGCAGCTCGTTCATCCGCCGGATGTCGTGCGGGTGCAGGCCGATCGTCGGCTCGTCGAAGACGTAGGTGATGTCGGTGAGCGACGAACCGAGCTGCCGCACCATCTTGACCCGCTGCGCCTCGCCGCCGGACAGGGTGCCCGACGGCCGCTCGAGCGAGAGGTAACCCAGGCCGATCTCGGTGAAGGAGTCCAGGGTTTCTCCCAGTGCCGTCAGCAGCGGCGCGACGGCGGGCTCGTGCAGGCCGCGCACCCAGCCGGCCAGGTCGCTGATCTGCATCGCGCACGCGTCGGCGATGCTGATCCCCCCGATCTTCGCCGACCGGGCCGCCTCGCTGAGCCGGGTGCCGGCGCAGTCCGGACAGGTGCCGAAGGTGACCGCCCGCTCGACGAAGGCGCGCACGTGCGGCTGCAGGGAGTCGACGTCCTTGGACAGCATCGACTTCTGGATCTTTGGTACCAGGCCCTCGTAGGTGAGGTTGATGCCGTCCACCTTGATCTTGGTGGGTTCCTTGTAGAGCAGGTCGGCCAGCTCCCGCTTGGTGAACTTCTTGATCGGCTTGTCCGGGTCGAAGAAGCCGCAACCGCTGAAGATCCGGCCGTACCAGCCTTCCATGCTGTAGCCGGGAATGGTCAGCGCTCCCCCGTTGAGCGACTTGTTCTCGTCGTAGAGCTGACTCAGGTCGATGTCGTTGACCGCGCCCCGGCCCTCGCAGCGTGGGCACATGCCGCCCTGGTAGACGACGTTGCGCACCACGATCCGCTCGCCCCGGCCCTTGTCGACGGTCATCGCCCCGCTCGCCGTCCGGGTCGGGACGTTGAAGCTGAAGGCGGTGGGCGGGCCGATGTGCGGTTCTCCCAGCCGGCTGAACAGGATTCGCAGCATGGCGTGGGCGTCGGTCGCGGTGCCGACGGTGGAGCGGGGGTCGGCGCCCAGCCGTTGCTGGTCGACGATGATCGCGGTGGTCAGCCCGTCCAGGACGTCGACGTCCGGCCGCGGCAGGGTGGGCATGAAGCCCTGCACGAAGGTGCTGTAGGTCTCGTTGATCAGCCGCTGCGATTCCGCGGCGATCGTGTCGAACACCAGGGAGCTCTTGCCCGAACCGGAGACGCCGGTGAACACCGTCAGCCGGCGCTTGGGCAGCTCGACGTTGATGTCCCTGAGGTTGTTCTCCCGCGCGCCGTGCACCCGGATCACGCCGTGGCTGTCGGCGACGTGCATCGCCTGGGTACGGCTGTCCGACCTGGTGGCCGTGCTCATGGTGGCTCCGTCTCGAATTCGCCGGGCTGCGCTCGCCCGTCCGGTCAGCTGACCTGGTTGATGCGGATCAGGTTGCCGGCCGGGTCGCGGAAGGCGCAGTCGCGGATGCCGTACGGCTGGTCGGTGGGTTCCTGGACCACCTCGGCGTCGCTGGCCTGCAGCTTCTCGAAAGTGCCGTCGAGATCCTTGCTGGCCAGCACCAGGATGCCGTAGGTGCCCTTGGCCATCATCTCGGCGATGGTGCGGCGCTCGTCGTCGGTGATGCCGGGGTTTGCGGCCGGCGGGTACAGCACGATGGAGGTGCCGGGCTGGCCGGGCGGGCCGACCGTGATCCAGCGGAAGCCGCCGTAGCCGACATCGTTGCGAACCTCGAAGCCAAGGGTGTCGCGGTAGAAGGCCAGCGAGGCGTCCGGGTCGTCGTGCGGGAGGAAACTGGAGTGAATGGTGATGTCCATGGCGGTCACGCTAGCTGCGGTTCACCGGCCGGCGCTTCTCGATTCCTGATCGGTCTGGTCACCTGCTTGGCCACGCACGACGGCATCCCCTCGGTCGCCGCCGCCTCCCGCCGGTAGGTGCTGGGTGGCACGCCGACCAGTTCGGTGAAGCGGGTGCTGAAGGTGCCCAGCGACGAGCAGCCGACCGCGAAGCAGACATCGGTGACGCTCAGGTCGCCCCGGCGCAACAGTGCCATCGCCCGCTCGATGCGCCGGGTCATCAGGTAGGAGTACGGCGACTCCCCGTAGGCGCGGCGGAACTCGCGGCTGAGGTGCCCGGCCGACATGTGCGCGTCGCGGGCCAGCGCCTCGACGTCCAGCGGCTGGGCGTACTCGCGGTCGATCCGGTCGCGCACCCGGCGCAGCCGCGCGAGATCGCGCAGCCGCTGCGCTTCGACGGACGTGCTGGTCACCTGCCGAATGGTGCCACGTCGCGGGAGTGGATGGGTGGGTACCTGTTGACTATTCAGGATGAACGGCTCATCCTAGCCCGAACATCCACTATCGGAGCGACTGTCGGTATGCCGGACATGGCTTCGAACGGCTTCTGCTGGAGTCACGATGCGCAGACTGTGGGCGATGATCCTCGCGCCGGTGTTGGCCCTGGCCTGCTTCATCATGGGAAGCCCCGCCGCGAACGCATTCGGCAGCGAGGTCCTCGGATGTGCGGTCCAGAGTGCCCCGTGGACCGCCAACTCATGTAGCGGAGGGGGCGGCAACCTGGACAACCTGCCGATCTACTACTCGGTGCACACTCTGTCTGGCAGCTACTCCATGCAGTGGACCATCACTGATCCTTCCGGCTCCACTATCACGAAGGCTTGCAGTAGCACCGTGGCGAGCTTCTGCATCTCCAGCGGATGCACTGCCTCCTCTGCCACGTGCAACATCGTGGGCAAGGTCGGCTCCTCGGACCGTAAGTTCACCGCCCTCCTGCGCCTCACCCAGTCCGGACGGACCAGGAACATCCAAGCCGTAGCTACGATCTGGGGGGATCCGCCGTGCAGCCCCTGCCCCTAGCCGGACGCTGCTTGACGTAGCGGGCTTTCGCGTCAGGTCGGGGCGGGAGTTCCCGTCCTGGTGACGGCCAGCCACAGCCCGCCGAACTCGCGGATGTTGTGGCACAGCACGACGTTTTTGCCCTCGTGGGCATAGAAATACAACGGCTTGCCGCCGTAGGTGACCTGGGCGGAGCCGTCCCGGCGGGTGGTCGTGCCCAACAGCTGCGCGTGGATGCCACCGCGGGCAACCGGCCGGCCCTTGGTCAGGACCGGCGGCCAGGCGCCGGCGCAGTCGTCGTAGCAGGTCGGCTCGCCGGCCTTGTCAGCATCGAACAGGTAGATCGCCTGTCCGCTGGCGTCGAACAGCACCGGGCCGAACCGGCTCGACGCCAGGGTGATGACGGCGCCGGGCTGTGCCGTGCCGGAGGGACCAGGAGTGCGGGTGGTCGAGGCCGATACCGAGGATGCCCCGACGGAAGGGCCGCTGCTGGCCACCGAGGTCCTGGAGTCGCCGGCGGCCGAATCGCCGGCACTTCCGCAGCCGCCGATCAGCACAGCCGCGCAGATGCCTACCGCGATCTTCGCCCGCATCACGCAAGGCTAAACCACATCGGCCACAGCTGGTCGGCACCGGATCAGTACCTGCAGGCGGCGAGGCCGAGCCTTATCGCGGTGAGCTAACGGCACGACGGAGGCAGCGTGAAGGTGGCCAACCCGGTGTTCTCGCCGCCGTTGAGGACATCCGGCGCCCGGTAGGCGGCGAGCCAATGGCCGGCGACGAGCTGGACACTGCCGAAGGAGTACGGCAGGCCCATCTCCGACGAGACCTTGGCACGGTCTCGAATCGTGCCGGTCGAGGCATCGGCGCACACGATCTCACCGTCACCACCGGCCCACACCAGGCCACCGGCGGAGGTCGCGCTCAGCGCGCCGACATAGCTGACGATCCGGCTGTGGGCGAGATCGGTCAGCGGCGCGAACCGGATGTTGTCCTCGTGCCCGGTATTGGTGGTCGCCCACACCCCGCCACCGGTTACCAGCAGGCGCCTGACCGTGCCGCCGGCCAGCGGGAGGTCGCTGATCGTCGACAACCCGTGCCGGGTGTCCAGCACCAGCAGTCGAGCGGTGTTGCGGGCGGGGACGTTCACGGCCACGTACAGCCGGCTGCCGTCGGCGGCGGCAGCCAGTCCGCCGACCAGGCCGTCCACGGTTGCCTGGTGCTCGACGGCGCCGCTGGCCGGATCGAGTGCGTAGACGCGATCGGCGTTTGCGAGAAAGAGCGTCGAGGCGTCCGCACCGGCGGCGAGCGACGGCTTCCACTGGGACCCGGCCGGGACCTTGGCGCATCCGCACGGGCCGGTCGGCGTCACGGTCGGCGTGGGGGTGGCGATCCGAACGGAGCGGAGCTCGCGCAACGTTCGCGGATCGAGTGCCTGGAGGGTGACCGTTCCGTTCACCGCGAGTGTCTGCCACAGGGCGTGCGAGGTCACCAGCGGTGGCCAGTCGGTGTGCTCGTCCACCTCGGCCCACGCGGTGATGTGCCCGCTCGACGGGTCGAAGCGATCGAGGCGGTCGCGTTCCCGGCCGTACACCGAATCCGCGTCGCTGGCCAGGATCGGTCCGATGGAGGTGACGGTGAGCGAGGTGGCCGACCACGGACCGACGATCTCACCGAGGAACTCCGGCGGTGGCGTGCTCCGGTCGGTGCCCTCCCGCGGCGTAGGGCTGGTGGCGGGCCGGAGCGTCGGGCTGGGACTTGCCGAATTCGCTGTCGGCACGGTCGGCATGGTCGGGGCAGCGCAGCCACTCGCTGCCACCGTTGCCAGCAGGACGGGGACGGCGATGAGGGCGGACCGCAGGCCGTGCGGCTGCATACCTTCTAGACACCTACCTGCGAGCAGCTGTTGCAAGGACAGCCGTATTCGGCGGGAACTTGGTGGCAACGATTGACCTGCACCGGCCCCGGCTCTACAGTCGGTGCACTTTATCGCCGGAAGGATCCCCTAATGCGCAAATTATGGACAGGTGCCCTGACGGCCCTGCTGACCTTGGCTTTCTTCGTAGTAGGCACACCCGCTGCCCAGGCATTTGGAGGTGAGGTACTCGGGTGCGGCTACTACGGCTCTACCTGGACTGCCAATCAGTGCTCCGGAATAGGGGGAGGCGACGAGAAATTCTCGGCGCACTACCTGTCCGGCACGTATTCCTACCAGTGGACCCTCACCTACTCGAGCGGTACGCCCATCACCAGCAGCTGTAGCCCCCTGACGACGACCCCCTGTATCCAAAGCGGATGCACTTCGACGTCGAGCACCTGCACCATCCTGACGCAGGATGCCCTTCAGACCAAGACATACGTCGCAACCCTGCGGCTGACCCAGTCAGGACAGAGCAGAACCATCCAAGCATCCGCGGTGGTCACTCCGTATCCAGAACCCTGCAGGACTTGTTAAAACAGGCCTCTCGGGTGCCTTGACTCAGGGGTTGATGTCCTCACCACGACGACGCGGGCCGGTTCCCCCGGTTCAGTACGGCGAGTTCAGTACGGCGAGCGGCCGGAGCCGAAGGCGAACAGCGGCGTCTTGCCGTCGCCGGTGTTGATCGGCTCGTCGGTGACCGCGTTCGGCCAGCTCATCGGCAGCTTGCCGGTGTAGCCGCTGCCGAACAGGTTGTCGACTAGCCCACCGCCCTCGGTACCCGGCAGCCAGGCGGCGACGAACGCGTTCGCCTTGGCCAGTTGATCCTTGATGATGACAGGCCGGCCGGACTCCAGGATCGCGATGCACTTGGTGACTCGCGCGCAGATGTCGGACAGCGCCGCGGAGTTGTCGCTGCCGAACGCCAGCGTCGAGCTGTCCCCCTTGCCCTCGGCGTACGGCGTCTCACCGCCCACCCAGATGCCGATGTCGGCCTTGTAGTTCCCCTTGGTCCGGGTGCCGACATTGCTGACGGTGATCCCGGTACCGGCCACCTGCTGTTGCAGCGCCTGCCAGAACGTGGTGCCGCCGGTGGTGGTCGCACCGCTGGCGCCCTGCCAGGAGATCGACCAGCCGCCCATCTGGTTGCCGATGTTGTCGGCGGACTTGCCGCCCACCACGATCTTGTAGCTGCCGGTCTTGGCCAGCGGCAGCACCCCGTCGTTCTTCAGCAGCACCTGCGACTCCCGCACCGCCTGCCGGGCCACCGCCCGGTGCGCGGCCGAGCCGACGCTCGCGGTGTAGCTCGAGTCGGTGTACGGGGTGCTGAACAGGCCGAGCGCGAACTTCGCGGTCAGGATCCGCGTCACCGCGTCGTCCACCCGCGACAGCGGGATCTGCCCGCCGTTCACCCCGTTCACGATGGCGTTGATGGTGTCGACGTAGATGTCCGGCACCATGATCATGTCGATGCCGGCGTTCACCGCGTGCGCCACCTGGGCGGCGTAGGTCGAGTCGGGCAACTGCTTCACCCCGGCCCAGTCGCTGACCACGAAGCCGGAGAAGTGCTGCGCGCCCTTGAGCTTGTCGGTGATCAGGTACTTGTTGCCGTGGTCCTTGACGCCGTTCCAGCTGGAGTAGCTGACCATCGCCGAGCCGACCCCGGCGGCGATCGCCTGGGTGTAGGGCGGGATGTGGATCGCGTCCAGCTCGGTCTCGGAGATGCGGGCATCCCCCTGGTCGATCAGGTAGCCGCTGCTGCCGGTGCCATACGTCGTGGCGCCGTCGCCCACCCAGTGCTTGGCCGTCGCCAGCACCGACGTCGAGGAAAGGCTGCTGCCCTGGAACCCGGTGACCGCCGCGCCGGCCAGCGCGCTGCCGACCGACGGGTCCTCGCCGAAGCTCTCGTAGCTGCGGCCCCACCGGTCGTCGCGGGCGACGCACAGGCACGGCGCGAACGCCCACCGGATGCCGCTGCCCAGCACCTCCTGCCGGGTCACGTCCTCGACCTGCTGGACCAGCGCGGCGTCCCGGGTGGCGCCCAGCCCGATGTTGTGCGGAAAGACCGTCGCGCCGGTGATGTTGTTGTTGCCGTGCACGGCGTCGATGCCGTACAGCAGCGGAATGCCGAGCCGGGATTTCAGCGCGTAGCTCTGGAAGTCGTCGACCATCGTCTTCCACTGGGTGGCGGTGCCGCCGGCGCCGTTCGGGCCGCCGCCACCGCCGCTGAGCAGCGAGCCCAGCCCGTAGGTGGTGATGTCGGCCTTGCTCTTGAGCGAGTCCCAGGACGCCTGGGTCATCTGGCCGGCCTTCTCGGCCAACGTCATCTTCGACAGGCAGTCCGCGGGCGAGGTGCACGCGGCCGCGGCGGTCGCCGCCGGTGCCTGCGTCCAGGCGAGCAGGCCGGCGGCCAGCAGGGCGGCAGCGGCACCGGCCGCCGCTCGCCTCGGGTGGGAACGGTTCGAGCTGAATACGGCCATGAGCGTGTCCATCCGTCCAGGTTCAGCCGGCCGGTGCCCGCAGCACCAGCCCGCTTCCGAGCCTAGATCGAAAACGGGCGACATGCCGAAACTCATCAGGAAAACCATGATCCGGACAGCATCGACCTCCGGCGCCCGGGTCAGCCGGCTGCCCGGGCCGATCGCAGTTCGACGATGGAGTACCCGCCGGCCGGGTGCACCGCGACCACCGCCAGGCCGGCGTCCGCGGCGAGGGCGGTGAGCTCGGCGACCCGGCGCTCCTTGCCGCCGTACACGGCCAGCATCCGCAGGTCCATGCCGGTGTGCGGAGACTCGCCGTCCGCGCCGGTCCGCTCCACCACCAGCACCTTGCCGGACTCCCCCGCCGCCTCGGCGCACCGGCGCAGGATCGCGCGCGCCGGTCCGTCGGCCCAGTCGTGCAGCACCAGCGACAGCAGGTAGCCGCCGGCGCCGGCCGGCAGCGGGTCGAAGAAGCTGCCGGCCACCGCCTCGCCGCGCTCGGCGAGCCCGGCTCCGGCCAGCGCCGAACGCGCGTCGGAGATGTTCTCCTCCCGGTCCAGCACGGTTCCGCGTAGCGTCGGGCAGTGCGTCAGCAGCGCGATCAGCATCGTGCCGTTGCCGCCGCCGACGTCGACCAGCCAGCCGAGCGAGCCCCAGTCGTAGCCGGCCAGCAGCTGCCGCGACCGGGACGGCAGGTCCGATGCCATCCAGGCGGCGAAGGTGGCCCGGCGCTCCGGATCGGCCGCCAGGTCCTGCCAGAAGTCGTGCCCGAACACCTGCTGATAAGCGGGTTCGCCGGTGCGGACGCTGTGCAGCAGCCCGGTGAAGGCCAGCTCGATCCGGCCGATGCCCGTCAAGTCCAGCCCGGCCCGCATCCGTCCCGGATGGTCGCTGCGCAGCGCCTGGCCCAGCGCGGTCAGGTCGTACCGGCCGGCCTCGTCGCGGCTGAACACCCCGCGGGCGGTGAGGTAGCGCAGCAACCGGTCCAGCGCGTCGGGGTGCGCACCGGCGGCCTGGGCCAGCTCGGCCGCGGTGCCGAGCCCCGCGGCCAGGTGGTCGGCGAGCCGGAGGGTGGCCGCCACCCGGATCGCCATCGGGGTGCCCAGGTGGGCCATCCCCCACAGCTCGGCGGCCCGGTCGTCGGAGGTCACCGCAGTTCACCTCCCGCTGAGAGCCGCCGCCATGAGGCTTGCCCAGCCTGGCCGTCCGGTGCGTCGGCCGCACCTTTCGGGTTGCCAGCCGCCGGGTTGCCGGCCGCTGGGCCGCTGAGCCGCTAGTCGCCGGGCCGCTCTCCGGCCGGCTGCTCGGCCGGCAGTTCCTCAGCCGGCAGCTCCTCGGCGGGCAGCTCGGTGGCCGACCAGGATCCCGGCCGGCCGAGGCCGCGAATTGCGCTGCTGGACAGCAACGGCACCAGGCTCAGGGCCACGCACGCCGCGCCGACCAGGGTCGCCACCCGGCCGCCGGCCCACCCGATCAGGACGCCGGCCAGCACCGGGGCGAGTGGTACCACTCCCCCGGCGATGAAGCCGCCGGCCGAGTTCACCCGGCCCTGCAGCCGGTCCGGAGTGACCGTCACCAGGTAGGCCGAGATCCCGGAATTGGCTGCCGGCAGCAGGAAGATCCCGAATGCCAGCAGGGCGCCGATGACCGGGACCCGGTCCGTCCAGGCCATCGGCACCATCACCGCGGCCAGTAGCAGGCTGGTCACCGCGGTGGTGGTACTGGTCCGGAACCTGCTGATGATCGCCGGCGCCACCAGGGCGCCGAGCACGCCGGACGCCGCCGCGATCGAGTCCACCAGGCCGATCGCCGACGGGTGCACGCCGGCCCTCACCAGCCGCAGCGTCACGCTCACCAGCGCCAGCGTCACCGCGAAGTTGAGGACCGCGCCCCACAGCAGGATCGCCCGGACCACCGCGTGCCGCCAGACGAACCGCAGCCCCTCGGCGACGTCGGCGAGCACCGGGCGGCGAACCCGGTCGGGCGCGGGCAGCGGGGTGCGCAACCGGGTGATCGCCAGCGCGCCGACGAGGTAGCTGACCGTGTCGAACAGGAACGGCAACCCGCGAGCCACCGAGTACAGCGCGCCGCCCAGCGGTGGCCCCACCAGGTCGGCGGCGTGCCCGCGGATCTGCAGCTGGGTGTAGGCGACCGGCAGGTCCGGCTCGGCTACCACCGTGCGTACCGCCGCGGACGCGGCCGGCGCCACGAACGAGTCGGTGACCCCGCTGACGAAACCGATCCCCACCAGGTGCGCCAGGGTGAGAGCGCCTGCCAGGGTGGCCACCGCGAGGCTGCCGTAGCAGCCGGCGCCCACCAGGTAGCTCAGCAGCAGCACCCGGCCGCGTGGCCAGCGGTCGACCAGCGCGCCAGCCGGCAGCCGGGCGACCACCTCGCCGAGCAGCACCGCGGTGGTGGCCAGGCCCGCCTGCGCGGGCGAGCCGGTGATGGCATAGCCGATCAGCGGGAACACCAGCACGCTCATCGAGGTGCCCAGGGCTGAGACCGCCTCGCCGGTCCACAGGATCAGGAAGTCCCGGTTGTGCCCGAGCGGGGTGGCGGCGACCGGCCGGCGCACCGGCTCAGGCCAGCGAGTCGTCGTACCGGGCGGTCAACGGGCCGCCGGCGTCGCCGGTGTTGACCACGCCGGTGGGCTCGATCAGCACCGCGTGCACCTCGCCGTCGGCCACCGGGCAGTGCCGGACGCCGCGCGACACCACGAACAGCTGGCCCGGGCCCAGCGACACCTCGCCGTCCTCGAGCCGGATGGTGAGCGTGCCGGCCAGTACCAGGAACAGCTCGTCGGTGTCGTCGTGGGCGTGCCAGACGAATTCGCCGGCCAGCTTGACCACCTTGACCTCGTAGTCGTTGAGCCGGGCGACCACCTTGGGTGACCAGTGGTCGGAGAACGCGGAAAGCTTCCGGGCGAGGTCGACAGGGGTGCGGGCCATGTGCCCAGCTTGGCACGCGGGCGCCGCCTCGGGCTGCTCGACCGCCCGGCCGCTGCTCAACCGCCCGGCCGCTCAGCCGCCGGCCAGCCACTCCCCCACGATCCGGCTCATGCCGCCGACCTGCGGTGCGAAGCCCAGCGTCCGGTAGAAGGCCGGCATGTCGTCGGTGAACAGCGCGACATGCTGGCCGGGCACGGTGGCCAGCAGCCGGTTGACCACCTCCCGCCCGACTCCCTGGCGGCGGTGCGGGGTCGCGGTCCAGATGTCGACCAGGTAGGCGTTGCAGACCCCGTCGCTCAGGATCCGGCCGTTGGCCACGAACCGGCCCTCGCAGCGCCCGAACACCACGGCGTGCGAGTTCTCGTGCGAGCGCCGGTACTGGTCGGGAGTCCGCAGGTTGTCGAAGTCGTCGGCCACCAGGGCGTCTTTGAGCGCTGCCCAGTCGACGTCGTCCAGGTCGGAGGAGAACACGATCTCAGCCACCGGCTGAGCATCCCATGCGGGGCACCTAGGCTGTGCCCTGTCAGCGCCGATGCGCGACCCGGCCCGCAATCCGCATCCGAGGAGGCCGTCCGATGGCCCTGTCCGACTTCCCCCGTTACCCGCTGCTGTTCGGCCCGAGCCCGGTGCACCCGCTGGAGCGGCTGTCTGCGCACCTGGGCGGGGCGCAGGTGTGGGCCAAGCGGGAGGACTGCAACTCGGGCCTGGCCTTCGGCGGCAACAAGACCCGCAAGCTGGAGTACCTGGTTCCCGACGCGCTGGCCCAGGGCGCCACCCACCTGGTCTCGATCGGCGGCGTGCAGTCCAACCACACCCGCCAGGTCGCGGCGGTCGCGGCCAAGCTCGGGCTGCAGGCCCGGCTCGTCCAGGAGAGCTGGGTGGACTGGCCCGACTCGGTCAACGACCGGGTCGGCAACATCCTGCTCAGCCGGCTGGCCGGCGCGGACGTACGGCTGGTGCGGGCCGGGTTCGGGATCGGGTTCAAGGAGAGCTGGGAGCTGGCCCTGCGCGAGGTCACCGAGCACACGATGATCGTGTCGAAGAAGACGCCCAGCTCGCGCTCCTGCTG
>NZ_DATINC010000139.1:0-7579 GCF_035474675.1 Jatrophihabitans sp. | reverse complement strand
CCGCCGATGACGAAGTGCCCGAAGGCGTTGATCACCTTGCCGGCGTAGCCCTTGCCGAGCACCTGGCGGGTGGCGGAGATGTTGAGCGCCAGCCGGAACAGGGTCGCCACCAGCAGCAGCGACGGGAAGCTGGAGAAGTCCAGCGGCCGCTCGACGTACATGCTGACCAGCACGATCAGCAGCGCGCCGGTGATGTTGACTGCGATCAGGAAGTCCAGCACTCCGGACGGGACCGGCACCACCATCATCAGGATGATGGCCACCACGCCGATCGGCACGGCCAGCTGACTCAACCGTCTGGGATTCACATACACCTTCGGGGCTCATCGCGGCGACAAGGTCAGGTACTGCCCTGCTGGTGCAGACCGGTCCGTGTCTGCTTTGTCGCCGTCCTGGCGTATGAACTATTCGGCACCCGGGCCGGCGACCTGAGCCGGCCGAGGAGCTAATCCCGCCTGCCGACACGCCGATGGAACGGGTGTAGGCAAAAGGTGGGGCGAGGGAGATACCGATGTCAGAGTCCAACCGGAGTCGGCTGGACGACGGTCTCAGGGAAGCCTGCTGCGACCGTTGCAACCAGACGTTCACACCGGCGGACGCCGCCGACATGGTGCACTTTCAGCGCCGGGACGGCGAACTGTGCGGGGGCACCGGTGTCTTCTTTCGCAAGTTCGTCATCCGCAACGACCCCAACCGCTGGTAAGCCGCGCGGCTGAAATCCCCCTGCTTCCAGCGGAGCTGCCGCGTCTCAGCGTCGGAGCTGGGAGGGTTGGGTGCGCTTCGTCAGCCATGCGGCGAGTTCGCGTTGCTCCCCACGAGACAGGTGATCGGGCTCAGCTGGGTCGTCCCAATCGGGCTTGTGCAGGCGTACCCATCGAGCTATTGCGGCCCACGTCCACACCCGCCTACCGCCAGGCAACCCGAACGGCGTAGGGAAGTCCCCGGAGCCGCGTTCCCCCTTGGCCAGCATATTGATGGCTTGGCGAGACCTACCGAGGCGTTCCGCTATCTCCCCCTCGTCCACGAGATCGAGATCGAGATCGACTACCCGCAGACCCACCTCGCGCTCTAAACGGCTCGTTTCAACGCTGATAGCCGTCAAGGTGTCAGTGCCCTCGGGTACCTCGATCCCCAGGGCAAGGACTGTGGACTCGCACACGCGGGAGGCAGAGGCGTCGAACTCGTCGAACAGCGCGGCAACCTGCGGGGGGTTGTCCCCCTTCTCAGGCCGGTTGCATCCGGTGCAGGCCGGCTGCCGATCCGCGCCGCTTGAGCCGCATCACGAACGCGAGCACGGTGGCCACCGCCTGGTACAGGTCCGGCGGGATCTCCTGGCCGATCTCACAGGTCTGGTACAGCGTGCGGGCCAGCGGGACGTCGGCCACCATCGGCACCCGGCTGCGCTCGGCGAGCTCACGAATCCGGGCCGCGACATGGTCGCCGCCCTTGGCCACCACCCGCGGCGCGCCGCGGGCCGGGTCGTAGCGCAGCGCCACCGCGACGTGCGTCGGGTTGACCACCACCACGTCGGCGCTCGGCACGTCGGCCATCATCCGGTTGCGGCTGATGGCCAGCGCCCGGGAGCGCAGGATGCTGCGCAGCAACGGGTCGCCGTCGGTGCTCTTGTGCTCCTCCTTGACCTCCTGCTTGGTCATCCGCAGCTGCTTGTTGGTGCGCCGGCGGACCACCGCGGCGTCGACGAAGGCCAGCAGCAACCCCGCACCCGCGCCCAGCCGGATCAGCCGCAGCGCGGCGTCGGTGGTGGTGTCCAGCACCGAGGACAGCGGTAGCGAGCCCGCCGCCATCAGCGTCGGCACCAGTTCGCGCACCGAGTAGTAGGTGACCGCCGACAGCACCGCCAGCTTGCCGAGCGACTTGAACAGCTGCCAGATGCCCTGCGGGCCGAACATCCGCTTCAGCCCGCTGAGCGGGTTCAGCCGGGTCAGCTTGGGCATCAGCAGCTTCGGCGCCACCCAGATGCCGCCCTGCATCGCCGCCGAGGCCACCGAGGTGACCATCACCAGGACGGCCAGCGGAGCGGTGGCCAGCACCGCCGAGGTGACCGCGCCGCGGGTGATCGCCAGCGCCCGGCCGGTGTCCGGCGTGGCGATCACCGAGCCGACCTGGACGAAGGTGGTACGCGCCGAATCCATCAGCGAACGGCCCACCGCCGGCAGCACGAAGCTCGCCGCCAGCACGCTCAACCAGGAACCGACCTCGGGGGTATGGGCGATCTGGCCGTCCCGCCGGGCCTTCTTCAGCTTGCGCGGGCTGGCCTTCTCGGTCTTCTCCCCGGCGGGCTTGCCCGACATCAGCCGGCCGTCCCGATCCGCATCATCAGCTCGGCCGCCGTGCTGCCGAGCTGGGTGACGATCCGCGGCATGGTGGCGAAGCTCAGCCCCACCAGGCCGAGGGTCAGCATGATCTTGAGCGGGAAGCTGACCTGGAAGACGTTGAGCTGCGGCGAGATCCGGCTGAGCAGGCCGAGCGCGACGTCGGCCAGGAACAGCACCGCGATCAGCGGCGCGGCGATCTGCAGCGCGGCCACGAACATGGCGGTGACACCGTGCACCAGCTCGGTGTCCAGGTGCGCCAGCGACATGGTGCCGTCCAGTGGCAGCGAGCCGAAGGTCCGCAGGAAGCCCTGCAGGATCACCAGGTGCGCGTTGGTGGCGAAGATCAGGGTGGTCGCCAGCAGGCCGTAGAACTTGCCGAACACCGAGGTGGTCGAGGCCGACAGCGGGTCGTAGGCGAAGGCGAGGGAGAACCCGCCGCTCAAGTCGATCAGCGCGCCGGCCGCCTCCACCGCGGTGAACAGCAACCGGGTGAGGAAGCCCAGCGAGGCGCCGATCACCAGCTGCTCGACCGCACTGGTGACCAGCGGTCCGAGCTCGGCGGCCGGCGCGTGCGCCCGGGCGGTGTTGGAGACCGCCAGCGCCAGGCCCACCGCCAGCATCACCCGGACGGTCCTGGGCACCCCGCCGGTCGCGAACGGCGGCGCGATCGCCAGCCACGCGGTGATCCGGATCGAGGCGAGCAGCAGCGTCACCACGCTCGCGGTGCCCAGCTCGATGCTCATGCCGCGCTCAGCTGATCAGGCTCGGGATCTGGCTGAACAGCTGCTCGGTGAAGGTCACCATCGAGTGCATCATCCAGCGCCCGGACAGCAGCAGCGCGATGCCGACCGCGATCGCCTTGGGCACGAACGACAGCGTGAACTCCTGGATCTGGGTCGCCGACTGGAACAGCGAGATGCCGAAACCGACCAGCAGCGCGGTGAGCAGCGTCGGCGCGGCGAGCTCGAAGGCGATCAGCATCGCCTGCAGCCCGAGGTGCACGATCGCGGTGTCGGTCACCCGTGCCTCCCTTCGGCAAGGTTTCTCTTCTGGCGTTGGCTGGTTGGCGTGGTCGTCGCGGCCGGCGGCGCTAGGTGGAGTAGCTGGTGACGAGGGAGTTGATGATCAGCCCCCAGCCGTCCACCAGCACGAACAGCAGCAGCTTGAAGGGAAGCGAAACCGAGACCGGCGGCAGCATCATCATGCCCAGCGACATCAGCGAGGACGAGACCACCATGTCGATGATCAGGAACGGGATGTAGACCACGAAGCCGATGATCATCGCCGAGCGCAGCTCGGAGAGCACGAACGCCGGGATCAGGGTGGTGAGCTCCAGCTTGTCCGGCGTCGGCGGGTTCGGCAGGTGCCCGGCCCGCAGCATCAGCGCGATCTCCTCCGAGCGGGTGTGGGCCAGCATGAACTCCCGGATCGGTGCGATGCCGTCCCGGAACGCCACGGACTGGCTCTTGGTGTTGTGCAGGTAGGGCTGCACCCCCTGCTCGTTCACCTTCTTCACCACCGGGCTCATGATGAACAGGCTGAGGAACAGCGAGAGCCCGGCCAGCACCTGGTTGGGCGGAACACCGTTGAGTCCCAGGGCATTGCGGGTCAGTCCCAGCACCACGAAGATCTTGGTGAAGCTGGTCATCAGCAGCAGGATCGACGGCGCCACCGACAGCAGGGTGAGCAGCAGCAGGATGCTGACCGACGTGCTGGGCTTGGGATTGATGTCGAGGTTGACGGTGCCGGTGGGCCCAGCCGGCTTGGTGGGCCCGACCGGCGCCAGCTTCGGCACCAGCAGCGGCAGCGTCGTCGTCTCGTGCTCCGCGGCGGTCGCGTACCGGGCGGCGGTCTGGTGCTGGACGGTGCTCACCGGCAGCGTGGTCGCCCCGGCCGAGGCGGCACCGGTCAGCAGGCCGGCACCGAGCAGGCCGGCAGCCAGCGCCAGCGTGACGAGCAGTTTCCTCATCGGCGGACCGTCAGCTCGCGGGCGGCGTTGACCAGCTGCCGCCAGGTCTTGGGCGAGAGCACCGATCCGTCGAGGGCAGCCGCCCGGCCGGCGACCGGCCGCAGCTGTCCTTCGGGCGGGGCGTCCCCGTCCGGGCCGGCGGTGATCGCGGCCCGGGCGCGGACCCGGCTCCGGCCGGTGGTGGCCTCGGTGGCCAGCGCGTCCTCGACCGCGGACAGCTCGGTCTCGGTGAGCAGCTGCACGCCCTGCTCGGTGACGCCGAGCACCAGGGCCCGGTCCATCACCCGCAGCACGGCGACCGAGGAGGTGCGGCTCAGCTGCTGCCGGGCCAGCACCGCCATCACCCGGTCGGCCTTGCCACCGAGGGGTTTGCGGGCCCAGCGGGCCAGCAGCCACATCACGCCCAGCACGAAGACCAGGGCAAGCAGCATCCGGCCTATGACGGCGACGGTGTTCACGACCGCGCGGGCACCGGATCGTCGGCGACGATCTCCACGATCCGCAGGGCGAAGTTCTCGTCGATCACCACGACCTCGCCGCGCGCGATCAGGTGGCCGTTGACCAGCAGGTCGGCTGGCGCGCCGGCGGCCCGGTCCAGCTCCACCACCGCGCCCTCGTTGAGGGACAGCAGCTCGCTGATGGTCATCCGGGTGCTGCCGATCTGCGCGGTGACCTCCATGCTGACGTCGCGCAGCAGGTCCAGGCCGGTGCGCAGCGAGGTCCGGGCCGCCGGCGCACCGGACGGACCGGTGGCACGCAGCTCCTCCGGGCTCGGGTAGTGCGGCGCCTGCGGGCCGGTCGCGGTGGGTTCGGCGGTGACCACGATGCCCACCAGGGCCCGCGGCATTCCCTGGTACAGCAGCGGAACGGCCTGCGCACCGGGCTTGCCGAGCAGCGCGGCCAGCGCGGTCGCCGGCTCCAGCGCCTGGCCCGGGCCGATCTGCACGGTGCCGGCCACCCCGGCCGCCGCGGTCAGGGCGGGGGTGAGTGCGGCCGAGACGTCCAGCGCGCCCAGCGGGGAGTTCTGCAGGGCATCGGCCAGCGCACGCTCCACCGCGATCAGCACCTCGCCGCTGCAACCGCCGGTGAACCGGGCGGTCACCGCCACGCCGTCGAAGCGCAACTGGTCCGGGTCGTTGCTGGCCACTCCCGGCTCCAGCGGGTCCGAGATCGGCAGGCTGGCGAGTGCGGCCAGGGCCGCGGAGCGGGCGAGCTCGTTGGTGAACATGGTCTGGGTCACGGGTTGTTCCTCCTGTTGTTGCCGACGACCAGGCCGGCGAGCCGGCTGCCCTGCCGGCCGGCCAGGGCGTGCGCGAAGGTGATGCCGCCGGAGGTCACCATCAGCGGGGTGGTGACCTGGTGCCGCAGGGGTATCACGTCGCCGGGCTCGAGCCGGACGATCTCGTTCGGGGTCAGCTGCACCGGGGCGAAGCTGAGCGACACCTCGACCGGCACGTTGCCGAGCGCGGCACGCACCTGCTGGGCGGCCTGCTGCTCGGCCAGCTGCTCGGCGGGGCTCTGGGCACGGCCTTCCTTGCCGACCTGCAGCCGGGGCAGCAGCGCGGCGAACGGAACGCACAGCGTCGAGACGCACACCTGGTTGCCGACCCGCATCTGGAACGAGCCGACGATGACGCCGTCCGAGGCGCCCGCGGCCTGCACGAACTGCGGGTTGAACTCCAGGCCGCGCAGCACCGGGTCCAGTCCGATGGTGGGTTCCACGGCGTAGCGCAGCACCGAGAGCATCTGCTCGATCAGGTTGCGCAGCAGGCCGCTTTCCAAGTCGGTGAGCTGCCGGGTGGGCTGGTCACCGCCCGGACCGCCGAGCAGGTAGTCCACGCAGGCCAGCGCGGTGGGCACCGAGAACTCCAGCAGCGCGGTGCCCGGCAGCGGCCCCATGTCCAGCACCGACAGGATGGTGGTCGGCGCCAGGGTGGAGATGTACTCCTCGTAGCTCTGGTGCTCGATGGCGACCAGGTTGACCTGGCAGAGCTGGCGCAGGCCGCTGGTGAGCAGCGTGGTCACCCGCCGGGCGTAGGTCTCGTAGCACATCTGCAGCGCCCGGACGTGGTCACGGGAGAGCTTGGTGGGCCGGCGGAAGTCGTAGGCCAGCGGACCGGACGCGTCCTCGCCCTCTACGGGTCGCCGGGCCAGACTACGAACCGGTGCAAGATGCGCGGATGGTGACGTTGCCACATGAACAACGTTCGACCGGGACGCAGCAGACCTGAGCACTCCGGCTCAGCCGGGACCTCCCGCACCGGTGGCGGGAGGTGGCAGCACGTGGTGGAAGGGTGGGTTACTGCGTGAAGAACTCCGTGTAGATGACGTCCATGATCTGCTTGGGGTACACCTTCTGCAGCTTGACCAGCAGCTCCTTCTTCGCCTTGGACCGGGCCGCTTCGCCGGTCAGCTCCGCCACCGGACGGTCACTGAAGACCTCGATGACGGCCTGGGAGGCCTCGCTGGTGTCCAACTCCTCCGAGGTCCCTTCCACGGTCTGCAGGGCGAGCTTGATCCGCAGGTAGTGCCCGCCGGCCAGGTTGAGCGTCATGTCCGGCATCGCCAGCACGTGCCCGGGCACCGGCTTGGCATCCGCGGCGGCGCCCGACGGCTTGAGCACGGTGAACTTCGCCACCGCCCCCAGCAGCAGCACCACCACGGCCAGCACGATGAACTTCTTCTTGGACTTCTTCTTGCCCGGCTGCTTGCCGGCTGCCTTGCCGGTCTCGGCCGGGTTGCCCTTGGCGCCGGCCCGGCCGCCCTTGCTGGAAACCTCGTTGGCGATCCGGTCGGGCCGGTCGGTCGCGGTCATCGTCATGTCGTGCTCCTGGTCTCGGTGCGGAAAGGCTGCTGGGGCGGGGTCGGCTCAGCCATGGCCGGCATCCCTGCCCAGGACCGGCAGCTGGCTGCGGACGGCGGCCGGGAGCTTGGACAGCACCACGATGTCCACCCGCCGGTTGCGGGTGATCGAGCGCGGGTCGCTGGCCGGCAGCAACGGCCGCTGGTCGGAGAAGCCGGCCGCGCTCAGCCGGCTCGCCGCGATCGGGCCGTGTGCCACCAGGTAGCGCACCACCGACGACGCCCGGGCTGAGGACAGCTCCCAGCCGCTGGGGTACGGCGCGGTGCTGACGTTCTGCTGGTTGGTGTGGCCGTCCACCTGGATCTGGTTGTCGATCCGGCGCAGCGGCGGCAGCACCGCGTCGAGGATCACCGCGCCCTCGGGCTCGAGCACCGCGCTGTTGCCGGCGAACACCAGCTCGTTGGTCACCAC